>QMMN01000003.1 GCA_003647275.1 Deltaproteobacteria bacterium
AACACCCTTTAGGTTCCAGACCCACTTTCCGTTCTTCTTGTGTCTTTGCCGGAAGTCCTTTGGCTCATATCTGCACACCTGAAAAAGTAATTGACCCTGTGCGTCGGTGTAATCGTAGGTTTGCACAAGCCGCCTTTTGGTTTCTTCGAGTGGAATGTTGAAATCAGAAGCAATCCTTTTTAAGATTTTCGGGAAGTCTCGCCGGGTGTCCATACTATTGAGCCTTGCAAAAAAATGAATGGCGTCACCTTTTTTACCGCATCCATGGCAGAAGTATTGCCCAGTCTCACTGTTGAAATTCAAAGAGGGGTCTTGATCGAGATGAAACGGGCAGATGGTTTTGAATTCGTTACCGCCGATCTTTTCAATCTTTGGGAGATACTTTTTATAAAAGCTTTCGTAATTGCCCTGAAAGTACTGCAAAATGGCGTTTTTCATCAGGTTGTTTCCAAAATAAATTCTAAACAGTCGATCTTGCGCGATAGCACTGGCGCATACATTTCGACATCCACTTGGTTGTAGAGTTTGTCCAGATATGCCTCTAAAACGGGCGTTGTATTCGAAAGAATACTCGTTTCATTGGCCCATTGCTTGAAAGACTGGCCGCGCGAATAAAACGCAGGTATTTCCTCTTGGTTTTTCATGCCGCCACCGTGCGCGCCTCAAGCCAGGCCACCAGCTTATCGACCGGATAGGCTACCTTTCGGCCTACTCGAATTCGACCTGCTGGTCCTTTCCCAGCCGAGTCCAAGTTCGCCAGTGAGCGCGGATTCAGAATGCCACCGGAAAAACGTCCGACTTCGCTCCGTGCCACGTAAGGACACGGCCAGCGTTCAGCCATTGTAGTCAGATTTATCGTGCGATTTTGCATAAAAACCCTCCCAAACGACAAAATTTTTATCATCTGAGAAGGTATATTATTTTATGGGATATTGCGTGTACAATGAGAGATAACTGTGATAATTTACGTCTCACTTAAAAGGGGGGCCAAAAGGGGGACCTTCGAGAACGCACCTCTTTGCAGCGTTATAGTAATCTCGCGCCATAAACTTATCGGTAATATATGGTAGTTCATCCACGATATCCTTCATGCTCTTTTTTTGTCGCTCCCGTAAATCCCAAACTTGCAGATATCGTTCATAAAGTTCTAAGTTGAAATCTTGATCCCGAACACGTTTGAAATAATGTGAGTGAAGTTCCTTTTCCTTCAGCCACTTTCTTCTCAATGTGAAGAATTCAATTTCTGGGCCATCCCACCCGTCCCATTCCCATGATTCAGTAATTTCACCTTTCTTACCATCGCTGATAATTTTCTTGAGCTCACTTATAATGCGTGTCTTTGAAAACCTGAGATCAATTTCGAGAGTAAATTTTTGTGGTAAACCCATCTGGACAACTCGTACAGGTTCTTGAGGTAATGGGCTTTGCATTATAAGATTTTTATAATTTTTTTTTGTATATTCAAGGTGTCTTAATGCAAATTCTCTATGAAGTTGCGTTGCCTTGGTCCTGATATTTTCTTTTAGCATTTTCTTTGTCCTCTGGTTGTTTTAAGAAATTTTCAAGTCTCTCAATAGTTTTTTGCCCACTATCCAGCGCAAGATGAGCATATCTTTCCGTCATTTGAAGTGTTGAATGACCAAGTCGCTCCTTGACCACATAAAGGTCTTCACCTTGTTGAACCAGCCAACTCGCATAAGTGTGTCTCAGAGTGTGAAAGACGACCTTATCACGCCTATCTGTAATACCATCATTCAAGCCAAGCTCTTTGACAATTCGTTCAAAAGCTCTTGAAACTTCACGCCGTTGGTTTCCACCAGGGCCAGGATAAATCAGATCGTTCGCCTTCCCGGGTATTTTGCCCAAAAACATTTTTTTTACTTCCGTGGTCATGTATGCGATGCGCGTCTTGGTATTTTTGGAGTCTTTGACGATCATCTGCCCTCGACTTGTATCAATGTCGATCCATGTTAAGCGAAATATCTCACTCGCTCTGAGTCCCGAATGGAGGCTTAAAAGCGCCATTTCCCAAGTTTCTGGTGACTCCTGTTGCAATTTTTTCAAAAGACTGTCAGCCTCTTCACGCGTCAGAAAACGGAGGCGCTTGTTGTCTACCTTTGGCATTTTCACTTTCTTGACCGGGTTGTCGCCTGTAAAGAGGTTGTTCCGATAGGCAAAATTGAACACCTGGCGCGTCACGGCGAGAGCATATTGAACACTGCGGGGGCTCAAGTCGGCCCGCTTCATCCGACTTTTGATTTTCTCAAGGTGAATAGGCGCGATTTCGATCAAGGTGAGTTTACCCAGGGTAGGGGAAAGCCACTTTTTGAAAAGGCTCCGCTCCCTGTTATATGTTTGAGGGTCTTTGTCGGCTTTAGTTTGCGGAAAATACCGCTCATTAAAGATTTCGGCAAATGTGAGGCCCTCTGTGGCCCTAATTTCACGCTCGTTCTTTGCAGCCTCGCGCTTCTCGGCAAGTGTGACGGCCCCTTCGCCTCTTTTTTGGGCTCGCTTGAGTCCCGCTAGCTCAAGGGCCGCTTTTTGTGCGCTCCAACCGTCGGAGGCCCATCCAAGGCCCTCTTCGCGAAGTTTCCCTTCATGAAAATATCTAATAGTGAAGTAACGATCAAAAGCGACTCCATGTTTTCGCGTCCGATGCTTCCTGTACCTGACCCCCGGAAATGTTGTTTTGTGCCATTTCATGTCAAAAAGCTCCTTATCTTTCTGGCTGTCCCAAAAATCCCTCGGGCTGTCCCAATCCAAAAAGAGGAGTTTTCTCCGACTTTATTGAAGTCCCTCGGGCATTCTGTCCCAACATAGTCCCAAATTTTTAGCTGAAAGTAGGTTATTTTGAATGACGTTATGTGAAGGAAGGATAACAGATAAGGCTATGAAATGTCAAGAAGAAAATGGCAAGAAATGACGAAAAGTGAAAGTATAGGAAAATGGCAAAAATGGGGCTTAAAATCCCTCGGAGCTTAGTCTCTGTACGAGTTCGATTCTCGTCCCAGGCACCAATAAAATCAACAACCTGCCTATTCCCCCTTTGTTTTTACCCAAACCCACGGCCAGAAAAGTTCCACCCTGCAGCAGAGGATAGGGTGTTTTCAGCCATCATTTGCCTCTTCAAAGAACTTCTTGATAAAGACCGCGAGTGTGCCCAGTTTCTCCCTTCAGCCGATCGTGGAAAGCTTGATCTCACCTTATGGAAATGGCCTTGAACCGCAATATTTACAAGGGGTTCACAAGGGATTTCACTTGACAGGCAAGACCATTTTTCATATACTTCGAATCTCCGGGGGCGGGTTGTGTTCAATGACTGTTGTCGGTGATCACAAAACACATGACACATAAACAAGAGGTTTAAGAAGCGCACCTCTCTCCGTTAAAGGAGACAAAAATCTTTAAAATTCTGGCATAGCGAGGCTTCCAGCAGATGAGAAGAGTCGTGATAACAGGTATCGGAGTTGTAACGCCAATCGGATGCGGGAAAGAGCGGTTTTGGTATTCGCTAGAGCAAGGCGCTTCAGGCGTAGACAGAATCACGAAGTTTGACGTTTCTAGGTATGATTGCAAGATAGCCGCAGAAGTTAAGGATTTTGATCCCTTAGACTATGGCATGAATAAAAAGGAAGTTAAAAGGCTCGACGTTTTTAGCCAATATGCCTTAGCTGCTGCTTATCAGGCCATTGAAGATGCCCAACTGTCATTTAAGGACAAGAATCCAAACATTGGCGTCATTGTGGGATCAGGGATTGGGGGATTATCCACCATTGAGGATGAAAGTAAACAATTCTTTTTGAGGGAGAGTAAAGGCAAAAACAGCGCTTCCTTTGTTAGCGCCTTGTTTGTTCCTATGATCATGCCAAATGCGGCCGCAGGAAATATCAGCATGAAATACAAGCTGAACAATTCAAGCATGAGTACGGCAAGCGCATGCGCAACCGGTCTTCATTCAATCATATATGCTGCCAAGGACATCATGTTAGGTGATTCGGATGTGATGATCGCCGGCGGTTCAGAGGCTGGTATCACCCCTTTGGGTATTGGTTCCTTCTCGAACATGCATGCTTTATGTAAGGAGTATAATGATGAGCCACAAAGGGCGAGTAGACCCTTTGACCGTGAACGTAAGGGCTTTGTTATGGGTGAAGGTGCTGGCATCATCCTCCTTGAAAGCCTTGAGCACGCCCTTAAACGAGGGGCTCGAATCTATGCCGAGATTGCCGGATACGGGTTGACCTCGGACGCATACCATATTACGGCCCCTGATCCGGATTCTTATGAAATTGCGCGGGCTATTCAGCTTGCCCTTGATAGAGCCGGGATCAGCTATAAAGATGTTGATTATATTAATGCCCACGGCACAGCCACACCTGACAACGATTTGTCAGAGACAAATGCGATTAAGAAAGTGTTTAAGGATGCTGCCTACAAGGTCAAAATTAGTTCAACCAAGTCAATGACGGGTCATGTAATAGGCGGCGCTGGCGCCATTGAAACCGCTGCTTGTCTGTTTGCAATCGAAAGGGGTATCGTTCCTCCGACAATCAACTATGAAAATCCTGATCCTGAATGTGATTTATATTATGTTCCAAATAAAGCAGAACATTGTGAAGTGAATGTCGCGATCAATAATTCGTTTGGGTTTGGGGGACATAATGCTGTGCTTCTTTTGAAAAAGTATAACAACAAATGAGGTTGAAAACGATAACCAAGCAAAAACTTAGAGATCCCTGATTGCCCTTAGATTGAACCGGTTGCGCAATAAAGGCTAAAGTATTTCATGAGTGTACCGATTAAAAAGATAGATATCTAGATATAAGGAGGTCTCTATGGCGGATATTGAAATTGAGGGCCCACCATTCGTCAAAATGGACCCCTCAGAAAAGAAAGTTTCGGGTCCTGCCAGCAAAAAGGTGGTCCGCAGAGATCGACGGAAGAATAAACAGGATCGACGGAGAAGCGTAAGGGAAGGGATCTTTGTTTCTCTTTCTGTAGATAATGAACGACGCGTTCTAAGAGATAGAAGAAAAGCCGGTTCCTGAGAATTGAAGTTATCGTTAGATTGAAGTTATTGTTTTTGGACTGTCACTATAACTTCCCTGGTCATCCCCATCCTTAATAAATAAAATTGCCAAAATAAAAGCCATCCCTCAAAACCTCTTCCTAAAATCTCTTAGAGTTAAACTTTGAAGGCCACAAGGACTGAATCCCTGTGGCCTTCTTTTACATATTAAAAAAAGCCGAAGCATTAGGATTTCGCCGCCACATAAATCCCCCTGCTAGCTCTCTTGATTTTTCCCTGCTTGGACGCTCTCATGAGGATATTCCTGATTTTCTTGTCTTCAAATCCGGTCTTTTTTATCAGCGTGGGAGCATCAACGCCTTTTTTCGCCCTCTTGATGATATTGACAACCTGGTCAGTGGCAGTCAACGCAGAGGGTTTCCTGGCTTTGGTTTTCTTTTTTGCAGGGGCTTTCTTTGCAGGAGCCTTTTTTCTGGTTTTAGCCTTGGTTTTGGTTTTTTGTTTCTTGGTAGCTTGAGCCTTTTCAAGCTTGTCAACCGCTTTCATGACCTTTTCCGTCTTCTTTACGAGTGCCTTGAGCGCCTTGGTTACAGCCCGCAGATCCTTTTTCAACTGTTTCATTTACGCTTTCCTCCTTTTCTTGGGTTTATTCGTAATCCACCCTTTTTTTCAGTTCCTTGCCGCACCTGAAGAAGGGCAACTTCTTGGGTTTCACGTGGACGGATTCTCCAGTCTTGGGATTTCTGCCGGTATATCCCTTATATGTCTTCACAAAAAAAGAGAACAAGCCGCGGATTTCCACCCGGTCGCCACTTGCGAGGGCGTTGGATATTTCATCAAAGAATAGATCAATGACCTTCTTGGCTTTGGTTCTTGAGAGGTCGGTCTCCTTTTTAAGCGTTTTTATGAGTTCTGCCTTGTTCATGTGGCCCTCCTGCAAATCAACATAATTTTTATAAACTCATTGGAAAAAAGAAATGCTGCTTTTAAGCATTAAGCGTAACAGCCTACATACGGAAATATGAAAGCAGCATTGAACGGGTGATAATGCTACAATATATTGTGGGGGATTTTTTCGGCGGTAAACTGAAGCGTACGGGCGTGATTCTGACAGGCAGATCATTTAGAATTTTAATAGTGGTTTTAAATAGTTAGAAAAAATAAACCACATCCTAAAAATAGATGTGGACAGACCCATCCCCTCCATTTTGAACATCTACGTGATGCGCCGGAGGGGGGGCTTCCTCATCCAACACTTGATTGGGAATTGCTCGCTTACTGTGCCCCCGCAAATGCCGGTCTTGTGAGGAATTTCCGTTTAACCCAGGAGGTCAATAATATGCTCTTCACCTGAACCCCGGTTGGGTATATCTCGTGAATCAGTTTCCTTCTTCAAATCGGATTCATCTGGCAAATTTTCAAGAGATTCTACGGGATTAACCTTCTTTTCAACAACATCCGGGGTGGTCTCATGAAGCCCCTCTATTTGGTCTTGCACGGCGTTCGGATTGTCTTTATTCAAGTTTGTTGCCACATTACCGATCCCTTCAATCATTGTTTATCTCCTTATCTTAAGGTTTGTGCGAAAAGAAAAAGCCCATTCTCCTCCCGAAAGAATGGGCGCAAGTATTTAAATTATCCATCGGTTGGGCAGCCCCGCTACCCGTCTTTTGCGGACCGGAGGCTTTGCGTCCCACCCTTTCGGGCGGTTTGCCTTTTTCACAAGCCGTCTTATCTTGATCATTATATCGGCATAGTTATAGGAAAACTTTAACAAAAAAGACCAAGTCGTTATTCCGGTTGAACAGCCGCGGAGTGGACAGTCCTCGAGGCGTTCATATTTAAGAGGCAGTTCCCAAATCACAACAATTGAGGCTCCCTGCAGAAAGCTGCAGGGAATCTTCAAAATGTAAGGAAAAAGGGCACCCTTTTAGATTCACTCGTTTCCATGGAAAAAATACCTTCGAGCTTGACTCAAACCGACAGGTGTGACAAATAACCTCTCACCTGTGTCATACAGACCACACAGACGGACAGCATTACCCAAAACAGATCTATTGCGCGAAATAGGGAAGACCCGCGAAATGTGTTAAAGGAAGGATAAATGCAGATTTTTGCTCATTTACAAGACAGAATCAATCCTTTGAATTGAAAAGGGGGGGATGATGACGCCAGAACAGATGCGAGATAGAGCCGTGGAAGTCTTCAATAAGCAGAAGATGCTTTGCAGTCAGGCCATCGTCACAGCCGGCCTGGAATTTATCGGTGAACAAGAGCCAAATAGCGCAATCCGCGCAGCAGGTGGCTATGCGGCTGGTCTTGGTTTTTGTGGAGACACCTGCAGCTGCCTTGTGGGGGCCATGTCAGTCATTGGGAATCTTTTTGGGCGTGCCAATCAGGAAGAGATCGAAGATGGCCGCCTGGGTCCAACGGCCCGTATCATGTACAAACGTTTTAGGGAAATGATTGAGGGGATGCGGGGCACCATGATATGCAGCGGGGCATCAAAGACGAACTGGCTTGACCCAGAAGATGTGAAGGCTTTCAAGATAGATGGGAGGCGGGAACGTTGTGCGGAAATTGTCGGTCAAACCGCGGAAATACTGGGTCATCTGATTATCGAAACCATAGGGGAAAAGGATTTGGCCTTGCTGCAAGAAGGGACGCTTCAAGAAGGGACGCTTTAGGGTGTCCAAAGGAAGTATGATTCGTAACATTGACACGAGCCATCCAGTTTCTTAAGGCACAGAACATCCCGTTTGATGTGGTAGAATACGAGCACCTCGAAAAGGGTGCTTTGTTTGCTTCTGGAGCCATCGGAATGCCGATTGAACAGACCATCAAGACATTGGTCGTTGAACTGTCCAAAAAGGGCTATCTTGTGGTGCTTATGCCGGGTAGCAAGTCCATTTCTTTTAAGAAACTTGCCATGGCCCGCAATGCAAAAAGGGCTGCCATGGTCAATGCAGCCATGGCGGAGCGTCTAACAGGTTATCTGATAGGGGGCATTAGCCCGTTCGGGATGAAACAACCCTTGAAAGTGGTGATGGACGGAGGCCTGCTGGCCTTTGACAAGGTGGCCATTAATGGGGGCAAAAGGGGACTCATGCTCATTATGAGCCCAGCGGATATCTTGAAGGCAACCGATGCGGAGCCGATCGAATTATAATGGAGATTTCTGACCGGCCTGCTCCTCGGACGCGAAGCACTGCCGTCAGGCAGAACCCCCCGCCCGGAAGGGCGGAGAGGCCTTACTTTCGTAACAAAGACCTGTTTACCAAGACAAGATGCCTGAATTAGATCTAAGTCAAGGAACCATATACTACGAAATTCATGGGGAGGGCGAACCACTCGTTGGCCTGCACTATGGGGCGGGTTCTACCAAGGCCTGGAAAAACCAGATTTCAGCCTTTGCTGAGCATTTTACCTTCGTCATTTACGATCGTCTGGGACATGGTCAATCTGAACATCACCTCCCTTACGAAGAAAGATATTTTGAGAATCGAGCGATGGAACTCGGAGAACTGATCACTCATCTTGGCCTTGACTCAGTACATCTGTGCGGGATGTGTGAAGGCGGGGCTGTCGCTTTTGTATTTGCGTCCTCATGGCCCGAGAAGGTGAAGACGCTGATACTTCAGGGTGTCGGCTATTACGGGACCGATCAAACCATTGCCCAGTGTGAACAATACTTTCAGCCGTGGCCGGACCTTGATATATCGATTCGACATCGGCTTATCCACTATCATGGAGAGGATTATGCCATGCTGAAATGGGAGTCCCTAAGGGCGGCAAAGCACTATGTTTGGAGCCGATTTTACGATTTGAGACCAAGGTTTTCCAGTATTGCAGCTCCCACGATGATCATCGGGGGTGACCGAGATCCGTTTTTTGGTCTAGAACAACCGATTGCTGCTTACAGAGGAATCAAAAACGCTGAATTGTGTATCATGCCGGGGACCGGGCACTTTGCCAATGAAGAAGCCCCAGCCATGTTTAATCAAATTGTGTTAGACTTTCTCAAAAAACATATTTGCGCCCCGAATAGGAGAAACCTCATATGAAGGTACCACTGTTAGATCTAAAGGCCCAATACCAGACCATCAAAGATGAGGTGATAGCAGCAACACAGGCGCTTTATGAGACCCAGCGTTTCATCCTCGGGCCGGAGGTTGAAAAATTAGAGGAACAGATTGCACGGTATTGCCACACCCGATATGCGGTTGGCGTATCATCTGGAACGGATGCACTCCTCATCTCATTGATGGCGGCTGGAATCGGCCCTGGAGATGAGGTAATCACCTCACCCTATACATTCTTTGCCACAGTAGGGTCGATAGTACGGGTGGGTGCCACGCCTGTCTTTGTGGATATCCAAGAAGATACATACAATATGGACCCGGAAGCGATAAGTGATAAGATAACAAAGCAGACCAAAGCCATTATCCCCGTCCATCTGTATGGCCAATGCTGCGACATGGAGCCGATTTTGGAACTGGCTCGTTCACATCATATCATGGTCATTGAGGATGCCGCGCAGGCCATAGGCGCAGAATACAGAAACAGAAGGGCAGGTTCTATGGGCGATATGGGCTGTTTTTCATTCTTTCCATCCAAAAACCTGGGCGCCTTTGGTGATGGCGGCATGGTAACCACATCCTCGGATGTCTTGTATGAGAGTCTGAAGAGGCTTCGCGTCCATGGTTCAAGCCCCAAATATTATCATAAGGTTGTCGGCGGAAACTTTCGGTTGGATGCCCTTCAGGCAGCCATCCTTCGTGTAAAGTTGGCCTACCTGGAGCAATGGACTTCGGCACGCCAGGCCAATGCCCGGCGCTATCGGGCGCTTTTCAGCCACGAAGGATTGAATGACTTTATCGGGCTCCCAATAGAAAAAAATGGTCGACACATCTATAATCAATTTGTCATTGCCGTGCAGAGTCGTAGGGATGACCTCAAGAGATTTCTGAGTGAAGCCGGTATTGGTACTGAAATATACTATCCGGTTCCTTTGCACCTGCAGCCCTGTTTTGAATATCTTAATGCCACAAAGGGTAGTTTTCCAATGGCAGAAGCGGCTGCAGAGAAGACCTTGGCACTTCCCATTTATGCGGAATTAACTGATGAGCAACAAGCGTATGTTGTACGGAAAATCAAGGCATTTTATTCATCGTAGTGCCACAATCTAAAAATATCCTTGCATTTTTTCTTTTATGGCGATATTTTAAATATATCAGTGGGGATGTAGCTCAGGAGGGAGAGCGGTACGTTCGCAACGTACAGGTCAGGGGTTCGACTCCCCTCATCTCCACCAGTTCTTGAGGCGTTATTGTCCAGACAGCTGCCCACTCAACTTTTAGGGCGCCATCAAACAGCAAGAAACCAACGACATCTGGATTGTGGCGATTTGGGAACCTGTTGAGACATAACCAGTAACCTGTTTGTCACGAGTCACCCATCACCAAACGAAGAAGCAGATGACTCCAAAAAAGGTAAATAAGCGCTCCGCCAAGGTGACACGCACCACCAAGGAAACAGACATAAGACTTGGATTGACCATAGAAGGGGAGGGCAAATTCGCCATTACAACAGGCATCCCGTTCATGGACCACATGCTCACCTTGATGGCTGCCCACGGTTTCTTTGATCTGACCCTGAATGCAAAGGGCGATATTGAGATCGACCATCATCACACGGTCGAAGACCTTGGGATGGTCATAGGCGAAGCCTTTAACAAGGCACTAGGGGATCGAAAGGGAATAAAACGGTATGGCCGGGGCGTGGTTCCGATGGATGAGGCGTTGGCCTCTGTGGTGATTGACTTTTCGAATAGGCCATTTCTTGTCTATCATGTTAACTTTAAACATGAAACCACCGGGCGTTTTGACGCACAACTTATTCAAGAATTTTTCAGGGCGTTTGTCAACCGAAGCGGTGCGACCCTCCACATCAATGTCATGTACGGCGAGAATACGCACCATATCATAGAGGCCGTGTTTAAGGCCTTTGGCCAGGCACTTGATGAAGCCAGTATGCTGGACAAAAGGATTGCCGAGGTCCGTTCTACCAAAGGGATATTATAGGAAAAGGGATACGATATGTCTCAATCAGTGCATGGCCTACGGCGTGTCGCCGTATTTATCTTCCTCGTTTTGATCAGCGGGGGGCTGTGCCTGCTCGCATGTGTCCCCCGTGAACAAGCCCCCACAGCCAAACCACTCGGCGTCTTGAATATCAGAACCCTGCTGGTCGTGCCCTTTAATAGCATCGCTGAACGATATGAGATTGGCACCACTGTTCGCTGTCCCTTGTGCGGCACTGTCTTTGTCACAGGTCCTGTTGCCTCAGGCGCTGACTGCGAGATGACCAAACAATTATTGACCTTCTTAAAGGCCAAAACAGCGTATACGTTGATTCCTCCGGGAATGGGCGAGGGGGTGCGGTCCAAGATCCTTTCTGAGTCCGGTCATCTATCGGAACGCGATCTTCTGGTGGAAATGGGACGAAGGGTAAAGGCAGATGCGGTTGTCAGTGGAACCATTTATCGTTTTAGACAGCGCATCGGAACAGGCTTTTCAGCGGACACACCCGCCTCTGTAGCCTTTGGTATTCATCTCGTGCGAGTGGCAGACGGGCGCCTGATATGGACTCAACACTTTGATGAAACGCAGCAATCCCTTAGTGAAAACCTTTTTAAGTTCTCTGCGTTTGTTCAAAGTGGGGGCGCTTGGCTTACTGCGGAAGAACTGGCCAGGATGGGATTGAATAAGGTTATGGCCACTTTTCCTGTCCCTTGAGTGAAGCCTCCCCGTGCTTCCGCACGGGGTTCTGCCTTGCGGCAGCGCTTTGCGTGGCGGGGAGCAGGCCGGTCATGAGGCGCTGTTCCTTAATAAAACGTGTCAGATGCGAGTCGAATGCCTCACTGCTTTGTTCAGCCTAAAATAACCAACCTACAATCTTACAAATTCAGGGAAATTTTTAAATGCTCGTTATTCCAGCAGTGGACATAAAAGGGGGGCGCTGTGTCCGGCTCCTTCAGGGGCGAGAAGATTCTGAGACCGTATTCTCGGATGATCCCTCTGGCATGGCAGCAAGATGGGAGGCCGAGGGGGCTGAGTTATTGCATGTTGTCGATCTGGATGGTGCTTTCAGAAAGAGCCCCCAGAATGTAGACGCCATTAAACGTATCATAGACAGAGTCCATATACCCATCCAATTAGGGGGCGGCATACGGAGCATGGAAACCATTGCCGTCTTTTTTGATTTGGGTGTGAGCAGGGTGATTCTAGGAACCGAGGCAATTAGAAACCCTGGTCTGGTTGAAGAAGCCTGCCAGGCCTTTCCAGGTAAAATTATCGTAGGCATTGACGCCCGAAACGGCATGGTTGCTGTAGAGGGATGGACCCGAACAACCGAACAGCGGGCTATTGAGGTAGCCAAAGATTTTGAGGGATACGGACTTGCAGGCATCATCTTTACGGACATTCACAAAGACGGCATGCAGACCGGCCCTAATATCGAAGAGACGAAACGATTAGCCGAATCTGTATCCACACCGATTATCGCTTCGGGAGGAGTTGCTGATATCGATGACATAAAGGCCCTGGCAGAGCTGGAGCCTCTCGGGGTGGTCGGGGTCATAACGGGTAGGGCCTTGTACGCAGGCACCCTGAATCTGGGTCAAGCCATAAAGGTTGCGAACGGGTAGAGATTTTTTTCTTGACATTGTTCTAAAAAAGCATTAGTATTAAAAACTTTTAAAGAAATTTAAGGTCTCGTATATATACTTAAACATTTTCGTGAAGCTAACTATCCGAACGCCTTCTATTCTTTTACTTGATAAAATCTTTATTATTTCATTATTCAAATCAAGCTTCAAGGCGTTTAACCTTACTTCCTGTTTCTGCCAACGCACTCTTATATACCAATTAAAACAGAGACTTAATTTGCCTTTAACAAAATAGAGATGTCTTTAAAAAAAACGATCTTACAGCAGCTAACTGCAGCAACAAAGGCCAAAGATACGATCAAAATGAATACCTTGCGCATGTTGCGAGCTGCCATCAAGAACCGGGAGGTCGAACTTCGCACTGAGCTTGAGGACCAGGAAATCCTTCGCTTGATTCACACTCAAATCAAGCAACACAAGGAGGCCATCCGTCAATTTAATGAGGGCGGCCGAAATGATCTTGTGAAGAAAGAAGAGGATGAGCTTGCCATATTGATGTCATTCATGCCTGAGCAGCTCTCAGAAGAAGCGATTGCCAAAATCGTTACCCAGGTTATTCAAGAACTCAACGCTAAGGACATGAGGGACATCGGGAGGGTCATGAAAACACTTATGGCGAGGTTGGCCGGTTCGGCCGATGGCAAGATCGTCAATGAAATCGTTAAAAAGCAACTAACCACTTAAAGTTGTGGAGGATATTGCATCTTGGCTGGTTTCGTACCCGATGATAAGGTTGCAGATGTTCAAAATGCGGCCAATATCGTTGATGTGATTTCGGAACATGTGACCCTGAAAAAGACAGGCAAGAATTTCTTAGGATTATGTCCATTTCATGCGGACAAGAAGCCATCTTTTACGGTCAGCGAAGAAAAGCAGATCTTTCACTGTTTTGGGTGCGGGCAAGGTGGCAATGTTTTTACCTTTCTCATGCAGTATAATCATCTGAGCTTCCCAGAGGCTGTAGCGTTCCTGGCGCAAAGATACGGTATTGAGATACCGACCCGAAATATGTCGCCAACGCAAAAAAAGGCATTGGAAGAAAAGGAAAGGTTGCTTCAGATTAATCAGAAAGCGGCTGATTATTTCAACGGGATGTTGGCCGGTCCATCTTCAGGTAAACGCGCAAGGGATTATTTGAAAAAACGGCAAATGACGCCGCAAGTCATAGATCGCTTTTTGCTGGGGTATGCGCCACAGGCATGGAACGGCCTGACACAATACTTTTCCAAAAAAGGGGTACCTCTGGATGATCTTGAAAAAGCAGGACTGGTGATTGCCAAAAATGGAAGATATTATGATCGGTTTCGGGATCGGATTATATTTCCCATTGTTAATGTTCATCAAAAGGTTGTGGGCTTTGGTGGGCGCAGCTTGGATGATAGCTTGCCCAAGTATCTTAACTCACCTGACACACCTGTTTATCACAAGAGTCGAACATTGTACGGGCTACATATTGCCAAAGAAGGCTGCCGCCAGAGCGGCTCAGCCTTTATTGTAGAAGGCTATTTTGACCTTCTGGCCTTACACTGTCATGGCATACAAAATGTGGTGGCGACCCTTGGAACGGCTCTGACACGGCAACACGTACGCATCGTGAAGGGCTATGCGCAGCAAATCATCCTTGTCTTTGATTCGGATGAAGCTGGCATAAAAGCTGCTGAGCGCAGTCTGTCTCTGTTTCTTGAAGAAAAGGTTGATGCTCGCATCATGGTCCTTCCTGAGGGGAAGGATCCAGATTCCTATATCTTCACAGTTGGTGCCGATGCATTTCGCAAGGCAGCTGAAAAGGCCCTTGGTATCATACCATTTCTTATCGCATCTGCTATCAAGAAACACGGCCTTTCTCTGGAAGGCAAGGTACATATTGTTGAAACTTTGAGGGGGCCACTCAGTTCATTACCCGACAACGTGAGCCGTTCGGTCTATATAAGGGATTTAGCCGAGCGTTTGGACATCGATGAATCAGCCATCTTGGCACAGGTCCGGGCTTCTGCAACAAGGGACAAAAAAGCGGTCTCTTTACTCAAGCCACGGCATAGCTCAAAACTCGAAGAGGCCCTTGTTGCAATGATATTGCAATACCCGGAGATCGTGTCCGACTTTAACATGCAAGAAATGATAGAGGGCTTTGAGACCGTCGAACTTAAGAAGCTGGGGCACATAATTTTGAAGAATTTTAGTTCAAACAACCCTGTAAGGGGTGCCGACCTGATCGCACAGACGAATGATGTCGAGATGAGGAACTTGATATCTTCTCTGTTAATGGAAGATGTCCAGGCGGATCGTGACGGTTGTCACAAGATTATCAGGCAGTATCAAGCCCACCTTAGAAAGCGGCATATAAGACAGCTTTCAAAGAAGATTAAAGAAGCCGAAAAGGCCAATGACCACCAGTTGTTAAATCAACTCCTCGCTGAAAAACAAAAATGGGCTCAACAGCGATTGGAAGTCCTTTGATAACAATGAAAAGTTAGGTTTGGAAGGAGTTTCTTATGGCCAAAAGCCCCAAAGTAGAAGATTTAAAACAACTGATCACTAAAGGAAAAAAGCAGGGCTATCTTACCTATGAGCAGCTCAACGATGCCTTGCCAGAAGGCACGGTTTCCTCTGATCAGATTGATCAAATGATCATGGTCTTTGACGAACTTGATATTGAGGTGATCGATGGGAGTAAAGTTAAGGTATATCAGCGGGATGTGCAAAAAAAGGTCATAGAAGAGGAGGCAGCGATAGCTCCGGAACCTGAGGGAGATGTATTTGGCAGGGTCACTGATCCTGTTAAAATGTACCTTCGTGAGATGGGCCTGGTATCTCTGCTGAGTCGAGAGGACGAGGTAGAGATCGCAAAGGGAATAGAGGCAGCAGAACAGGAGGTATTGAAGAGCCTGGTGCAATCTACGGTTGGTGTGCAGAAGATTATCAGTCTTGGGGATCAACTTCTAAGGGGTGAGATTCGCCTAAAGGATGTCTTGCGGGACGTGGATGAGACTGATACCTATGTCGAGGAATCAGAGCATGCAGACAAAATTTGCAGAACGATTGAGGCGATTAAAGAAATTGAGAAGGAGAACACAAAATACCGAGAATCGCTATTCACTACAAAGATGGACCCCGAAGCACGCCGCAGAGTAAGACGCTGTATAAATCGTAGGAATCGCAAGATTTTTGAGTACATCAAGGATTGGAGATTAGACGCCAGATATATCGATTCTGTTGTGGATGAGATCAAAGCGCATATCGCTCAATTTGACAGGCTGGAACAGGAGCTTGCACAATGTGCTTCACAGTTGGGCGTCTCATTGACCGAACTCCGCGAGGGTTGTAAGGGGAAAACAAAGTTTATCAAGCGGTTGTCCAAACAGAGCTCCCTGAAAAAAGTCGAACTTTCAGCTATCGTCAAATACGCCAGCCAGATCATAGAGACCATTCATCAACTAGAGCTCCAACTGAAGATGAACAATCAGGCCCTGAAGCGGGTGTTGGCCCGGTTTGAACAAGGCCAGCACAACACCAGGGTGGCCAAAGGAAAAATGATCAACGCCAATTTGAGGCTGGTGGTTAGCATTGCAAAGAAGTATACCAATAGGGGGCTTCAGTTCCTGGACCTGATTCAGGAGGGAAACATCGGCCTTATGAAGGCTGTTGACAAGTTCGAATACCGCAGGGGCTATAAGTTCAGCACATATGCCACCTGGTGGATCAGGCAGGCCATTACAAGGGCCATTGCCGATCAGGCTCGAACGATTCGAATTCCGGTCCACATGATCGAGACCATTAACAAGCTGATTCGAACGTCCCGCTATCTGGTGCAGGAGCTGGGCCGGGAACCGACGCCAGAGGAAATTGCCCAAAAAATGGAATTTCCCCTGGACAAAGTACGCAAAGTCCTGAAGATTGCTAAGGAGCCTATATCTCTGGAGACACCGATTGGAGAGGAAGAGGACAGTCATCTCGGGGACTTCATAGAGGATAAGAAGTTCATGTCGCCTTCTGAGGCTGCTATCAGCCTGAACCTGGCCGAGCAAACCCGAAAGGTGTTGGCAACCCTGACACCCCGTGAAGAGAAGGTTCTTCGCATGCGCTTTGGGATAGGTGAAAAGGCAGACCATACACTCGAAGAGGTGGGTAAGGATTTCGCGGTAACCCGAGAACGCATTAGACAGATCGAGGCAAAAGCCTTAAGAAAGCTGCGCCATCCTACAAGGAGCCGCAAACTGAAGGCCTTCTTGGAAATGTAACAATATGCGCGGCCTGTGCATCTGTCCGTTACCCTCCATTGCCGGGTAAACCCTGTCCGGTTCAATTTCCTTGACAAGACGGATTGTGATGGCTACAGATTGACTCAACCAGACTTTTCGGGCCCATAGCTCAGCTGGAAGAGCCACCGGCTCATAACCGGTAGGTCCCTGGTTCGAACCCAGGTGGGCCCACCATGCAGAATCCAAAAAAGAGATATGTGGATAGGATTTGGGCAGAGATGCGAAGCTCCCCGTCTTAGTAGGGGGAGCTTCCCAGTAAAGAAAAACCTTTTTGAGTTTGTGCCCCTTGACCCCCTCTTTCAAGAGGGTGGTTCTGTCTTGCGGCAGCGCTTCGCAGGAGCACGCGCTGGTCAAACACGGGGGTTTTGCCTTACAGCAGTGCCTTGCGGGACGGGAAGCAGACGTGCCAAAAAGCCCATAAAACAGATGGCCCTGGTTCCAATGTGAAAAGGTGTGGTCCCCTGGATCACACCTTTTCACGTTTCAGAGGAAAGGTTTGATCGTCACACTGAGAGACATCATAGAAGTAATGGAACAGATTGCCCCGGCCTCTTTGGCAGAGGACTGGGACAATACTGGCCTTCAGGTTGGCCATCCGAACTGGCGTATTGACAAGATATGGGTTGCCCTTGACCCGAGTGATGAAGTTGTGGCTGAGGCTTGCGAACAAGGAATTAGCCTCTTGATCAGCCACCATCCGCTGATATTTTATCCCCTTTCGGCCGTGGATCTGGAAACACCTACGGGAAGCATCATAGAAGCTGCGTTGCAAAAAAAGCTTGCCATCTTTTGTGCTCATACCAATCTGGATAGTACGGTTGGTGGGGTAAACGATATCCTGGCTGAAAGACTAGGGCTTCAGGGCACAACAGCACTGAAACCACTTGATCAAACAAATCTTTATAAGCTGGTTATCTTTGTTCCGGTCGGATACGAGAAGAAAATCATGAATGCCCTATTTGACTCAGGCGCTGGAAAAACGGAAAAATACACCCATGTATCGTTTCAGGTCAAAGGTGTGGGGACCTTCAAACCAGGCGCCATGGCCAAACCCTTTAAGGGTCGGACCGGTGAAATCAGCTATAGCCCTGAATACAGGATAGAGACCTTGGTGCGAAAGGAAGACCTATCACGGGTCATCAGGATCGTGGAAAGCGCACACCCGTATGAGGAGATGGCTTATGACGTCTTTGCCACAGGGATGGAAAATTCTAAAGAGGGGTTGGGACGCATTGGGAATCTTATGGAGGATGTAACCCTTGAGGCTTTTGCCCAAGTGATCAAGAAAAAATTAGGGTTAGATACGGTAAAGGTTGCTGGAGATCCAAGGCAAAAAATCAGGCGGGTGGCTGTTTGTAGTGGCAGTGGCAGGGGCCTGTTCAAGGATTTCCTTGCCTCTGACGCTCAGGTTTATGTGAGTGGAGATCTTGGTTATCATGACGGACGAAGGGCTGAGGCTTGGGGACGTGCGTTGATCGATATTGGGCATTTTGCTTCCGAGCATCTAGTCATCGAAAGTCTTGCAGTAAGCTTGAAAAACGCCCTGCTAAAAAGGGATTATGCCGTTGACGTAAAGGCATATGTACAGGAAAGGGATTGCTTTTATTACCTTTGATCCCAGCATAATAGTCCTATAAACTAAAGCAAGGGTTTAACTTTAAACTCTGCGTTAAATTCGTTGGGGAGAGGATGGTGAAAGAACAGATCGAATTGCTGGTAAAACTTCAAGAAAAAGATCGGGCGCTGGATCGGTTAAGGCAGCAAAAACAGAAAGCCCCTGAACGACTCCAAGACCTTGAAAAAGAACTGGAGGCGTTTGAAAAAGTTGTGGAGGCTGATAAGAAGCGTATCCAAGACTTAAAGAAGGCCCAACGACAGTATGAGGCCGATATAGAAAATGGCATAGCCCATATTAGGAAAAGTCGAGGACGGCTCATGAACATCAAGAGCAACAAGGAGTACCGTGCCTTGTTAAAGGAAATTGAGGACACCGAAAGAGAAAGTGCAGAAAAAGAAGACAAGGTTTTGGATTTCTTGGAGGAACAGGAGCAGATAAACAGGGAACTTGGGGCCAAGGAAAAAGGCCTCTTGAGCATGCGGGATCGCTTAGAAAGTGAAAAAATAGCCATAGCAAAAGAAGTTGCCCGTGTTCAGAAGGAGCTGTCTGATATAGAAGAATCGAGGAAGAAACTGGCGCAAATCATAGACCCACAACTCCTTAAAAAATATGAGCAGATCAAGGCGTTGAGAGGGGGAATAGCGGTTGCGCTGGTAATCAACGCAACCTGTTCTGAATGCCATCTGGGGATCCCCCCCCAGATGTACAATGAACTTCAAAGGCAAGATACCCTGGAATTTTGCCCGCATTGCGAACGAATTATTTACTGGAAAGAAGCTGAAGCTGCAGCCTGATCTGAACAAATCTGTTGCGTGTTCCGAATGAAAGGCGTAATATACGTTTATCAATTCCTGACTTAATAGATAAACTTGGATTTGTTTTTCTTTGCCTTGCTAATCGCGCTGTTTGCTGGCGGCTGAACGCTTAGTTTTTGTCTATGTCAGAGCAGGCCAAACGATCGCGCGTATCTTCGATATTCTTCGCAGATACGGGAGGAAAGTCCGAGCTCCACAGGGCAGGGTGCTCCGTAACGCGGAGTCGCGGTGACGCGAAGGAAAGTGCCACAGAAAAGATACCGCCCTGTGAGATAGGTGTTGCCACCATCTCACAGGGTAAGGGTGAAAAGGTGCGGTAAGAGCGCACCAGTTCCCCGGGTGACTGGGGAAGCTAGGTAAACCCCACCCGGAGCAAGACCAAATAGGGAAGCATTTGAGGGCGGCCCGTCCGAGCTTCCGGGTTGGTCGCAAGAGGTCTTGGGCAACCAATACCCTTAGATGAATGATCGTTGTTCCGTAGAGGGTGACCGATACGGAAAACAGAACTCGGCTTATGGCCTGCTCTGGCATAAAAAAATCGCCTGATACAACGTTTCCAAAATAGTCTTACAATATGATGCCACTTGCACCCCCTACCCAAACCCTTCCCACCGGTCTATACATAATCTATACATAAGGGGAAGGGCAGGGGGGTAGCCCGCAGTCAGTGAAGGATATGTTTTAGCTCATGCAAGAACCTGGCACAGTTCAGCAAAAGCTCGGTTTTGCCGAAAAGGTTCAAATATTTTCCGAGGAGTTCCTGAAGTGTTGCATCTATATCTGCGAAACCGAATCCGCCCGTGAAACCTTCACCAAGCGACTGTATGCTAAAATGGTCTCAAGCTCCAAGCTCTTGGAAGATTTCTTGGATAATGTGGGTGCGAAAAACAATTCCAACTGGTATTATTATCGCGAGTTGGTCTCCAGCGTAAGAAACCTTTCTCTAGCCAGTTACTCCCAAAAACACATCTCCAATCGTCTCCCTTTCTACGATCTGCCGAACACCAAGGGGTTTGAGGAGGGCGGATACACTACGCACAGGTTCCTGATAACCTCATTGAGAAGAATCTCTCAGAATGCTTTAGCAGAGGCCAGGCGCTTGCACATTCAGGTGCCTGACGACCGTTTTGTGTGGGACGATTTTCCAGGGACAGCCACCGAGACCCCTCTTGAGTTTGACATCGACGATGAAAACTTAGAGGAGGAGAAAAAAAATATTGTCAAGATCACCACTGAGTTCTTGAGGGTAGCCAAGGAATTTGAAACATTGGGTTTTTATGAGCCGTACACCTTGGATCAGATTAAGGCCATTGTTCCTTCCAGCTTTAATGAACAAGAGGCGCGGCGATTTGAAATGGTCGTCCACAGCCTGCAATCATCCTTTGACACGTATGTAAATAGAAGTGGACTCCGGTTCCGAAATATCAAACTCAAGCGGCTTCGCGGGTACATCTCGGTCGTACTTCACCTCTTAGAGCTTACACGTTGCCTCTTACACTATTATGAACGGCACCTCTACGAGGTCGGCTACAAGAATATTTACAAAAGAGTCTGTGATGAATTGGCCAAGGCGGTTTGGCCTGAACATATTCTTGATCGCATTATGAATTATGGTCTTTATTATATTTGGTATTTTCTCGTGCAGGGTCAGGACCTCGCCCATGAGCTTTTGAATGAAAACATGGAGCAGGGTTCCATTGTTGTGGGCATCCCACAAAACCTTGGTTTTCATAGTCGGCCCAGCATGTTGGTGGCCAAGATTGTTCAGCATTATGGCGGCCAGGTGGAACTGTGCGTGGACTCTGATCGATTTGATGCGAGCAGTGTCTTGGATATCCAGTGGGCCGGAGGAAAGGTCCAGAAGGAAAACATCAAACAGGTTGTCTTTCAGGGAGATGTGCGCGCCTTAAGAGACATCCAGATTCTGGCCAATGTAAACTACGGTGAGGATTCAATGGGCAAGGGGATTCCGCTGCCCAAAGAACTCTCCTATCTGAAACAATAGGCAATATCAGATTAGATTGATTAGATTGAATCGTGACAGACCGATCAAAAAGGGTTGCCGCAGTTGTTGTGGCAGCAGGGCAGGGCACCCGGATGGGGACCGAATTCAAAAAGCAATACATGATGCTGCGAAACCGGCCGGTGCTGGCCCATACCCTTCTTGCCTTTGAAAAATGTGAGGCCATTGAAGAGATATTTCTGGTGATCCCCAGTGGTGATCATCCTTTTTGTAAAAAGGAGATCATCGAGCCGCTGAAATTTAACAAACCGATTCACCTGGTTTCAGGAGGTGCCACAAGACAGGCGTCCGTTTACAACGGTCTGAAGGCCATTGATGGCAGCTTTGACTTGGTAGCTATCCACGATGGTGTCCGGCCGTTGATCAAGATCGACCGGATTGCTGAGTGTGTCAAGGTGGCTGAGAAATATGGGGGCTGCATCCTGGCCGTACCTGCAAGCGACACCATAAAAACCGTTGATGAGCATAATCGTGTGGTTGTAACCATGAAGCGTGAGATGATCAGGATGGCCCAAACGCCCCAAACATTCTATTATAATCTTATCCTGGGCGCCCACCTCGCTGCACAAAAACAAGCCTATACAGGAACCGATGATGCTGAATTGGTAGAACTGTGCGGTGAAGTGGTCAAGGTGATTCCGGGTGATCCTTACAATATTAAGATTACCACCTTTGAAGATCTCAAGTTGGCCGAAGCCTTATTAGCCTACTTGTAGTTTTAGGACCGCTTCGCTTGAGGATCGTCCGCCGACGGACTCAAGGCAAAAAGTTTTTCGCTTCAAGCCTCAAATCCCGAATGCTTTCGGGACGCTCATCCAACTTCTAGTCTTAGGCTTCCGATGATGTGGCTGATATCCGTGATGTTATTCTCCACAAGATAGCTTCTAAGGCCTTCTACAATCTCCAGGGTTGCCCGCGGGTTAACAAAATTGGCTGTACCAACCTGTACGGCACGCGCCCCCACAATCAAAAACTCCAGGGCGTCCGTGGCATCCATGATTCCGCCTATACCAATGACTGGCACATGCACCGCCTGGGCTGCCTCCCACACCATCCGTAGGGCAATGGGTTTGATGGCAGGCCCGGAAAGCCCTCCCGTGATGTTGGCGAGCACGGGCCGGCGCGTCGCCACATCCACGGCCATTCCAGTGATCGTATTGATCAGGGAGACCGCATCGGCCCCTGCTTCCTCCACGCTCCGTGCGATGGCCTTAATATCGGTCACATTTGGAGAAAGCTTGGCGATCAATGGGAGCCTTGTCTTTTCCCTCACCGCTTTCACCACCTCAAAGGCCATATTTGGATCGGTTCCAAAAGTGATCCCACCAGCCTTAACATTGGGGCAGGAGATATTTATCTCGATACCGGCTATGCCTTCCAGATCCTGGATCCGTTCAGCCAGTTCAGCATATGCTCTGATCTCTTGGCCATAAATATTCAGGACAATGGGGGTCTCCAGAGTTTGGAGAAACGGAAGTTTTTCCTGCACAAAGGCTTCCAGACCCACGTTTTCAAGGCCAATCGCATTCAGCATTCCTCCACATGTTTCTATGGTCCGAGGGGGGGGATTGCCGCCAGAGGGTTCGAGAGAAAGCCCCTTGACAATAATGCCGCCCAGCCCGTTTAGATCAAACAGCGAGGCAAACTCCTGTGCATACCCGAAGGTGCCAGAGGCAGTCATCACCGGGTTTTTCATGAAGATACCACCCACCTCTACAGCAAGGTTTGGTTCATCCATATCAGCGGTCACCTATAGCATTCACGATAGTATTTTTATCAACGACTCAGCGATCCAACCATATCCTTGACGGCTTTAACGATTGCAGGTGCATCAACACCATATTTTGAACGCAAAATTTCCTGTGAGCCATGTTCTACAAAGGCATCAGGGATCCCGAGCCGTACCACTCGGCGGGCTGTGACGCCCGCGTCAGCCAGGCACTCGAGCACTGCACTGCCAAAGCCACCGTGCAATACGTTCTCTTCAACCGTCAGGATATATGGAATTTCCTTGGCAAACCGCGTGATCAACTCAGCATCAAGGGGTTTTACAAAACGGCTGTTGATCACTGTAGCTGAAATGTTCTGTTCTTTAAGCTGCTTTTGGGCTTCAAGCGCTGCAATGACTGTCACCCCAATGGCTACGATCAGGACATCGGCCCCTGTGGTGAGGACCTCTCCCTTGCCAATAGGAAGGGTATGAATCTCGTTATCCAGGGAAACCCCGGTGCCACAACCTCTTGGATACCTAAAGGCAATTGGGCCAGGATGCTCAAGGGCGGTCATCAGCATGTGTCGCAGTTCGTTTTCATCCTTTGGTGCCATGACCACCATATTCGGCAGGTTGCGCAGATAGGAAAAATCAAACAGACCGTGATGCGTGGGGCCGTCTTCACCCACAATTCCCCCCCGGTCCATAGCAAAGACCACAGGGTGCTTCTCAAGACATACATCGTGAAGGATCTGGTCATAGGCTCGCTGCAAAAAGGTGGAATAGATGGCAACCACCGGACGAAACCCCTCAGTCGCCATGCCACCTGCAAAGGTCACCGCATGTTGTTCGGCGATGCCCACATCAAAAAAACGTTCAGGAAATGCCTCGGAAAAGGCCTTGAGTCCGGTTCCCTCGGGCATAGCTGCCGTGACGGCCACGATCCGGTCATTTTCTCGCGCAAGCTCAACCAGGGTATTTCCAAACACCTCCGTATAGGTCGGAGGCTTTTCCCGAGAGGAAATACCGTTACCGGTTGTGATCTCAAAAGATCCAACACCATGAAAGTAGGTGGGGTTACGCTCTGCTGGCGGATAGCCTTTCCCTTTTTTCGTCGTGACGTGAAGCAAGATAGGTTTGTGCATTTTCTTGACGTTCTGTAGCGTGTCGATCAAGTGATCCAGTCTATGACCCTTTATGGGCCCAAAATAATAGAACTTGAATGCCTCAAAAAGCATCCCCGGTGTGATGAATGCCTTGAATGATTCTTCTGTTCGCTTGGCAAGGTTGTATACGTCGTCCCCAAACTTGGGGAGGGACTTCAAGAAGTCCTTGAGTTCTTCTCTGAGGTCCATAAAATATTTGGCAGACAGCTTCCGACTCAAAAACGAGGAAAGGACACCCACATTTCGGGCAATGGACATTTCATTATCATTTAGGACCACGATGAGGTCTTTTTGCAGGTCACCCGCCTGATTCAACCCTTCATAGGCCAAACCGCCGGTCATGGAACCATCCCCGATCACCGCGACAATTTTGGCAGGATCCTTTTTCAGGCACTTGCCGGATGCAATCCCAAGGCCTGCAGAGATGGAAGTACTCGCATGTCCTGTAGAAAAAGCATCGTAGGGGCTTTCGCTCATACGAGTAAAACCGCTCAGGCCACCGTACTGTCGCAAGGTATGAAATCGATCTCTTCGGCCTGTAAGCAATTTGTGGGCATAGGCCTGGTGGCCGACATCCCATATAATTTTGTCCTTGGACGCATCAAAGACATAGTGCAAGGCGATCGTCAACTCGACAACGCCAAGGCTGGGGGCCAGGTGTCCACCTGTCCTGGAGACAGTTTCGATGATCACTTTGCGGATCTCTCTGGCCAATTCTGGAAGTTCTGAGCGCTGTAAGCGCTTAAGGTCTTCTGGAGAATTAATTTGATTTAAGTATTTCATTACAAGTAACCATCCCAAACAATCTAACAAGATCTCTTGCAAGCATTCACTGCTAATGTATAACCAGTGGTGCTTATCTTTTCCTTTCAATAATATAGCATGCCAGGGCTGTAAGGGGCTCTCCTTTTTTCCCAAGGATCTTAAGCTCTTCCAATGCCTTGCCTATCAACTGGCGTGCATGCGCTTTTGCCTGATCAAGCCCTATCAGGGAAGGATAGGTGGCTTTTTGATGGGCGCGATCGCTCCCGGGAGATTTTCCAAGTTCTTCGAGTTTTCCTTCAATATCAAGGATGTCGTCAGTTACCTGAAAGGCAAGGCCTATATGCCGACCATAAGCGGCCAGAGCATCTATCTGTTGATGGGTGCCCCCCCCAAGCATGGCACCGGCCCGTACAGAAACCTCAAGAAGGGCACCCGTCTTGTGACGATGAACCGCCTCAAGTTGCTTCAGGTCAAGGGCCTTTCCCTCTGCGGCGAGATCCATCATCTGGCCTTCTATCATGCCTGAATGCCCGGCGGCTCTCGCGATGAGGTAGATAACTTCCAGCCATAGCAGGGAATCACGCTCACTCCGCTGTCCAGCCGCCGCCAGGATCTCAAAGGCAACTGTCAGTAAGGCGTCTCCTGCTAATATAGCCGTGGCCTCGTTAAACGCCTTATGACATGTCGGTTTACCGCGACGAAGGTCGTCATCGTCCATGGCTGGAAGGTCATCATGGATCAAAGAATAGGAATGGATGAGTTCAAGGGCACATGCGACAGGCATCACATCGGTCTCACAGCCCCCCACAGCCTCGCAAGCTGCAATACACAGAATAGGTCGGAGACGTTTTCCGCCCGCCAGAAGGGAGTAGCGCATCGCATGGATCAGTGGGGTAGGGGGGGTGCCGGCATCCTCCCAGAGTTTCTCCAGAGCAGCATTAACCTTTTGCTGCTTGTCTTTCAGGTACTTCTTTAATTCAAACGTCTTCACTGTCTTCCGGCAAAAAGGGCTCTTCACGAACTCTGCCCTCATCGTCTTTGAGAAGTATGGAGACCTTCTTTTCAGTCTCATCCAACTTGTTTGAACAGAACTTTGATAGCTTGACACCCTCTTGGAACTTCTTGAAGGCCTCATCCAGACTGAGCTCGCCACTTTCTAAGTCTTGCACGATGGCTTCCAGTCGCTTCATCGCATTCTCAAATGTTTGCTTGGCCATTCTCTCGCTTCCTCTCTATGCGGCAGACCATTGCACCTCTTGAGACGGTCACTTCTACTTGCTGTCCCACACTCACCTGCTGAACATGTTTAACAAGGGCATAATCCGGCAAAGTGCGCGTCACACTGTAGCCTCGTTCCAGGATTGCCAATGGGCTTAAAGCATTCAATTTGGCCACAGTAGTGCGAAGAGTGCTTGATTTTGATTTCAAATAAAATCGCATTGCAGAAAAGAGTGTTTGGCAATGGTGTTTAAGTAATACATTAAGGTCGCCAATCATGACTTGAGGGCTGCACCGGTCAAGTCGCTCCTGCATCACAGATAGACGATCTCTTTTCCCATCTAATTGCCTTGAGAATCCTTGCAGGATTCTCCCAAAGGCATCGTCAAGGCGCAATCGATGGTCGGCAATCTGCCGGCTTGGATGGACAAGACGCCTTGAAAGCTGGGTGGTCCGTTCCCTCAAAAGCCGAAGCCTTTGAAGCATGATGCGCTTCAAGGCATCCCTGATTTTCTCTATGCGCCTCAACAGTTCCTCTTTGACCGGCACAATCAGCTCGGCTGCGGCCGATGGCGTCGCCGCCCGCACATCGGCCGTTAAATCGGCAATGGTAAAATCTGTTTCATGTCCAACGGCCGAAACCACAGGGATATGAGAGGAAAAAATGGCGCGTGCCACAACCTCTGAGTTAAAGGCCTGGAGGTCTTCCAGAGAACCGCCTCCTCGGGCCACCACGATCACATCAACATCATCCCGCTCATTCAACAATTGCAAGGCCGCGGCGATCTCCTCGGCAGCGCCTTCTCCCTGAACCTTTGCCGGCGCGATTTCTATCGCGACATTTGGAAACCTGCGATCGAGCACATGCATGATGTCCCGGATGACCGCCCCAGTGGGTGAAGTCACAACAGCGATCTTGTGCGGTAGGAATGGGATAGAACGTTTGTGTTTTTCATCGAACAGCCCCTCGGCCGCCAGTTTTGCTTTGAGCTGTTCAAAGGCTAACTGGAGGATTCCAATGCCCTCAGGCTCCAAATATTCTATAATAATTTGATAAACCCCTTTAGGTTCGTACACGTTGAGGCGACCCAAGGCGATCACAGAGCATCCGTCCTCTGGTTTAAATTTAAGATTGCGGTTTTGTGCCCGAAACATGACAGCGCTAATTTGTGCTTCGGAATCCCTGAGGGTGAAATAGTAATGGCCGGAAGCTGGGGTGCTAAAATTTGAGATCTCGCCTATAATCCATACAAATGGATAGCTCTCTTCAAGAAGGGACTTAATCCTTTGAGTAAGCTCGCTGACGGTGTAGATGCGCCGTTCCAGAGAGAAAGAATCTGTATCCATAAAGAATTTATACCATCTTTTGCAATGGCCCTCAATCTCTTTTATAACGTCTGATAATATATATTATGTAAACTTAACGAAGATTGGGTTTGTAGCTTTGCCCGCCACCTCTCCTTTTGGTCGGCCACCTTGAAAGCAAACGCTCAGCAGCGCCTTTCCCTGAAAAAAGGTACACATCGGCCGCAGCCTGGGTGAGATAATATTGTTAGAAAAAGAAGCTAGAAAAAACAACGGGAGATGTTTTATCGGAGTAACGAAATATCTGAAAAAGCCTAAGAATTTTCATCTTCAACAGAATCATTCACCTTGGGTAGTGCGGGCGCGATCTTTCAAGAAGTTCTCTTATGGCGGGCACCACATAGATACCCTCCAGATCCATCTGGCCCAGGCATTGGGCCAACAATCCAATCTTTTCAGTCAGGTCCCTGGATGTGTCCATGATATAAAAATAACGCCCCTTGATCCGACACAGGCCGCTTTTGGCCATGCATTGGGAACCGGACAGGTCTTCATATCGTATTGAAATTCCTAACTTTTCTGCCAAGTCTTCCAGATATTGATAGATCTTTTCAGGTTCCATGGGCCGGGCATGGGTTAAAAGCTGTTTGGGCAACAGCCCGCGTTAGCCTAAAACCGCCCAGTGATCCTCCGGGGCCTAAGTTCCTCCGGACATTGTTTCAAGAAGTACTGGTCGGTCATACCGGCTATGAAGTCACGCACGATCTCTTCGGGCTTGCTATTTAAGAGATAGTCCTCAGACATATCATCAAGATATTCCCTGAAAATGATGGCGTCCTCGTTGCCTTGCTGGAGGTCACGCAAATAACGTTCAAACAGCAGCTCAAAGAGTGCCTTGATCTTATGAGAATCCGGTTTTATTTTTGGGTTGAGATATATGTGATTTAGGTTGAACTCTTTCAGCATCTTGAGGGCCTCTGATATCGCCTGGCTAAACGCGATAGCTGGTCTTTGAAAGCTGCTCTTGATGAGATCGGTCACCAGCGTATAGACGATCGTGCCGTTGGTATCTCCTAATCGTTCGACACACATCCTGGGAAGTTGACGCCGTTCGATGAGGTTTAAGCGGATGGCATCTTCAATATCCCGTCCAATATAGCTGATGGTATCGGCCATGCGCACCACACATCCCTCCAGGGTCATGGGTGTCAACGGCAGCGAGGGATCGGCCCCTTTTCTGGCCATCTCCTCATCAAACCGGGCAAACGTCTTATCCCGGTCCGGAGAGAGTTCATGACTGTGGATCTCGCCATCATGACACATGATCCCGTCCAAGACCTGAAGTGTTAGATTCCACCCCCTACCCTTCCTCTCAATCTTTTCCAAAAACCTGACGCTTTGAAGATTGTGTTGAAAGGGGCCAATACCATGCGCCTCACACAGCCTAGACAAATATCCTTCGCCATCGTGACCAAACGGGCAATGGCCAATATCGTGGCCCAGGGCAATGGCCTCAATGAGGTCTTCATTTAGCCCGAGAAAGCGGCCAATCGTGCGGGAAATCTTGGAAACCAATTGCACATGAAGCACCCTATGGGTAATGTGGTCATTATCAACCAGGTAAAAGACCTGGGTCTTGTCAATATACCGCGTATAGGCCAATGAATGGAGGATGCGATCAGAGTCCACTGCATAGTTTTGCCGATGCCCAGTCTCAATACGTTCCTCTGGGAAACGGCGGATCGCATCCTTGCTATGAGCAGCCAGTGGCGACAGGAAACGCATTTCCTGTTCGTTCAGTGATTCCTTTATTTGCTGCAAATCGATTGAGTCAGAGCTGTCCATTTTCAATCATTTCATCAATGAGCCTGTAAAAATCGATCCCTGCCTGCCTGAACCCCTCTTTTCCATATTTCATGTTTGCCTCCAGGACCCAATATCGACCACGGCAAAAACAGATGTCCAGCCCCACATCATCCAGCTGGCAAAGACGGGCCGTGGTTAGAGCAAGGGCCAGGCCCTCGTCTGGGATGTTGTCAAAACTGATGGCAGCACCCTGTGACAGATTTGTACGAAACTCACCAGGGCGAGCAATGCGCCAGTAAGCATGGATAATCCGGCCACAAATCACCACAACGCGAAGATCCCGGTCGATTTCAAGATATTCCTGTATGTAGGCAGCGCGAGTCAATCGGTTGTAGGCAGCAAGCTCAGCCTTATTCTGGATCAGGTATATCCCCCTCCCAAGGGCTGAACCCCGCGGGATTTTGGCCACAAAGGGGAATTGAAAGTGTTTCAATATCTTTGACTTTTGATGGTTTCCATAGAAAACTCGGGTCCTGGGATGAGGAATCTCAAGAAGGTTAAAAAGGGCCGTCTGCTTGATTTTGTCCTGGGTATATTTATACGTATGATAGCTGGGGAAGGTCCGCTTGCCCATGGTATCAAATATATCAGCGTAAAAGGCTGTGGGATAATAAATCACATCGGATTGGCGAATCAGCGCTATTTGCCAATCCTCGTAGTCGGAAAGATTTGTGCGAACGCCGAGGGTCATCACATTCTTGCAGTGTCGCAACCTGCTCCCCAGGGCGATCTTTTGGTCACGCATCATCGTCATTGAAAAATTTTTTATTTTACAACCTCAACCATTGTTTTTAAAAGATTTTCTATCCCCATATGTAACCGAAGGTTTTTCCTATAAAGAGAATGCATCCGTTGTTCTGGTTTCATTCATTATCCGGTCCAGTTATTGTCACCGTGTCAGTCAAAGAATCTGAACCTTATGACATGAAAGAGTGCTGCCAGACCGTCCCTCCAGGTGATCTTTTTCCCCTCGTCATAATCTCTGCCACTATAAGATATGGGGACCTCGTAGATGCGACATTTTAGCTTGGCCAATTTTGCGGTGATCTCTGGCTCAAACCCGAACCGGTTGGACCTGATCACAATCTTTTTCAGGAGGTGAGCGCGGAAGACCTTGTAACAGGTCTCCATGTCGGTGAGATTCAGATTGGTAAACATATTGGACAGAAGGGTGAGAAATTTGTTCCCAACATAATGCCAGAACAAAAGGACGCGGTGAGGTCCACCCATAAACCGGGACCCATAAACCACATCTGCACGGCCGTCCAAAATGGGTTCGATAAGGCGATCGTATTCCCTGGGGTCATATTCTAAGTCAGCGTCTTGGATAATAACAATCTCGCCGGTTACCCGCTCAAAACCGGTCCTGAGGGCCGCGCCTTTGCCTCTATTCTCTGGATGAAACAGCACTGTCACGTTTTCCTCAGCAATCTCACGCAACCACTCTGTGGTTCCGTCCGTGGATCCATCGTCAACCACAATGATCTCCTTGTCCTGGGGCACGGATTGCACCCGGTTCAGGATTTCCTTGATGGTCGCGATTTCATTGTATACAGGAATGACAACCGAGAGTTTCATAAGCCATTATTTCTTATCGATGATTCACTATGTAAGAAAAATTGCTATGCATTTTCATGGTTCACGTTTTCCGGACGGTTGGTCATTTGAATGACTTTATCAACAATCTCTTCAAATGCCTTATGAAACGCCGAATCTCCTTTGCAGCTCATGACCGGCTTGCCCTCATCGCACGCCTTGACCATATTCTGATAAAAGGGAATGCTCCCCAAAAAGGGTACGGACATGAACGCTGCCGTGGGCTTGCCCCCTTCTTTCTTAAATAGGTCCACAGGCTCTCCACAGTGGGGGCAGGTAAATGTTCCCATGTTCTCTATGATCCCCAATATCTCCATGTCAACATGTCTGCAAAAATTGATCGACTTTCGCACATCAGCCAGAGAAATTTCCTGGGGCGTTGTCACGACAATTGCTTTGGCGTCCGGTATGGTCTGGGCAACCGTGAGCGGTTCATCTCCTGTTCCTGGCGGGGCATCGATAACCAGATAATCGAGTTCATCCCATTTTATATCTGAAATGAACTGTCGAATGGCACCACTCTTGGCTGGGCCACGCCAGATGATAGCCTGGTTTTCATCCTGCATCAGGGACGCCATGGAAACAACTTTCAGGTTCTCAGAAAAGCGCTTGGGTTCCGCAAACTTCCGATCCACCACATCCAACAGACCGGAAAGGCCCATGATACCCGCAATACTTGGTCCGTGTAGATCAACATCCATCAGACCGACTTTTAGGTCTCTTTGAGACAAAGCCACAGCAAGGTTGGCTGCGATGCTGCTCTTGCCCACGCCCCCCTTCCCGCTCATGATCATCAGCTTGTGCTTGATCTTTTCCAGGGAATTTTGGATCATAAGATCCTGGATATTATGAGCCATACCAGATGCATTCTTGGAGCTACAACCCTTCTTTGAATCACATGTTTGTCCTGATGATACATGCTTTTCAGACATATCAATCCCTTCCTTTCTACAACTGGTTTCGAAACCGCTTCTAACCTTTATCTTACACCCCCAAGGCCCGCCTTATCTCCTGGCGACTCCGCATGTGGTGACTTCCGGGCCAATAGATCTTCTTGCAAGTCTTACATCTGGAAAATCTATGGTGAGCAATCCATACATGCTCTGGTACCTCTCCAACCACATCCTCTGGCTTGGCTGGCATAAGCGTTCCGTTGCAAATCGTACACCGAGAAAAGAATTTGTCCGGATTGGGTCGGAGACCAAGGATGCCGATTAGTTCCCGGAGTTGTGCCCTGGGATTATTGGCCTCTATAAATACCAATCGATCTGGTGGCACCTTTCCTACAAGCCGTGTATTGCGTGTGAGAAGAATGCGACCCTGATCTGCCAGTGCAAGGAATCTATCATCGGATAAGGTGTTGCAGTAAACGCTGTCATATCCAAGGATACGAAGCCACTTGGCCAGTCTTCCAAGCATCCGATCAGCAGCAAACATCATGACCGAGAGAATCCTCAAGAATCGAGGTCTATCATCTGGGCTTCAGGAACCTCCAACGTATAGGCACCATCTGGGATCGAAACCTGGGTCCAGAACTTTTCCACCATAAGCACCCAAAGCACCCCTTGTGGCTCTGAGGCTACGATTCTCTGCGGGACACAGATGGATTCTACCTGTTGAAACTCACTGAACGCGATCCTGTATTGTAGGTTGCCCCAACCATCAAATACCTCAACTTGCTCAATGACCTTTGCATCGTCCCTCAACCATATCTTCTCAATCAGGCGGCCCCATTTTTTGTAAAGGCTTAAAAGCCATCTGCCCTCCCCTTTTAAGGCTTGAATTTTTGCACGATGAAACGGAAGGATCGGGGCCTGACCCGACAAGAGATCAAAGAGATCCTGGGCACTCACAGGCACCGATATAAAACGTGAAAGGTTATCTACAGAGGCGTTTCCCTTGAAACAGCGGTTATCTTGACGGGAATGGACAAAAAAGCTCGCTCCGTTGATGACAAACGTCATGGTCGGTTGCCCCCATGGCCCCAGGGTCTCTATTCGCAGCTTTTGCGGTTGAGACCCTATCCACACCATGCGGGAAGACCCCGCCTTGCTGCCGCGAACGATTTTGAACCTGCCGACGCCTTTAAAGGTCTTGAGGTTATTTTTACGCTGCTCCAGAGACTCTAAAATGCGGCTGACATCCGGTCCGTGTGGCGTCGAAAGGGTTTTGGGGCTTCTGGCACATCCATCAAGGCATAATGGCAAAAGCACGATGGTAAGAATAAGGAAGGTGTAACTACGCATCCTGGTCCAATTGTTTCTCAACGCGGTGTATCTTATGTTCAAGCGCCTCCGTATCTTTTCCTTTTTTTCCCAGGGCCTTCTTGTAATATTGCAAGCCTTTCTTTGGATCGGACACTTTTATATAAACATCGCCCAGGTGTTCCAGAATCGTAGCATCATCGGGAACCAATTTAGCCGCTTTTTCAAGGCACTTGATGGCCTCTTCGTAAAGCCCTTTTTTATAATAGACCCATCCTAAGCTATCAATAATATAGCCATCGTTTGGCTTGCGTTTCAGGGCACGCTTGATCAAGCTCTCAGCCTCATCAAGATTTGTACCGAGTTCCGCATAGGTATAGCCCAGATAGTTTAAGGCCTCGGCATGGGCCGGGTCTATACGAATCACGGTCTTCATTTCCTCTATGCAGGCCTTTTTGTCACCAGCTTTGTCATAAACAACACCGAGCCGAAAATGAAGTCTCTTGCTGTCAGGTTCAAAATGTAACCCGTTTTTGAGGGTAACCACTGCTTTGTCATAGGATTCCATTTCTTCATACAAAGCACCCAGAAATAAATAAAGCTCCGGGACGTTCGGTTCCCTTTCAATGGCCTCTTCCATCACACGAACTGCCTTTTGGGCCTCACCTTTTTCGTTGTACAGAAACCCGAGATGAACAGCCGCGCTCCGATGGTAGGATGACGTCTTAGGAACCTTTTCAAAGGATGCGATCGCCTTGGCTGTCTTCTTGAGTCCTTCAAATGCGATTCCCAGAAAGTAATGGATCTCTGGATTGTCTGGATCATCTTTCAAAAGTAGCTGCAGCGTGTCCGAGCCCTCCTCGTACCTTTTCTCGTCCAGGTATATCAGGGCAATATGTTTGATAACTTGCGGGTTGGATCTGTTCCGACGCCTTACCTCTTTAAATACATTCTCGGCTTCTTCGGATCGACCTATCTTCAGATAAAAACGCCCCAGTCCAACCGCCGCCCTCAGGTTCTTTGGATTGTTCGCCAGGATCTTGTTGTAAGTTTCGATAACTTTTTCGTGTTTGCCGGTCGCTTCGTAAACACTAATAAGCTCAAAAAAGGTCTGCTCATAGTCTGGATTCAGTTTAATGGCCTTCAACAATATGGCCACTGCCTGATTATAACGTTTCATGGCGGCATAAACGGTTCCCAAATAAAAATGGCCAGCAAAAGACGCAGAATTGATCTGGATCAAGTCCTGATAAAGCTTCATGGCCCTGTCCAGTTGCCTGACCTTGACATACTCCGACCCTAACAGGAAGTAGATATTCTCAGACTTTGGATCCAGTGTCAGGGCCTTTTCATAGGCCTCAATCGCCTCAGCGTGCTGATCCATGGCTGCATAAATGCCTCCCAACGTGACTAATGAAGGCACATGTTCGGGATGCTTTTCGATAATATCCTGTATAACCGCCATAGCTGCCTGATAGTCGTTCTGACGTAGATAGAGCTGGACCAGTTCATTCTTTAAGAACATGGAATCTGTATCTCTTACCACCGCGCCTTTCAGTAACTCGACAGCCTTGTTAAGCTCCCCCCGTCTGCTCATCAGGCGTGATTCGGTGTAATAATAGTAAGCGCCGGTATCCTCTGGCTTTACTTCCGGAGGTGATACCTGAGCAGGTATTGTCTTTTTAGGTACCGCACACGCAGCCAGGTACAATACCATGCCAAAACATATGAGTATCTTAAACAGTTTGATGAACACGTTCCCTATCCCCTTTGAGGATAGGAAAAGCAGAAATATCTTTTTCCGGGTTGAACAGAATTTCATTATTGTCTCCGCAAAATGCAGGCGTGCCACGATTCATACATGCGAATGTCCCAAAGGCGATACAGACCGCCATGGGGGGATCCTTTTTGAAGTTCCCTGCAGCAAGCTGCAAGAAGGTTTTGAAATGTAAGGGGAAAAATCACTTTTTAGATTCGTTCGCATTCCCTGCAGCTAAACAGTCCGGGTGGTCTACGGACTGGCAGGGCACACGTCTTAACAGCACAACCTCGGTGGCTAGTTAGAGACTTAACTGCCGTCTGCGCTCAGATCCCCGAGGAATGATTGAAAATCGGGTATCTCGCGTTGGAAGTATGCCCTCATCTTCTTGATCATGTTATTTTCAATCTGCCGCACACGCTCTCTTGAAATACCATAGCGCTCGCCAATCTCTTGAAGGGTGGCAGGTGTATCAGAAAAAATGCGGTTTTCAAGGATATAGACCTCCCGCTCATTTAAGTCCTTTTTCAAAGAAGCAAGTTTTTCGTGGATAATAGCCCCCATCTCTTTCTCGGCCATCTGCGTCTCGGCAGACGCGGCAGGCGCGGCTATAAATTCAATCCGCTCATTGTCTGAACCTTCCTTAATCGGCGCATCGAGTGAGACTTCCCATCCATCCAAGCGTCGATCCATATCCGTGACCTCTTGCTCAGAGACCCCAAGCCTTTCAGAAAGGAGTTTTGGTTTAGGATCAAAGCCTCTGGCCAACAGTCGCTGTTTTTCTTTCTTCAACCTGAAGAAGAGTTTTCGTTGGGCCTGGGTTGTTCCAATCTTGACCAATCGCCAGTTGTCCATAATGAACTTTAGGATATAGGCCTTGATCCAAAAAGAAGCGTAGTAGGACAACTTAACGCCCTTATAAGGGTCAAATTTCTGAACAGCCTGCATAAGGCCAATATTGCCTTCCTGGATCAGATCGAGCAAATTTTGCATCCAGACGCGCTGAAACTCTATAGCAATCTTCACCACCAGCCTCAGGTTGGAAGTAACCAGCTTATAGGCTGCCTCCCGATCTCCATGTTCCCTGACCCGGATGGCAAGTTCCTTCTCCTCTTCTTTGGAAAGGAGTTCGTACTGGCTAATCTCCGCGAGATATCGCTGCAGGGGATCAAATTTGACCAGAGCGGCATCCGATGGAAGCCTGAGGCCTTCAACGGACTGATAGCCTCCCTTGGAACCCTTTTGTTCAGACGACAGTTCGCCTGGCAGACGCTTTTTCTTTTCCTTTTTCTTCATCAATGGCACTGAATTTCAGTTCAACTAAACAGGATTTGTAACTGTTTAGCGATTTGAAGCTCCCTGCAGCAAGCTGTGGGGAATGCGTTCGCTGTGCATCTTCAAGTAATTGCAAAATATCATTGCAAAATGTAATAAAATGAAAATTTCAAAATTTGTATTGAAGTTTAGCCATCTTTTCAGATAGCTAAACCGTTACTAGGATACTTATTTTTGTGCAACAAGATATCAGACACCCACGCTATTATCAAGATATAAAGAGCGGCACATGTTGAAATCGCTTTACATCCACAAGCCCTCTGTCAGTGACTCTCAACTCCGGAATAACGGGCAGTGCCAGAAACGATAGGGCCATAAACGGCTCGTCCAACTTGCATCCCAGATCCCTCGCCACCCTTCTCATCTCTTCCCAGCCCCTGGCAACCTCGTGAAGAGGCCTGTCGGACAGGAGCCCGCCAATAGGAAGCGGAAGCTGTGCCAGAACCTTTCCGTCTCTTACTGCGGCCAGCCCCCCTCTCATGGTTTCCACGGCCTTCACGGCTACATGAATGTCATGGTCAATACACCCCACACACACGATATTGTGGGAATCATGAGCCATAGAAGTGGCCAAAGCCCCCTGTTTGAGACCAAATCCCTGTACGAATCCCAATCCAATATTCCCGGTAGCCCGGTGACGCTCTACAACGGCAATCTTTATGATGTCTTGCTCAAGGTCTGATACGACAACGCCATCCTTGACCAGCGCAGCAGCAGTCGTGCTCTTTGTGAGAATCTGACCGCAAATGAGGCCTATGACCCTTACACGGTTTCCGTGTTGTGGTATAACAAATGCGTCTGGCCCATAAGGCTTGATGTGCATGGAACTAAGGTTATCTGGACTATTCACATGAGGGCTTTTATAGTTAAACTGTCCCTGCTCAACAACCTTCTTACCTCTTTTAAAGACCATCTCGACTTTCACGGGCCTTAAAGAAGAAAGGATGAGGATATCTGCACGGTACCCGGGTGCAATCGCTCCGAGATCCTTTAAGCCAAAATATTGAGCTGTATTTCGGGTAACCATCAGGATGGCCGAAATAGGATCAAGTCCTTGTTCGATCGCCATGTCGAGCAGGTGGTTTAAGTGACCCCTTTGTAAAAGATCATGGGGATGAAGATCGTCGGTTACCAGCATACATTGCCGGACTGTGGAAGCAGACACAACGGGAAGAAGGGTTCTCAGGTTCTTGGCCTGGGTTCCTTCACGGATCATGATGTGCATGCCCAGTCTCAACTTCTCCTTGGCTTCCTCAAAGAGACTACATTCATGGTCTGAGCAAATCCCCGTTGTCATATAAGCATTGAGATCTTTGCCTGAAAGTAACGGAGCATGGCCATCTATTATGGAATCGCTAAAGGCAGCAATCTTTTCCAGCACTGGCCCTACCCCGGATACCACACCGGGGTAGTTCATCATCTCGGCTAACCCCAGAACCCGGGGTTCGTCTTTAAAGTCAACAAGGTCTTCAGAAGACAGTTTTGCGCCTGAGGTTTCCAGGTCGGTCGCGGGGACACAGGATGGAAGCATGACATAAATGTCCACGGGCAGACCTTCGCTGCTGTCAAGGATATATCGTATGCCCTTTTCCCCCATTACATTGGCGATCTCGTGGGGATCGGCAACAATAGTGGTGGTACCCATCGGAAGCATGGCCTTTGAAAGTTCCTGGGGTGAGAGCATGCTACTTTCAATATGAACATGCCCGTCGATGAAGCCTGGACAGACGTAGCGCCCCCTCACGTCAATCACCTGAGGGCCATCATAGTGGCCTAATCCGACTATGACGCCGTCATAGATGGCCACATCCGTTTCAAGGATCTCACAGGAGAACAGATTGATGACACGACCACCCTTTAACACCAGGTCCGGGGCAATTTCGCCACGTGCTGCTTGGATACGTTTTTTCAATCTGGAAATCATAAGATGTATTGCCTCAATATCCCAATCAGGGCAACTCTCCCTGCCTTTTGATATGGACAAGTTTCCGGATCTGTGTTATTTTTTCTTAATCAAACAGGCGCCTGTAGCTCAGCTGGATAGAGCAACGGACTTCTAATCCGTAGGTCGCAGGTTCGAATCCTGCCAGGCGTACCATATAATTTCAACGGGTTACGAATGTCGTGATTTGGGCAACAGCCTATCAATACGCCACACATCTAAATCCGAGTATGTTGGAGGGTGACTCGGCATCCCATTTAAACCGGCTGAATAACCGTATGTCATTTCCTGATATCCAGCTCCCCCCCTTGATAATATAGTATTTGGCCCTGTTTTCGACGTGAGGAGGCGGCTCACAAGTCGTTAAGGTCCATTCTACCACATTTCCTATTGTGTCAACGATACCAAATTCATTTTCAAATTCTATATACTTATCCACAGGCGTTGTGTCCGCTATGGCGCTTTCCTCAATGTTACAAGAATCTCTTTTCCAGTCGTTTCCCCACGGCAATACGTAACCATCAGCAGTCCGTGCGGCGGCCTCCCATTCATCTTCAGTAGGCAGCCTTTTGCCCGTCCAAGCTGCAAAAGCAATGGCATCTTCCAGGCTAACCTGAACCACGGGGTGATTTCTTTTATTGTGTAGCGTACTCCCTGGCCCTGTCGGTTGATACCAGCATGCGCCTTGTACTGTTTTGCAACTGATGGCGGCATTACAGGTAGATGTAACCAAACCGGTTTCTTCATCGACCGTCTCCTGGAAACGCCCATGGTAAACTGTGCTGTATCCCAGCCTTTCTGCAGTCGTGCGATATCCGGTTTTCTCAACAAAAATTTCAAAAAGTGTGTTTGTCACAGGGAATTTACCCATATAAAAAGGCATCAGGTGCACCTTATGCTCGAGTTGTTCATCATTTTTGGGCATCTTGCTGCCTACAAGATAGTCTCCTTCGGGAATCAGAATATATTGATTGTAATATCGGTCCCTGGCACTAAGATAGGCATTAAATTGTTCGGCCAAAAGCTTGGCCTGCTGTATTTTCTCCTTCTCTTCATAATTGCTATCCAGACTTTGTCGTTCTAAATCTCCAACAGTCAAGCCTGACGCCTCAAAACCTTCTGCGAGCTCGACCTCTTCAAGACCCTCTACAACTTCAGCTTCCTCGAGGCCCTCCTCTACATCAGCCTTCTCAACGTCCTCTGCAATCTCTGCCTCTTCAAGATCCTCCTCTACTTCCTCAGCTTCTTCGAGGTCTTCTTCGACCGCAACCTCTTCTACCTCAGCCTCCTCGAGCTCTTCCGCAATCTCTGCTTCCTCAAGGTCCTCTTCGACCTCAGCTTCTTCAACGTCATCTTCAACCTCTTCAAGGTCCTCCTCTACTTCCTCAGCTTCTTCGGGGTCTTCTTCGACCGCGACCTCTTCGAGATCCTCTTCGACTTCCGCTTCTTCAAGGTTTTGTTCGATCTTTTCGGTGTCTCCAGCTTTTTCAGGCCCGACACCCTGTTCACCCCCGGATTCACCCCCCTTAGTATCAGGCCCATAGCCTTCGGGGCCAGCTTCAATAACATGGTCCCCCTCATGCTTTTCCCGTGCCTCTTCGCTATCTGCTTCTGTACCAGTCTCTAAAAGCTGGACGCCCTCTTCATGCTTCTCAACCACCCTTGTTCCAGATGCCCCTGTGACCTCATTACTCAGAGTACCCTCTTCCACTTCTATGCCAAGATTCCGAGATAAACCGCGGATTATGTTTCTTAACTGCTCTAACTTGCTCAGGCCATCCGGGCTGTCAGCATCGGCCAAAGTCTCCGGACTTGATAATACTTCACTGACGACATTTAAAACTTCCGCTATTTGTCCCAGGGAGACAGATCTATCTCCTTTCTCGCCGCTTGCGAAATGACTTGTAAACGTCGCTAAGAACTTCTCTTTGGCCTCATCGGACATCATAAAAATATTGTTGGGCCCGATGGATATGCCTTCAGTATTTTTACCGTCCTCATAAAGTCTTTTTAAATCGTTATTAATAGACGATCTAATACTGCTCAAATTTTTCCGTTTACTTTTAATTGCCTTAGGATCATCGCCTGTATTCCAAAGCGCTTTGACAAGTTCATCCGTGTCGATCTCCTGTATGGATTCAACTGAGCTTTCGTTTTCGTAGTAGCCCCTGATAATATGAATGAGTCTGTATTTTAATGCCTTCTCACTTCGGTAATTCAGGTTTGATATTGCCTCGTCTATACCCTGAAGGGATATTGCAGCGGCCATAGGACCCCCCTATAGGAGCAAAACAGAAATTTGAACTAATTGTTTCAAAAATACAACACTTTCATTGAACACTCAAGGAGATTTCGCTAAAGCACCACACACACCGGGCCGATAACTAAAAGACAGCATAAAGGTAGTAGCCATACAAACGGTTTGTGCCTTTTCAAACTTCCCATTTTATGTTACATACTTTTTCATGAGTACTATTATCTGCATAACCAGCCAGAAAGGCGGCGTTGGAAAAACCACAACCGCCATTAATCTTTCTGCCGCCCTGGCCGTGGCCGAAAAAAGAACTTTGCTGGTCGACAGTGATCCTCAGGGGAATGCCACCACGGGAATGGGGATCAACAAGGTGAAACTCACGAAAACGCTCTATCATGGGATGATAGGCAATGCCAGGCCAGAGGAACTCGTTATGGATAGCCACCTTGAGTTTTTGAAAATAATACCCGCACGGACTGAACTTTTCCGTGCTGAGTTGGAGCTGACGTCCAGACCTGGTAAAGAAAAGGTATTGCGCAACTTGCTCAGCAGTCTCAAGGAAATGTATGACTACATCATTATCGACTCGCCCCCCTCGCTGAGTCTCATTACGGTGAACGCTATGACCGCGGCCGACTCGTTATTGATTCCTCTCCAATGTGAATTTTACGCACTGGAAGACCTCGGCCAGCTTTTGCATACTGTCCAGTTCATCAAGAAAAAATTCAATCCCGGCCTCAAGGTGGCAGGGATACTTTTGACCATGGTTAACTTACAAGAAAACATCTGCCGAAAAATCGCTGACGATGCCCGACATCACTTCAAAAACCTGATGTTTAAGACAATGATCCCGAGAAATGTTCAATTGCGGGAGTCTCCCAGTCTTGGAAAACCTCTCCTACACCAAGATATTATGTCGGTTGGAGCCCGCAGTTATTTTGACTTGGCACAAGAGATCATGACCCGGGATTCAGGTTCATTGGTTCAGGGGCCAGAATTTAGATAATAAAAGGGGTGAGGACAATGAAAATTGCAGATTCTGAAGCGATCAAAAGTGGGGAACGCGAGTTAATTGATGCAATAACGGCCGATCTTGATTGGAGCTCAATTGAAGAAATTTTCAGAAAGCAGCACAACCTAGGCATTGAGGATGATGTTGAATTCAAGAACGGTGATATTGTTGTTTTAGATGATCAGATAGCATATCGGTTAGAATTTGAAGCCAAGGTCACTCTTTCTATTTTATTTGATAGAGAAGGAAATTATATATCACTTGAAAGTACGGGGGATCTCGACAAGACATCAGAAGAAAATGAAGAAAAATTGCAGAAAAAAACAGAAGACTTGGCAGATGATTCAAACGAACAATCAGATTATAATGCCGCACAGCGCGCGGACAGGGAACAAGATCCACAAACAAGTCATGAACCAGAAGCACAATTAGCCCATGATGATGTTACAAAACCAGAAGGGGGCCCTGAAGCGGCATTGACAGAACCGGAGCATGGTGATATATTAAAAAACTCTGAAATGGCGCTATCCATGCCGTCTGATGCGACTCCGCAGGAAAAGATCTCGCAAATGGCAAGTCAAGTTGCTGAGATGATATCGGAAGTAGATGAGAAAAAGTAAATCTGAAGCCTGTGCCCCTTGAAGGGCCAGGATTTCGGGGAGCGAGCTGGACATACCCATATCAGAAGGCATCCGCACTGATGTCGGACGACAGAGTTATGCCTGACTGCTTTGTTTCGTGTGAGCAAAACGAAAACATCTAATGCAAAAAGAGGCCGAACAAAACAAACTTGTGGACCAAAAGGTTAGGAGGGCGATTGACCAGGTATTAATTAAGCACATAGAACGGCTGCTGGGAACCAGTTATGGGATCGGCGCATTGCCTATGAATACGGCAACCATATCATGCCTTGTTCTTCTGGTAGAACGTGAAAACGAAATCGAAACTTTTCCATCCACCCCGCCTGAACGTTATACGCATGAAACACTCCTTGAAGGTTTGGTTGAACTTGGTCTTGAACCAGACGGAGACCTGCAAACCGCACTTCAAGATATGATCCAAAAGGGGTACATCGAAGTGACCCCTGATGGTACGTTTTTGGCCAAAAAGCCTGCCACGACCATGATTCAATTGTTTGACCGCATTTTTCCAGGAATGCCCGGAATGAATTTTGTTGCTTACCTTGTTCAAACGATGGATGAGGTAGTATCCGGGCGTAAAGACCTGGTATCTGGAATCAGTCAATTGGACCAAACATTACAGATGCATGGGGTTCCGCTGTCAAAACAAACAACAAGGCGGCAGGGAGTCGGGCAAAAGCCTTCAGAAAAGGTAACAACACGTGGGAAGGGTAAGGGGCCGTCTATACAGGCAAAGACACCATCAGAATTCTTCCGAAGGCTACAAGCGGGAAAGATGTTCCAGCGAAGCCCTCAGCCTGCCGGTCAACCTAGGATCCTGACGGCAGCCGGAGAAGCAAGACAGTTTGAAATCAAAGAGCTTTTCAGTCTAAAGGAAGATAAATCCACGGCGGCCGCTGCTGCGTCTACGGAAACGCTCCAGCTTCATGAGCCAGAAATATCCAAAGAAGAACCCCTTAAAACAGACCAGGAAAAAAGTCCATTAGAACCACCACCTAGTGCCGAGTCCGAACGCCCTTACGAAGACGTTGAAACATTGTTAAAAAAGGCGCCGGATACCCTGTCGCAACCTGATTCTGAGCAACAGGATTTGGCCGCGGAAACGGCCGATGCCCACGCGGTACTGGAAGATGTCCCTCCTGAGCAGGAAATGCCATTGATCTCAGAACCGGTTGTGCAAGAGGCAGGCCTTTTGACAGATACAGAGGAGGCGTTTGAGACAAAACCAGATCAGACTGAAGAAGCTGCTTCAGCCGTTGAGACGGAACATGAAACGGACATTGTTTCGGAAGAGCATGAGACGATTGGAGCCGATGATACGGTAGAAAGGCGGATTGCGGCTTTCGAAGAAGACCTGGCGATGTTATGTCCGGTATGTAAGACCGGTAAAATCGTAGAAAAACGGACTGCCAAGGGTAAACTTTTCTACCAGTGTCCCAACAAGGACTGCATTTTTGTAAGTTGGGGCAAGCCGTATCACATTGTTTGCCCACAATGCAAAAATCCATTCTTGGTAGAAACCACTGACAGGAATGGAAAAACAATCCTAAAATGTCCGAGGGCAACCTGCCGACATCAGCAGAACCTTCCATGGGAATCAACCGATACCCCTGTGGAAGACATGGCTTCAGCCTCCAGACCGGTTACAAAATCACGCGTGATCGCCCGAAGGCCCCGAAGGAAAGTCGTAAGAAGGCGGGTTGTTCGCAGAAAACGATAGGGCCCGCGTTCAGGAAGGGGCCATCATCATTCCTGTGTTTTTCTCCCCGACAATAGGCTTCAATCGCACTCACCATTGTTCTAGCTGCTTGATCCCTTGTTCCAATCTTTCATGGTTTGCTGTTTTTTCTGCCAATTAAAACTTTGACACGCTCTCGGAAAAAGCTGGATCTCGCAACAGTTTTTTAGCAAACTTTAGGTATTTCGTCACGATTGCCCTAACTGCAAGCTGCAATGCGTATGGTTTAATCGGTTTTTCCAACAAGTAGTTAATGTCTGACGCGATGCACATATTCACCACATCATCATTGGCATTTCCGGTGATTATGATTGCGTCTTCCTGAGCCATGGGAAACTTTTCCGCAATGGCATCAAGAAAATAAAATGCACTTTTTTCGCCAAGAAATACATCGACAACGAAAATCGCAACGCCGATATCGCGACTTAGGCAATACAATTTCGCCTCATCAGCGTCTGTAAAGGCAAGTACATCTCCCCATGTATAGAATCGACTGATGATTTCTGATACCACTTCACATACATTTGCGTCGTCATCAACGATGATAACGTCCAATCCATCAGACATGCCATCTCCTCCTCTTGCTTATACTCATGAATGTCGATTCCTTTAAATGCACCTGTTATCTTGCTGGCCTCACCATCAATACTGAAGCCACTCTATATTCAGGTTGACCTCCTTCATAAAGCAAAAAATCCGCGGCGGAGAGGAATGATGATTCGTGGCAATGGCTCCTGTGGCAATGCACACACCGGTCAACCCAACAGATTTTTGTTTATAATGATTCAGAGAGGTTGTCAATTTTTCATGCCGCACGCCAGAAGACACTCACCACACACCTGTTTAGCACCAAATTCTGAGGCATTGATCCCCTACTACTACGAATCACAAATCAAGAAACTGCCTGCCACTGGTACAATTGATAATACAGCCCTTGTTTGGCCATCAGTTCGTCGTGAGAACCTACTTCCCTGATGCACCCCTTGTGAAGAACAATGATACGATCAGCATGCCGAATGGTAGACAACCGGTGGGCAACCACAATGGCCGTGCGGTTTTGCATTAACCTCAAGGTTGCCTCCTGGATGAGTCGTTCCGTTTCGGTATCGATACTGGAAGTTGCTTCATCAAGGATCAGAATTTCAGGATCGCGGGCAAGTGCCCGAGCAAAGGCAACCAACTGCCGCTCACCGCTTGACAGGGTACGACCGCCCTCGCTCATCACGGTGTCGAGCCCATGCGGAAGCCCTTGAATCAACCGATCAAGATTACACGCTGCAACAATTTGCTGGAGGCGCTCATGGGAAAGCTGGGGGTTACCTTCCATGATGTTATTTCGCAGGGTGTCTGCAAACAGAAACACGTCCTGAGTAATCAAGGCCATGCGAGCGCGCAATAAGGCTTTAGGAATTTTGCGTATATCAACCCCGCCGATGTTGATGCTTCCTTTGGTCGGGTCATAAAACCGCTCAAGAAGATGGATAAGACTCGATTTGCCCGCTCCGGTTGGTCCCACAATAGCCACTGTCTCGCCAGTCCGGACCGTAAACGAGATATCCCTGAGGACCCATTCTCTGTCCACATAGGAAAACCACACACGATCAAAGGAGATACCCCTGTTTTTTCGCCATACCGAAACCGGGGCCTTCGGCTCCGGAATCCGCTCCTGGTTATCAAGAAGGAGAAAAATCCGCTCAGATGAAGCCATGGCCGACTGCATGATATTGTACTTTTCCGCAATATCGCGGATCGGCCGGAAAAACATCCTCATATAGGAAATAAACGCCACCAGCTCCCCCAGGCTGAGGCTCTTGGAAAGCACGTGTAGGCCGCCGTACCAGATGACCAGGGCTGTGGTGACCGAACTCAACAACTCAATGACTGGCATGAATACAGCAAATATGTTGATCTGGCGCATGCCCGCCAGGTAATTTTCGTGGTTGAGTTTGCGAAAGCGTTTGTAATTTTTTGCCTCCTGCAAGAATAACTGGATGATACGAATGCCATCAATGCTCTCCTGAAGCCTTGTGTTGATCTCAGCGATCTTAACCCGAAGTTCCCGAAAGGCATCCCTTGCCAGGCGACTGAAGTGCGCTGTGGCCAGGAAGATGAATGGAAGCATCAAGAAACAGATCAGAGCAAGTTGCCAGTTCATCACCAGAAGCACCACTGTAATGCCAAGCACGAGAAAGACATCCTTGAAAAGCACTGTGACAATAGAGGTGAAAAATTCGTGGAGATTCTGAGCGTCACTGGTTACGCGAGTGACCAGGCGCCCAACCGGATTTCTGGTAAAGAATGCCACGGAAAGGCCTTGAATGTGTGTAAAAAGTTTTAATCTCAGATCGTGCATAATCGATTGTGCCGCGGACTCCATCATGATCACGTGGATAAAGCTGAAAGCAAAATGGCAAATGACCACGGCGATAAAAATCAAGGCAATGCGGGCCACACCGGCATAATCTTGTGAACGGAGATCTGCGAGGTCAGCCTTGTCAAGTTTAGAAAGATCCTCGTAGAGTATCCTTGCGTAAGGCCGCTCAATCTCAAAGAACGATGGATATTGGCTGACCACCCTTTCAACATTTGGCTCCCGCAGGTCGGCTACATAGAACCGCTGTTGCTGCAAGACCTCGCGCTTGCCATCCCTGATGTCCTGCACAATGTAGCGGTCAATGGCAACCTTGGTCAGATAGGGGAGCGCCAAGTCCAGAACCGTAAGGGCTGTCAATAGCCCGATGGAAAGCAAGAATAAGAATTTATACGGGAGGACGTAAGGAAAAAGCCTTCTGAGTAATCTCACATTGTAGGGCTTGCCCAGTTGATCCTCCTCAAAATATCCGTAGTCAATTCGCATGGCACTCGTTATTTGAGTTATCGCTTCACAACCCCGGCACGATTCGTGTCATTTAATCCTTTTTCAATCTCTTGCCAGCGGTACATCCTGCTGTAAAATCCCTCTCGGGTCATGAGCGTTTCATGGGTACCGACATCTGTCATATGTCCTCTTTCCAACACGATAATCAAATCAGCGTGCTGCACATGGCTAAGCCTGTGAGAGACCATCACCACGGTCCGTTTAGAGGTAAGGTCTCGTATGGTGGCCAGGATGGCCGCAGCAGTCTCTGTATCCACCTGACTCAAGGCATCATCCAAGATCAGGATCGGTGCTGAGATAAGAAGAGCCCGTGCCAGAGCAAGACGCTGTTTTTGGCCGCCGGAGAGCGTCACCCCCTTCTCTCCAATAAGCGTATCGAATTGATCGGGAAACTCCATGATGGTCTCATATAACTGGGCTGCGCGAGCAGCCCGTATGATCTCTTCATCAGAGGCATCTTCGCGGGCGAAACAAAGGTTCTCTCGGATGCTGCCAGAAAACACGAAGGCATCCTGCGTAACGACTGCCATGTGCGCTCGCAGGGTTTTGAGGGGTATCTCACGGATGTCCACCCCATCAATCAAAAGGCGTCCCCCTGTCGCCTCAAGCAATCTGGGAATCAGGTGGCAGAGCGTGGTTTTACCGCTTCCTGTGGGCCCGACCACACCGAGGGTCTGGCCTGCGGTTATGGAAAATGAGATCTTTGAAAGGGCAAAGGGCTGCCCCAGGCGGTAGTTAAAATCCACTTTATCAAATACAATATCCCCCTTAAGGGTCTTCAAAGCACTTGGCCTTTCAGAGCTGACAATTTGAGGCCTGGCTTCTAGAATGGCGTTTATCCTATCCAGGGAAGCGGCTCCCCGCTGGATCAGGTTGATGACCCACCCCATCGCCATCATGGGCCAGGTGAGAAGGCCCAAATAGCTTATAAAGGCCACAAAATCACCCGGCGTGATGGTAAAATTAATGGTCTGTTTCCCACCCAAATAGAGGACCAGTGCAACGCTTATATTGGAAAAGAACATCATCCCTGGAAAAAACGCCCCGGTAATTCGAACCAGCTGAAGATTCTTGCCTATGTAATCTTGTGAGATGTCTGAAACTCTTTTGGCTTCAGCTCCCTCTCGATTGTAGGCCTTGACCACCCGGATGCCGGCAAAACGCTCTCGGACCACCTCGGTCAGGTTGGAAAAGGAGGCCTGGACCTCCTTATACAGGCGGTGCATGCGCCTGCTTAAGACACGCGCCAGCACAACAATAATCGGCATGGGCAAAAGCGCAAATACGGTTAAGGTGATGTTGATATAGAGCATGAAACCAATGGCAGAAAGGCCCAGAACGATTGCATCGGTGAGTGCGACCATCCCCATTCCAACGGCCATCCGCACATTCTGAATGTCATTGGTCGCCCGTGCCATCAGGTCACCGGTCTTGGTCTCATCAAAATAAGATGGGGATAGGGTCTGAATGTGGGAAAAGAGGCGGTTTCGTATCCCCTCCTCTACCCTTCGCGAGGTTCCGATGAGACAGCGCCGCCAAATAAAGCGGAATACCCCGATCAACAGGGCAATGCCCACAATGTAAAGGGCATACCGAAGCAGGTTTGTGGCTGTGATGCAGCAAATCGCAAGGTCATCAACAGCCCATTTGATGATCCGTGGGATAATGAGTTGAAGGATGTCAACGACAAACAGGGAAACAAGGCCCAGAAGGATAACAGCCCTTTTTTCTTCAAAGTAGGATTTAAGAATGCGGTATGATTTCATCGGATTGGCAGTTTGGCCTGTTCCTTCTTCATCGTTACTGTCATTGATTAAGACAATCAGCAACAAGTGGCGCAGCGAGTAAACCCGCAACCAGAAGCGAATGATCGGCTCAACGGGCCTGACGGGTCTATTGCTAACAAAGACAATAAAAAGAGTCAAAGGTGATTTCTACGAGAAGCGGGTTTGGTTGACTTTTAGCAGCTCCGTTGTTATAGGCTTTTGCCATGGAGCCAGGATGTATCGTTGAATATATTGATCGCAAGCAGATTGTTTGCGCCGTCGTCTTGAGTGAAAAGAATCAAAAGCTTCGGATGCTCACCGAGAACAATCGCGAGGTAAGCCAAACCGAAAAACGGCTGGCACATATCAGCCGTGAGCGCCTTGATCCCAGCATCGGTAGAGACGCCCTGGTCAATCACCTGCAGGCGACAGTGGCAAGGAGAAAGCAATTGCAGAAGCAAATAGACATCGAAGCACTCTGGGAGGTGCTTCATACCGAAGCCACATGGATCGACCTGCAGACCATGGCAGAATTCTCCTTTGATGGCGAGATCTCCGGCGACCATACGTCGGCTGTCATGCGCGCACTTTTTGAAGATCGACTTTATTTCAAGTTTGACACCCATCGATTTTTCCCAAACACCCCTGAACGGGTCGCCCAGATTGCAGCCCAGGCAGCCATAGAAGCCAAAAAGGCCCATACTATTGAGGAAGGGAGCCGGTGGGTTCAGCAGGTTTTGGAGACCCGGCATCCATCATGCCCACCCGACAAAAAAGAGATCATTGAAATATTGAAATCTTTCTACCTTTTCGGAAAGGACAGCCCTCACTATGACATTGGTAAAGAAATCGTCTCACGTTCTGGTCTGGACCCAAAGGACGGTCCTTTTCACCTCCTGGTCAAGCTGGGCATTTGGGACCGCGATGAAAATCTGAATCTCCATAGATTCGGGATATCTGAGACCTTCCCGCCTGAGGTTATGGAGGCCGTAACGCACTTTGGTGGCGAGGGAATCAAGGTAAAGCCGGATGGAAAACGACGAGATCTCACTGGTCTGTCAACGATCACGATTGACGGCCAGGGCACCCTCGATTTTGACGATGCCATCAGTATTGAACCAGAGGCTGATGGATTCCGGCTTTGGGTTCACATAACCGATGTATCACACTTCCTGGAAAAAGGGAGTATCGTAGACGAAGAAGCCATGACGCGAGGCAGTTCCATCTATATGCCCGATAAGCGCATACCCATGCTCCCCCAACCTCTGGCAGAAGACTTTTGCAGCCTCAAGGAGGGCCAAGATCGCCTGGCCATAAGTATAATGGCCCGTCTTGATCGCTGGGCAAGGGTGCAGGCGTACGAAATCTTTCCGAGTGTCATCCGAGTCAACCGACAGTTGACTTATTATGATACCAACCTGATCGTGCAGCAAGATCCACAACTCTCGGCAATTTATGATGTGGCCCAAAAATTTCGAAAGTTCCGCCTGGACGCAAACGCCATCCAACTCACACTCCCAGAGATGAATGTCTGGATAGACACACAGGGAGAAATCTCCGTAACCCAGATAAATCGGGAAAGCCCCAGTCGCCTGATGGTCGCTGAGTGCATGATTTTGGCCAATTGGCTTGCAGCCCGATTCTTCCGTGACTATGGATGCGCCACAATTTTCAGGTCACAACTGGAACCCCGTGGACGTCTCATTGACGAAAACGGCGGGACACTTTATCAAAACTGGATGCAGCGGAGGCTCTTGAGCCGGGTCATCTTGGGACTTGATCCCGAACCCCACGCAGGTCTTGGACTGGACGTCTATGTTACCCTGACATCACCTTTACGGAAATATCTTGATCTGGTCACACAGCGCCAGCTGAGGAGTCTTCTGGGACTGGAGGCTATGTATTCCGATGAGGACCTTAAATTCATTATTCAGGCTGTTGAGCAGCCCATGAGTTACATTACTGTGCTTCAGAAAGAACGCCTGCGCTATTGGATTCTAAGGTACCTTGAACGTTATATAGGAGACAAAGAAGAGGCACTGGTCCTTGAAAAACGACGTCACAGGTATGTGATACTCCTGACCAAGTATATGATCGAATGCTCGCTCCCATTAAACTGCGGAGCAGACCTCAAACCGCAAGACACAATATTGGTCAAGATAGAACGTGTCAGCGCCAGATCTGACACTATTGGGGTGTCACTGGCATAGCCAAGTTTCCATCCCTAAATGGCTCTTTTCTCAATGAGCAGCGTTCTCCGCGGCCTTGCTCATCGAAAAAACCATCATTGTTCTCCCTACTTCTCCCTCGGCTCAAAATGCATGGTTTCATCATTCAGCAGTCCGATATACTCATCATCCTTGCCAAACAAAAACCACACCTGGCCTACACTGAGGGCGCTTTCCCACGCGACCTCTTCATCTATTTCAACAAAAACATCATCTGGATGTATGTCCGTGGTCTTGATGCCAACCTCTTTAAAAAAGCTCAAAAACTTCTCTTTATCCGACATTGCTCCCTCCTTGCTTCACGTTTGACCAAAAATGAACCCGTGTCTCATATATAAATTGATTGCCAATTTTCAAGCCACATTTGAAGCTCCCTCTGTACATTTATATTTTTCTGGACACCTATTGGGACGCCTCCGCCAAATAAGCCTGCACCACCTGAACGGTGCGTTCTCGTTGTAAAAGCCGGACTTGATCGAAAAGGGCACGGCAGTCCTCAAGGCTTAAGCGGTCTACAATCCGATTTACCCCAACCTCGTCCTCGCTGTGGGGTGCGTCAGAGTCTCCTGGAAGCAACTCATCTTTCTGAAGCAGCTTGATGTAGATCAGACTGCGAGCTGCCAGCAAGTTCGCCAGATCCTGCGGCACCCCTCCATGCAAGGCATAATAAAGGGTGAGAATATCGCCGGGCCCCATATTCCTTCGCCTGCCTTGAAGCCGACGAACCACGGGTGCAAGTAAGTACACAACACGAATTCTTTGGATACGCCCTAGAGCCTTCCTCAGATAGTGATATAGGGGATAATGGATGTAACCGGCCTCTACGTAGATATCCTTCCCGTCTGAGGCCAGAGGTTTGATGGCCCGCGCGCGCATACGTTCACGCAGCATCAACCGGTCGGCATCGGCCCAGGCAAAGGTCTTTACTGCCTCTACCACATCATCAAACGGTGCCTTCAGGGAATGGGCATAGTAATCGATCAGGGCTCCTGTGGCACGCTTTTCTGCCTCGTATACATCCTCCAGGCGTGGGTCTTTTATGATATCTTCTGGCGTCTTGCCATCGGCAAGGCGTTCGTGAATTTGAACGAGGGCTTCAAGATAGGGCTCTACCTGAACAATCTGTCGGCCTTTGCTGTGCAGCTCCTGGAGCAGGGTGCACATTAAACGCTCAAACTCGGGAAACTCCGAATCGGAGACCATCAAATATTCCTCAATAGGAATCCGGCCATTAAGCATCTCCAAAAAGTTTGGCGCGGGCGGTTCTTCAAGTACAATGATCTGATGTTGTTCCATTTGCCGCCGCGCAAAAGGGAGGACTTCAACGCGGTGGGATGAAAAACCGATGGTGATCATACAATTCCCTATAACACCTCTTCATCTGTATTCCCAAATTTTCAAACAAAGAAGCGGTTGGGACGCAAAGTGGCGGCTACTGAACGCCAAATCGCAGCCTGTATGAAAAATTAAGTCTGACCCGCCTTCTCGTTGTGGCCGTTCTCAGCCTCCTTTGTTTCATTCGTGGATTCTTTCAGAAGTGTGTCTGTTTTGGAAAAGACCTCCTTTAGTTTAGCATCAATGGCACGAAGCTCCTTGTCAATTGCCTCTATGGATTCATCTTTTTCCATGCTGTCTCCTTGATAGGGTATCATCGATATCTTTCCATGATTTCAATTGTGAGTAAAGTGATAAGTTCTAAAGGTTATTAGACATGGGCCTCAAAGTGAGGCACAAAGCCGTAAGCCTCGTAGATCCCTTGGGCACGGGCTGACTTTATAAAATCAAGAAATTTTCCGGCATTCTCTGGATGCGGCGCATCTTTCAGTCTGCAAATATAATAGTTTATCCTGTCCCTTTGATCAAGGCTCTCTCCAGGTTCAACCACATCTACCGGAAGATTGCCCTGCCGCGCATGTATCATCTCCGTGGCCCAGACCGGCCCCACATCAACGGTCCCCTTGAGGATCCTCAGCGGGGTTTCCCTGTGGTGTACGACTGTTAGGATGGTTGTCCCTTCGGCCCGTTTTTCCTCCATGATACGATGCACGAGGTCCTCCCCACCGGCCTGTCGATACATGTCGATAATATAATATGCAATGTCTTCATATTCCGGATTCGGCTGTGAAATGCGTACTGTTTCCCGGCCCAGATCAGAAACAGACACAATCTGTGCAGGGTTGCCTTCCGGCACCATCAAGACAATCCGGTTATGAAGATAGAGGAAATAGGCCTCTTTTGTAATGAGTCCTTCCCTTTCAAGGCGCGCCATGGCCTTCTCGGTGACAGATGCGTAAACATCGGGAACCACCCCTATGACCCGATCCCGAAAAATAGCGCCGCCCGCCAGGATCTGCTTGAGCTCCAGGCCGGGCGGAAGTGTTTCATAGAAGATCCTTTTTACTTCAGGGTATTCTTTTTGAAACACGCGAATCAGTTCGTCCATGACCATGAACTGATTGCCTGCCACAAACAGCACCAGATCTGCCGAATCTACATAATCCAGGTTATGAAGGTCATCTTCTCTGTCTGAAGGGATCACCGGAAAATTCACGCTACCTTTTTCTCCGACCATTTCATTTTCCTCCCAATTGATTGACTATTGTTGATTGATTTTTCTTCTGTGCTGTCTTTCTTGTTGTGATGAAAATTGATGATAATTCATGTGCTTCATTCAAAAGAGGTAAAACCCTTTTTCTTTCAATTAGTTTTTCATCCATAATGAATTCCAACCAAAACTCAGATTCATCTGCTTCTTCTATCACGATACTTGTTTTTGATATAAAAGCCGCCTTTGTTTGAGCCAAAAGAGCCGATATGTGCGAATTCTTTTGTTCTCTTCTTCAGTTTTTCAGCATCCAATTCCTGCCCCCCAGGAACCATTAAAATCTACAATCATCAATCGCCAATCTCACACATGCAGCTCCACCACATCGCCATCCTTCAGTACGTAGTCCCTCTGAATCATCTGACCATCATAGACCTCATTGCCCCACACCTTGGCAAATTTGAGCTTCTCTGAGAACTCTTTGTGGATCTTGGCGGCAAGATCTTCCACTGTTGCCCCCTTTTTGAGCACAAACGGGGCCTTGTGGTCCGGGGCCTTACCCCTGGCCTTGGTATAGACCCGAATAATCTCAAGGCGCTCAAACAGGACTTGTTTCAGTAAGTCAAAGTTGCGTCCCGTGGTTGCCGAGACTGCCACCATAGGCCAATCGTCTTCCATCAGGTCTCTGAAGATCTGAACGTTTTCCTCAGTCAAGGCATCGTCGTTTTTGTTTGCGACCACCAGCACAGGCTTGAAAGTCCAACCCGATTCTCCTTCATACAAATCAGCCGAGCGCAAAGGCGCAATGCGCTTCTGTTTGAGCAAAGCGACTGTATCTTCCAGTTGTTGAACAGGGTCTGCAGTCACATCCACAACCAACAGGATCATGTCAGCTCTGCGAACCATGTCAGGAAGCCAGGGCTCCATGTACTCTCGGGTCATGGGCGGCGTGTCAATAAGTTGGATCTGAATGTTTTCATAAGGCATCATACCAGGTGTTGGTTTCCAGGTCGTGTTGGGAAAGTCAGCTACTTCAGGAGCGGCATTGGTAAGAGCTGCGACCAATGCGGATTTGCCCACGTTTGGGGGGCCGACAAGCACGATCTGCCCGGCCCCTTCCCGGTCGATCCTGTGGGCTTCATCTCGCCTGCTGGTTGCCTTTTTTGATTGCTGTTTGGACTTCAGCCTTGAGACGCGACGCCTGAGATCAGCCCTGAGCTTATCCGTGCCCTTGTGCTTGGGAACGATGGCAAGCATCTCTTCCAGAACCCTGAGTTTTTCCGATGGGGTCTTGGCCTCGCGATATCGTTTTTCAACCTCAAAATACTCTGGTGGCAGGTTAGTAGGCACAGTTTCCTGAATGTACTTGTCAGTAAGGAACAGAAAAAAAATAATTTACCCAACTTTTCTTTGACGGTAGTTCATCCCTATCCTTTTTATTATCATCTAGATATCCCTTTTGTAAATGGCTCCTTTGAGTCGATTATAAAAAGCGAAATATAACGATCCTTACGGTATTCCTGATGATCAGGAGGATCATTACCCTCTTTTTATCATGAATCCTTCAAGTCGCTCAAGGCGAGTTATTGTCGATTAAATATCGTGTAAATCTTATATTTGTAAAACAGCTTATACCCGTTGGTTAAAAACATCCGTTCGAGAGTCTGATGTAACATGTCGTCTTTGTTCCCGACAACAAGGATAAAATCGTAATAACTTAGGATGGTAGGTGACAAGTCTTTTACAGAGAAATTATAGATACCACTAGAAGGGGGCCTTTTTACGTAGTCCACCGAGAAGATGGGCTGTGTGGCGTGAAAAGGATTGATACCCCCTTTTTCCAAATGATAGTATTCAAAGAATCTGTGGTAGGCAGGGAAAAACGTGTATGGAGGAAGGACAAGTGGCAAGAGCTTCTGTAATGGAGGGATCTTGTCGAGGACGACCTTATGCTCGGACAGGACTTGATTTTCGCGGGAAAAATATCCAAAGATAACCACGTTGTAATACAGTGAAAAAACAACCAGAAACACGGCGAAGATGCCTTTAATCGTCCTCGAAGGTATAAGCAGGAGGGGCAATCCGAAAAACAGCGCAACGATCAGTGTCCTTTGGTCCGGGCCGAAAAGTATGAACCAGTTCGGCAGTAAAAGAACCAATAATAACAACAGGAAGAAATTAAACAAGATGCCTCTTGTTGTGACTTCACGCTTGCCCTTAACCAGGAAAGAGAGGAAAAGGAGGCTATAACACACCAGGAAGAGAAGCATCCCGAATTGTAAGTAGGGAGGGAAACCGATCTTTTCGCCAAAAAAGAAAACCTCGCGGAGTGAATGAAGTTTATCGCTTATCTTGAAATTCCATATAATAGGATTATCGAAATATTCGCCTCTGTGGAAATTCCACCATATGTACATGATGACGCCCAATGAAGAGGGCAAGACTGCCAGAGCGGATTTTCGAAGACTGCGGGACTCAATGAGCGAGGTAAAAAAGATTGACAGCATCAACAGTGCGAAACCTAATATATGGGAAAAATATAAGGCCGACCAAAGGCAGCTCAAAAGGGTATATTCTCGGGCCCCAAGGTGGTCTTTGTGGGTCCACCAATACCCATAAATAATAAAGAACAGCGGGATGCTGAGACAAAAGTTTTCATTACCCCAGATAAGAAGAAGATAGTTGTAAGAAAAGAGACACCCTGACAGGGCCAGATAACAATTTCCTGGTCGTACAGCGTAAAGATAGTAGAGGAGCGATAAGGGGAAAAATACGAAAAGCAGGGAATAGAATATCTTGGATGCAACCCCCAACGGAATAAACTGAGCTAAAAATACGACAATGTAATCGGATAAGCTATTGGGTACGGGCAAACGCTGAATCACGAAATGCTGGTTATAGTCAAATTGAGGGTTGTTATAATTGGCCAGAATGTTCTGTCGTAGTAGATGCGCTGGATGGTCGAACGAAGGGAAATAGGTAAAGGACCATAGAGGAATAAGATTGCCCAAGATGAGGATGCCTATTGCCAAAAAGAGATAGATGCTCGGCCTCGAAGGCCTGCTTCGCCTTGAGGAGGAACCTTGGAAATAGGCGATCGATTTTTGCCACGACAGCCTAACGTGCTTACCATTCATTCTTATTCCAAATTCAAACCTGTCTGACCCAAATCTTTCAGAAAAACGACCAACCCACTAAATCGTACGATAAACACAGGGACGTAAACAATGTCAATAAGCTCGTGGGATATTCCGAAGTTAAATTTATAATAGAAGCTATTTCAAAACCCTTTTCCTTGGTCTGTTCAGCCATTTTTGACCGGCCTGCTCCCCGCTATCCCCGACCATTAGGGCGGGGTCAAGGGGAGCTATTTAAAAATGTTTATCTTCTTTACCGGGAGGTCCCGCCCCTTTAGTGCGGGCGGGGACCTTAAAGTTCTAAGCTCGCTTTGCTAAAATTGTAGCACGGAGTGCCTCTGTCCAAGGCGTTAGCCGCAACCCATGCGCTAACTCGGGCTCATGCCCTCAAACAGTTACAATTTTTTGACGCTTCGCTTCGCTAAGAACTTTTTGCAAAAATGGCCAAAATGAGTCGTCAAAGGATTTTGAAATAGCTTGTAGGCTGGTCTTGTATGATGTATAGGGGGGCCTTTGCGAAAGCCGGGATTTACGGGGGTTTTAATGAAAAAGGGTCAACCGAATATGGCTAACCCTTTGAAATCATTGCACTTGCGTAGATTGGATTTGAACAATCCGACAAATTCAGCACGCTTCCATTTTATAACTTATCAATTTTATTAAATTTTATAATGCCCAGCCACATCCCTTTTTCTTCAATGTATATACGAACTGTGGATGCAAGATTGCGCATACAAATTACCTCTGAAAATCAAGTCTGTTTTCTTCCCTAATGCATGGTTCCATAAGCCTGTTTGAAAAAAGCGAGAAAGGTTCGGACAAGCTCAAGCTCAAATGCCAAGCTGCCCACCTTCCCAATGTTTACAGGTATCCATATGTGCTCCCGATCGTATTGGTTCAAGGCATCTTCCAGCATTTCGATATACTCTTGCATTTCGGCGATGGCTTTGTGAGGATGAAGCGTCTCGAGATACTCTGAGGGCGTTAATGTCAGTGGCTGATCTTCAGATTCATGTATTTCTATTGTGAAGAACTTGTTGTGATTCATTGGTGCACCCCTGACGTTATCCGACATATGGCTGAAAATAAGCATAATAATGGAAAGGTCAAGAGCGACAGCCTGCCCTTTGTAAATCCAGGGGCTTGGGTTAGCAGGCCAGGAACATCATCTCCAATTTCTCACTATTGCTAACCTCAGATCGACAACTCTTCACAAAAAACATCTTCGAGAAACAAGGATATGCCAACCGGAAGAGATGGGTGGGAATTTTACCCCAAATTTACCCCAAACAAAAAACAGGGAGTTAGTGTCCCTAACTAACTCCCCAATATTATTATGATAAAGCTATGATGTAAATGGTGCCGAAGGCGGGATTTGAACCCGCACGGGCGTAACCCACTGCCCCCTCAAGACAGCGTGTCTACCAGCTTCCACCACTTCGGCATCGTGTGTTCACTCTCCTCCAGACGCCTGAGCGGATTCATTTTCCGTGGGTTGTGGAGGAGTTCCTTTTTCTACATCAGTCCCCTTAGCTATAGGTTGAACCGGGGTCCCCGTTGGCATCTGTTCTGTTTGCCCTGCTGGGGGAATGCTGATCTGGGTCATGACCGATTTGGTGGCCCGATGGCTCGATAGATAGGCCAGCCCCAAGGATGTGAGCATAAAGATGATGGCGGCAATCGCTGTGAGTCTGCTCAGGAAGGTGGATGCGCCACCGCTCCCGAAGAGCGTCTGGCTCCCTCCCCCACCAAAGGCCGCGCCCATATCCGCCCCTTTGCCGGTCTGCAAAAGGACAATCAATATCAATGCGATAGCTACGATTATGTGGATTATAATGATGAAACTTGACATAACAAAACGCTTCTCCAAATCTTTCTAAAAACGAACAATGGCGGCAAAGGAATCAGCATCCAGGCTGGCCCCGCCTACCAATGCTCCATCAATGTCGGCCATGGCCATGAGATCGCTGATATTTTCAGGCTTTACGCTGCCACCATACAATATCCGGATCGTGTTTGCAACCGAATTTCCAAAGGCTGTTTCCACCCGCTTCCGGATAAATTCGTGTACCTCCTGGGCCTGATCCGTGGTTGCCGTCTTACCGGTGCCAATGGCCCAGACAGGCTCATAGGCAAGGGTCAGCTTCTGAGCCTCATCCGAAGTGAGGCCTTGCAGCCCTTCTTCCAATTGCTTTTGAACCACGGAAAAGGTCTGGTTCGATTCACGCTCAGCCTCAGATTCTCCGATACACATCACAGGAATCAGGCCTTCAAGGAGGGCCGCCCGGATCTTCTTGTTCACCGTGGCATTGGTCTCGCCAAAATATTGACGCCTCTCGGAATGGCCAATGATGACGTAGGTGCATCCTGCGGCCTTTAACATAGGGGCCGAGATTTCTCCGGTGTAGGCCCCTTCGACCTCCCAGAACAGGTCTTGTCCCCCCAGGTGTATAACCGATCCCTTGAGAATCTCTGCCACCACCCCCAGGGCCGTAAAGGCAGGAGCCACCATGATATCCACATCCGTGACGTCCGAAACCAGGGATTTCAATCGGGTTGCCAACTCAGCGGCCTGTGGACCGGTCTTATACATCTTCCAGTTTCCAGCGATCAAGGCTTTTCGATTTGTCATTGTTTTGGTCTCCCTCATAGAAAAAGGGCATAGGGTAAAGCGCATAGGGCGTGGCGTATCTTGCCCTTTGTGCTCTACTCCTTGTCCCTTGCGCTGTTAAAGCTGTTTGCCGATCAGAGCTGCCAAATCCACCATGCGTGTGGCGTACCCACGCTCGTTGTCGTACCAAGCAAGGACCTTTACCAGATTGTCAAGAACAAATGTTGTGGGCGCATCCACAATGGAAGAGTAGGTAGAGCCGTTAAAATCGGTCGAGACCAGCGGCAAATCACTATATCCTAAGATTCCCTTCATGGGGCCTTCGGCCGCGGCCTTTAAGGCACCATTTACGTCAGCCACTGTCAGCCCATCTTTCTCAACCGTTGCCACCAGATCCACAAGGGATACGTTGGGGGTGGGTACCCGGATGGCCAACCCGTTCAATTTCCCTTTTAGCTCAGGGATAACCAGGGCAACCGCCTTTGCAGCCCCTGTGGTGGTAGGTATCATGGAAAGCGCTGCTGCTCTGGCACGCCTGAGGTCCTTGTGGGGAAAATCAAGGAGGCGCTGGTCTCCGGTGTATGAATGGATCGTGGTCATAAGTCCGTTTATCATGCCGAAGTGTTCAAAAAGCACTCTTGCCACAGGCGCCAGGCAATTTGTGGTGCACGAGGCATTCGATATGATTTGGTGCGCCTTGGGGTCATAAAGAGATTCATTCACCCCGATAACGATGGTGACGTCCGGATCAGTGGCCGGCGCTGAAATAATGACCTTGCGAGCCCCTGCCCTCAGGTGTTTGGTAGCATTTTCCCGGTCCCGAAAAAACCCTGTACACTCCATAACGATATCCACGTTAAGGTCTTTCCACGGCAATGCAGCCGGGTCCTTAATCGCTGTGTAGGCTATAGACCGACCATTTATCTCTATGGTATTCTTGGTTGCTGTAATGTTGGCATCAAGCCGACTGTGAACTGAATCGTACTCGAGTAAATGTGCCATGGTCGATGCGTCCGTGAGGTCGTTGATGGCAACAACATCAACAGCATCGTTTTCAAGGGCAGCCCTGAAGGCGAGCCTGCCTATGCGTCCAAACCCGTTAATACCTACCCGAATACTCATAACCCCTCCTTACAAAAAATCCCTATGCCACATCAATATTCTGCTTTAACACAAGAAGACAAATAACAATCTTTCATTCTCAGGTTCTTTTGTTTCCCTTCAACACGCCGCTGGCTAATGAAATACTCTTTCTCCCATAAGCCTGCACACTTTCTGCAACCTCGTTTAAGTTTTTGTCCTGTCGTATTTTTGCAGCTCGGATCACCACGGGAAGATTAACCCCAGTAAGGACCTCGATCCGGCCTTCCTCAAGGAACGAAAGGCTGAGGTTCGATGGCGTACCGCCAAACATATCCGTCAGGATCAGTATGCCATCGCCTTGGTCAACCGCCTTGATACCGGCGCTTATCTTTTTTCTCAGGTGTTCAGCGCTTTGCTTCAGATCCACGGAAACAGCCGTGGCTGCCCCCAAAGGCCCCTCCAGAATCGACTCGGCTACTTCTAACAGGGCCTCTCCAAGACCACCATGGGTTACAATAACAAGGCCTATCATAAACCTGACTCCTCACCTGTCATAAGGTAAGCTGCATTCCAGCCGTTTACATCTTCACGTAAACGTTCAGCGATGTAGCGGTCGGCTCTGAGTATTCCGATGCTATTTGCTGACCTCTGAACACTTACGATTCCTCGCCCCACTTCTAAGCCAACTCAATGTCTCGATGCGCCAAGTTGACACGATCAATCTTGTTTTTCAAATGTTGGAAGATCTCATTGGCGATCACAATGGATCTGTGCCTTCCGCCCGTACATCCAACCGAAATCGTCAAATAGGATTTCCCCTCCTTTTCATATAAAGGGATGATATAGTCAAGTAAATCCAAATATTTTTTTAGAAAAATTTGGGTTTCATCACATTTTTTTACAAATGCCTGTACCTCAGGGAATGTGCCATCAAGCCCCTTTAATTCAGGAACAAAATAGGGATTGGGTAAAAAACGAACATCGATGACCAGATCTGCATCATGGGGAATGCCGTACTTGAAACCAAAAGATAGGATATGTACCTCCAGGTGTCCAGTATGGACCACCTTAAGCACGTGACCCAAGATAACAGCCTTGAGTTCATGAACATTGTAGTGCGAAGTGTCAATAACCTTATCTGCGATTCGTTTGAGCCCTTTAAGCTGCTCCCTTTCGGTACGTATCGCCTCAAAAAGGCGCTTTCCCTTGGCCAAGGGGTGTTGCATCCTGGTCTGGCTATACCGTCTCAGGAGGACTTCTTCCGAGGCTTCCAGAAAAAGGATTTCAAACCGATACCCTTGCTTACCAAGCGATTCCAGAACATCAGAATATGTTAAGAGAAAGCTCTTTTCTCTGATATCCATGATCAGAGCGAGCTTGGAAATATCCGAAGCACGCCCCATTCGAAGCTCCAAGAATTTTGGCAACAGAACGACCGGCAGGTTGTCCACACAGAAAAAACCAACATCTTCCAGTGCCTTGAGAGCCGTACTTTTCCCAGAACCGGAAAGTCCGCTAATGATGATAATCTTTCCCTGTTTCAACAATATCCGCGTAGCCCCCTATGTTAGTTGGAAGGCCTGAGAGATTTAACTGAAAGACGGGTTCCAACCGATACAGCCCGGGTTCAAAATTCATGGTCTTCATTTTCGATAACCATGTAAATCTCCCGTCGATCGGCAGCGGTCATGAGCCGCCCTCTAAAGGCTTCGTCCTTCAGTAATCGAGATATCCTGGCAAGCATCTGGAGGTGAGCACCTGAGGAGTTTTCAGGTGCCATTAATAGAAAGAACAGGTGGGCGGGTCTGCCGTCGATGGCTTCAAAGTCGACGCCCTTGTGGCTTCGCCCGAAGCCCATCAACAACGAGGCCAAAGGCTTTAACTTGCCATGGGGGATGGCGATGCCATCCCCAATGGCCGTGCTTCCAAGGCGCTCACGTTCCAAGAGTACGCGAACCATTTCCTCCTGGTTGATCCCGGCGGCCTTTGCCACAGGGGATGCGAGTTCTTCCAACACCCCCTTTTTGTCGGTGGCAGTCAGTTCGGAAATAATGGCATCTTCTTTCAGGGTGTCCAAGATTTTCATGTTAGACCTGGTCGAGTGGCCGCATCAAAAAACAATCATTTGCTGTGTCAATGACGCAACCTTTTGAGTTAAATTAAAATGATTTATGACCTGGGTTGAATCAATCCGTAATTGCCGTCTTTCAAGCGGTACAAGACATTGACCTCTTCGGTCTGAGCATTGGTAAAGACCAAAAAGCTGTCATTGATCAAGTTCATTTGCAAAACTGCTTCATCCACATCCATGGGTTTATACTCGATATTCTTGATTCTAGCGATTCGAGGCCCTGCCCCTTCATCCACATCCCCTGGTGCCGTCATATCTGCATCTTCATATCGAGATGTTTTAGATTTTGAAGCTACTGACCGACGTTTCTTGAATTTTTCCTTATTTTTCTTGATTTGTTTCTCCAGCTTGTCTAAGGCCATATCTATGGCCGAATACATATCAGCGGTTTCCTCATGACCATTCACAACGAATCCGTCCGCACTGATGTTTATATCAGCAATATGACGAAATTTCTCAACAGTCAGTACCACGCTTGCCCTGGCGGGATTCTCTAAGTACTTATCAAATCGATCCAGCTTTTCACACGCATATGCCTTCAAAGTTTCTGAGGAATCAAGGTTTATAAAAGTCACCGACGTTTGCATACTGATTGACCTCCCCGTATCTGTTTTCGTTTGTTGGATGGTAACACACCCAGCATTTCCCGGTACTTGGCGACTGTCCTGCGGGCTATATTAATGTTTGAAGCTTTCAAAATCTCAACCATCTTCTTGTCACTATACGGTTTCGCAGGATCTTCAGACTCAATAATCTGCCGAATTTTTTCCTTAACGCTTGCCGAGGCAATCGCCTCTCCATCAAACCGGCTGATAGAACTATTAAAAAAAAACTTCAATTCAAAAATCCCCTGCGGGGTATGGACATATTTGTTCGTCGTAACACGACTCACCGTGGACTCGTGCATCCCGATGTCCTCAGCGACATCCCGCAATACCATGGGCTTCAAATGAACGATCCCTTTTTCCAAAAAATCCCGTTGAAATGTGATAATGCTTTCAACCACCTTGTAAATAGTCCTCTGGCGTTGGTGAATGCTACGAATCAGCCATACCGCAGACCGGAGTTTATTCTGTATGTAATCCTTTGTTTGATCAGGAACCCCCCCTCCTTTTTTTAAGGCCTCTCGATAAAAAGAATTCACCCGAAGTTTAGGCATGCCGTCCTCGTTTAGCATAACGACAAACTCATCGCCTACCTTGTATACAAAGACATCAGGACTAATGTACTGGGGGTCTTCATCGTTGAACTGCCGGCCCGGTTTCGGCTCCATCCTGATGATGATCTCTACAGCAGCAAGGACATCATCAACAGGAACCCCCAAGGCCCGGGAAATCATCTTGTAGTTCTTGTTTTCCAGATGCTTAAGATGATTTTGGATAATCGGAACCACGATGGAATCTTCCAACCCCAACTGCCTGGCCTGAATTAACAGACACTCTTTTAGATCTCGAGCACACACGCCTAAGGGATCAAACGACTGCATCTTGCTCAGCACTTTTTCTACCTCTGTGGCATCTTCTCCGGTCAGGGTTGCAATCTCATCCACAGTGGCCTGAAGGTAGCCATCCTTGTTAAGGTTGCCAATAATCGCACTGCCAATCTTTTCTTCTTTCTTGTTTGGAAGGGAAAGCAAAAGTTGCCACAACAGGTGTTCATTCAAGGACTGTCGCCGGACAAAGAAATTCTCATATTCAGGGGTTTCCCGTTCTTCAGCTTCAAAATAGATGGGTCCTGGGGCATTATATTCCTCCAAATAGTTAGACCAGTCGATATCTGCTCGAGCCGTCTCTTCAACGGTTACGGGTTTTAATGAAGACAGCTCTTGCGGGCTGGCTATCAGCTTATCAGCAGCACCATCTCCAGAAGGCACCTCCTCTGGCGCGTCCTCAAGAAGCGGATTTTCCTCCATCTCCTGTTTGATAGCATCCAAGAGCTCCAGGCGCGACAATTGCAGGAGCTTGATGGCCTGTTGAAGCTGCGGTGTCAAGACCAGCTGCTGTGTCAAGCGAAGTTGTTGTCTAAGCTCTAATCCCATTCAGTTATCAATCGTTGTTAAAGGTTGGCCAGCGAACAGCGTATATATCAAATTCCGGCTTTTTGTATAGAAGCTATTTCAAAACCCTTTGACGACTCATTTTGGCCATTTTTGCGAAAAGTTCTTAGCGAAGCGAAGCGTCAAAAAATTGTAACTGTTTGAGGGCGTAAGCCCGAGTCTTACAATTTTAGCGAAGCAAACTTAGAACTTTAAGGCCCCCGCCCGCACTAAAGGGGCGGGACCTCCCGGTAAAGAAGATAAACATTTTTAAATAGCTCCCCTTGACCCCGCCCTAATGGTCGGGGATAGCGGGGAGCAGGCCGGTCAAAAATGGTCGAACAGACCAAGGAAAAGGGTTTTGAAATAGCTTGTAGCCACCACAAATAAAGCACAATGGCTCCCCGAGCACTGATGATGCTCATGTCGTTCTGACAAGATTTGGATCATAGTCTAAAACACTTTCCCAGATATACCTCCCGGGCCACGCTGCTTGAAGCAATAACCTCCGGAGGGCCTGATTCAATCAACATGCCTTCGTTCAAGATGTATGCATGGTCACAAACCCCCAAGGTCTCCCGAACATTGTGGTCTGATATGACCACACCAATCCCTCGCTTTTTAAGATGTCCGATGATATTTTGTATGTCAGTCACGGCAATAGGGTCAATCCCGGCCAGGGGTTCGTCAAGGAGAATAAATGAAGGCGTGGTGACAAGGGCTCGCGTAATCTCTACACGACGTCGTTCCCCGCCCGACAAGCTATAAGCCTTGCGTTCTGCTAAATGCCTGATATTCAATTCTTCAAGGAGGTCGCTTAGACGGTTGTGCCGCTCAGCGTTGGAAAGAGGAAGGGTCTCCAAAATTGCCAGAATGTTATCTTTTACAGTCAACTTGCGAAAAACCGAGGCATCCTGCGGAAGATATCCGATTCCCTTGCGCGCCCTGACGTGCATAGGGCATGAGGTGATGTCTTCTCCATCCAAGAAAACTTTCCCGCTGTCAGGCCGTATAAGTCCAATAATCGTGTAAAACGTTGTGGTCTTTCCAGCACCATTGGGGCCAAGGAGTCCTACAACGCTCCCGCTTTCTACCTCGAGGGTGACCGAGTTAACCACACGCTTGCCTTTGTAAATCTTGACTAAATCTTTGGCCAACAGAGTTGCCATTATTTCATCAAGCCTCCACCGTTTTTGACATGAAGGGTGGCCTCCACCTGGTCCTGGCCCTCCCCTTCTACCAAACTTCGATTTTCAGCTTGAAACAGGGTGATCTTTTTTCCCCGAACGATGTTATTGCCAGACCACACCCTTGGGTTTCCTCCGCTAAGCACCAATACTTTTTGATCAGCCTTATAAACCGCCTTGTCCGCCACAGCCGTTTTGGTCTTATTGTCAAAAACGATCTTCACATTTCCTTGAGAGACGATCTTTTCAAGTGCGTCCGCCTCCATGGATGTATCCCCACCAGACTTATAGAAAATCTTCATGCGATCAGCTGTCATAACAACGTCATCCTGGGTCGCCATGACGTTTCCAATAAACTCGACCCACCGCATTTTATGATTTGATTCTAGCCTGTCAGCGGTAATGTGGATGGGAGATTCGGTTCCCCCAAACTTCTCATTTCCCGTAACCTGGGATTCGGCCAAAACAGATGGGGTTCCAAATCCGAGACACAGAAAAATTATTAACAGGGGCCATTTCATGGCGTCCACGCACTTCATGGCAAAGCCTTTCATTCTCGTGTTTGGTACATGGAACTTACCTGAAACCATGGATCATCATAAACTGAAGTTTTTAAACACGGCTCTGACTTTGCCGCGCACCACAGTTTGTCCTGTCTGAAGATTAAAGGTCAGGCTATCGCCAGTAAGCGCCATGTGATTTCCTTTGACGGTGACAGCAATCGGTGTATCCGTAAAAATGGTCTGGGTCTTGTGCTCATAGTGCAGCCTGTCGGTATTCAACTTATATGGACCACTTCGCACAATGACATGTCCCGCAACCTCTATGTCCTTGGTATCGGTCAAAAGGACACCATCTTGACCGGTAAGATGGATGGTTTTGCCGTCCTTGAGAAAAAAAGTGGCAGAAACATTCTTGAACACGGTTTTATTATCTGCCTTTTGATATTGTGCTGAATCGGCATCAAGCACCCATTCCTTGACGCCGTCTCGGGTCGCGACGTGGTGAATATGATTCAGACTCAGATCCATGTCCTTTGGCAGGGCTGAAAACAAGGCCTTGGGCGCCTCCCTGAAACGAAGGTAGCTGACCACCCCGATCCCAATCCCTGCCACAATCAGCCCTATCAAACAACATAGCATTGTCTTGGTTTTTGTCATTTATAACACGCTACCGGTCTGGTGTAAACCCTGTCAATCTGTTGATAACAGCGCCTGACGTATTGCCTTCAACTGTTTCAAAACCGGCCTCACGCCTTGTAATGGGAGGGAATTGGGACCGTCACAAAGGGCACATTCCGGATCTTTGTGAACCTCAAGGAAGATCCCATCCACGCCAGCAGCAGTAGCGGCACGGGCCATTAAGGGCACGAATTCCCTTTGTCCACCTGAGCTCTTTCCAGCACCCCCTGGAAGCTGGACGCTGTGCGTGGCGTCGAATATCACGGGCCATCCCAGATCCCGCATGATACTAAGGCCACGAAAGTCAACCACCAAATTATTATAACCAAAAGTGGTCCCCCGTTCGGTCACCAGCACCTGACGAATACCTGTGGAAACCACCTTTTCTATCACATGCGCGACATCCCATGGCGCCAAGAACTGCCCTTTCTTAATGTTGACAGGTTTTCCGGCTTCAGAGACAGCCAAGATAAAATCGGTTTGCCGACACAAGAAGGCGGGAACCTGCAGGATGTCCAGGACTTGGGCGGCAGGGACAATCTCTCGAAATCGATGTACATCCGACATCACCCGTATGCCAAGCTTGCTCTTAACAGCAGAAATGATCTCCAATCCTTTGGAGAGTCCTGGCCCCCGGTACGATCTCAGAGAGGTCCGATTCGCCTTGTCATAGGAGGTCTTGAATATGAAAGGGATTTCGAGTTCATCAGTTAGATCCTTGAGAAAAGTCGCTGCCTCCATCGTGGCATCAAGGGTCTCGATCACACAGGGGCCTGCGATTAGAATCAATGGATTTCCTTCCCCAATGGCAATTTCTCCGACGTTAACAATATGTCTCTGCAATACCTTTATCTCCCCTTAAGCCGTCTGCTTCCCGCCACACGAGGCGCTTCCGTGTGTCTGCACCTACCTGAGCTACCCGGTGCGGCAGGCACGCAATCCAGGCACAAAGTTGCCTTTTACTTTTCTATGTCGTATGATCTTAAGGTATAATTTAGCACAATTTTTAACGTACGGTCCACCAAATGTCAACAGACCGTTGCCTGAATCAGCACGATTCGTGTTCTTCTCAAGCTTAGCGCACAATGGTTTATCTAAAAATCTTGCCATCATCAGCACAGGAAAAACAACCTTGATTCCTCACTGACAAGCTGCTATGGTCCGTTGCGAATTTTATGGGCACGAAACACAAATCTAAGATGCCAAAACTTCGATACCTTATCGTCGGCCTTTTGTTGGTGGTCCTGGGGGTTACATTCATATGGAACACCCTTAAAAGGTTGGAAGGGGAACCGCCAACATTTCAACTGGAGAAACCGATTCATACCATTGGGGCATCCTATACCCTAAAGGGGTGGGCCTCTGATCAAAAAAGTGGGATTCGGAGGCTTTGGATAGCGATTCTTCAACAGGGAAAGGAAAGAGCCCTGCTTGATCAGACATTTCCCTCCAAGGGATTTTTAAGGGGGGGGATGGTACAAAAGCAACCTGTTTCCATTAAGATCAACGTGGATGCACTCGGTCTTGCCGATGGAGAGGCGCTTCTCAGGATAGCGGTGCGGGACTATTCTTATCGAAATTGGTGGTCCGGAAATCAGACTTATGCGGAACATAAAATTCTGATCGATACCCAGCCGCCAACCATTGACATGCTTAGCCAAACTCACAATCTCAATCAAGGTGGCACTGGATTGGCCATCTACCGAATCTCTGAACCCGAGACGATCAATGGCGTCCAAGTGGCTGATCGGTTTTTCCCGGGCTACACGGGGTTCTTCAGTGATTCGAACATCTACATAGCCTTTTTTGCGATTCCTCATGACAAAGGACCGGAATCAGATCTTTACGTAAGAGCCACAGACCGGGCTGGAAACACCTGCCGGGCTGGATTTGCTTATCATATCAATCCCAAAAAATTCAAACAGGACACGATCACTCTCTCAGATGCCTTTCTCAGGCGGAAAATGCCTGAGTTTAAGCATCTCTCGGGCATCGTAAATCCTTCTGCATCGCTTGTGGATAAATTTATAGCAATCAACTGCGATCTACGGCAGTCCAATCATAAGACTCTCAGGGATGTCTGCAAAAAGAGCGATCCCAGGCTGTACTGGGAGGGTCCGTTTCTCAGGCTTCCACGCTCTGCCCACAGGGCTGGGTTTGCCGACCATCGCAAATACCAGTACAACGGTAAAACCACAGATGTGCAAATCCATCTCGGAGTAGATCTGGCCTCCACGGCCCACGCGCCAATTCCTGCTGCCAACAATGGTCGTGTTGCATTTGCTGATGACCTGGGTATTTATGGTAAAACAATCCTCTTGGATCATGGTTTTGGTCTCTTTAGCATGTATGGACATCTCAGTCACATTCAGGTTGCAAAAAATCAGATGGTCTCCAAGGGAGATGTCATCGGTTTTACAGGGACGACAGGGCTGGCCGGAGGCGATCATCTCCATTATGCGATGCTGGTTAGTCATACCTTTGTTAATCCGATAGAATGGTGGGATCCAAATTGGATACAGCACAATATTTCGGGCAAGTTAGAAGAAGCTATACCAGGAGATCACCAATGAAGCGTTATAAAGTTCAAAAGACTTACCAAGAAATCAACCAAAAGATTAAGGATGGTAAGGTCGTTGTGGTCACGGCCGAAGAAATTATCGACATCGTGAAAAAAAATGGCCCGGTCGAGACGGCCCGGCAAGTAGATATTGTTACTACCGGAACCTTTGCGCCTATGTGTTCATCCGGGGCCTTTATCAACTTTGGCCACGCTGTTCCCGGGATTAAGGCTGCCAAGGTCTGGCTGAACAATGTTCCGGCATATGCTGGCCTAGCTGCTGTGGATTGCTATATTGGAGCCACAGAGCCATGTGAGGAAGATCCCCTGAATAAAGTCCATCCTGGAGAATTCAAGTATGGTGGTGGCCATGTAATCCACGACCTCGTAGCAGGCAATACAGTACACATCAAGGCCACAGCCTATGGAACCGATTGTTATCCCAATCGAGCCATTGAAAAAGATGTGACCCTGAAGAGCCTTCCACAGGCCTTCCTGTGTAACCCGAGGAATGCGTATCAGAACTATAACTGCGCCGTAAACCTAAGTAACAAGACCATCTATACCTATATGGGTACGCTTCGTCCGAACGCAGGCAATGCGAACTACTGCTCTGCCGGACAGCTGAGTCCTCTCATGAACGACCCGTATTACAAGACCATTGGTGTCGGCACGAAAATTTTCCTCGGAGGAGGCCAGGGTTTTGTCACGTGGCACGGCACCCAGCACAAACCCAGGGTCAAGAGAACGAAGAAGGGGGTTCCTCTTACTCCAGCCGGGACCCTGTTTGTGATGGGAGACCTGAAAAAGATGACCCCAAAGTGGCTTGTGGGCGTGAGTATGCAAGGGTATGGTTGCTCATTGGCAGTCGGCTTGGGTGTGCCCATCCCGATCCTAAATGAAGAGATTGCAGCGTTTACAGGCATCTCAGATGATGAGATTTTTACCCAAATTGTAGATTATGGAAACGATTATCCACGCGGTATATCAAAGAGTTATGGCACGGTCAGTTACAGTGAGCTTAAGGCCGGCACGATCCGACTCAACGGCCAGGATGTGCCAACTGTACCTCTTTCGAGTGTGGTCCGGGCAAGGGAAATTGCAGAGACCTTGAAGAAATGGATACAGAGAGGAAAGTTTACCCTGGGAAAACCCCAGCAGATGCTCCCCTCGGTATAGCTATCTGAAGAGAGCCCTACGAGTGTTACGGCCATGTAATTAGAACATCCTGCCTTTCAGACGAATCGTTGTTACCCCAGCGAGCAAATGTCGCTGGATGTAAGATTGTGCCTTGACCGGCCCGGCCTGCTCCCCGGACGCGAAGCGCTGCCGTCAGGCAGAACCCCCGCCCGGAAGGGTGGGGAGGCTTCACTTGTTGTCAGGCTCTGGGTATCTTGCTTCAACGCAAGACGGGCTGTTGCTCAAACAGCCATACACCTATCATGAGGAGATTTAACAAACACCAAAAGAGGGCTGAGACCTGAATCGTCGTGATTTGGGCAACAGCTCGAAGAAAGGTAACCCAACATAACTTTGAAAGAAGACAGATTATCTGAAGCGCCTATTCAGCCCAAAAAGAGTGTCTTTCGGGAATATGCAGAAGCCATCTTAATCGCTGTTTTCCTTGCCCTTTTTATCCGCACCTTTGTCGTTCAAGCCTTTAAAATCCCTTCCGGTTCCATGAAGCCAACACTTTTGGTTGGAGATCATATTCTGGTAAACAAGTTTATATACGGTGTAAAAATACCATTTTTAGACATCACCCTTATCCCCTTCAAGGAGCCCAAGCGTGGGGATATTGTGGTGTTCAAATTCCCAGAGGATCCCAAAAAAGATTTTATAAAACGGGTCATTGCCGTAGCGGGCGACACTGTGCAAATCCGCGACAAGAAGGTTTATATTAACGGCAAACCCTTTGAGGACCCGTATGGCGCTTATCTGGATCCTCACGCCATTCCGGGTAAGATTCAGCCGCGTGATAACCTCGGGCCCATCACCGTCCCCCCCAAGTCCCTCTTTGTCATGGGGGACAACCGCGATTACAGCTACGACAGCCGATTTTGGGGGTTTGTGGACCTCTCAGCGGTCAAAGGAAAGGCCTTTATGATCTATTGGTCATGGGACAAGGAAAACTCAGGTATCAGGTGGAGGCGACTGGCAAAACTTGTACACTAACCAGACTAGAAGCGGTTTCAAAACCAGTTGTATGCAAAGCCATCGTGCCGCCCGCCATCCCTTTGCACAGGACTGTGAGCCAGGTATCAGCGGCGAGGTACAGTTTTTCCAACAAAATTGGGTGATCTATCTTTCGGCTTGACTTATTCAGGGCTCGAATGCTATGGAATTATTGCTTCCGTTGCGGGGGGAGACAGCAACTCAATGATTGTCAGTTGTCGCATCACAACAGTTGGGGTAAGCCTCTTTACGATATAGCGTAAGGAGGCTTTTTTTTGGGGAAAACTCATGGAATTTGTCAAGAAAGACATTCTCGACATGGAAAGTCTTTCGGTTGAAGAGATTCAGGCTATCCTGGATACTGCGGAAACCTTGAAAGAGATATCGACCCGTTCTATTAAGAAGGTGCCGACCCTTCGCGGCAAAAGCATTGTCCACTTCTTCTATGAGGCCAGTACCAGGACCAAAACTTCCTTTGAAATTGCAGCAAAAAGGCTAAGTGCAGATACAGTCAGTATCTCAGCCTCCACGAGCAGTATTGTCAAGGGCGAAACCCTGGCCGACACGGCCAAGAATCTTGAAGCCATGAACCCGGATGTCATCGTGATCCGACACCATGCCGCCGGGGCACCCCACATGCTGGCACGTCTGGTCAAGGCCTCTGTGATCAATGCGGGTGACGGCATGCACGCCCACCCCACACAGGCGCTACTGGACATGATGACCGTCCGGGAAAAAAGGGGCCGCCTTGAAGGACTCAGGGTCGCCATTATTGGCGATATTGCCCACAGCCGTGTGGCCCGCTCCAATATCGTCGGTTTCATCAAGATGGGGGCAAAGGTTGTCCTGGCCGGTCCACCCACCATGATCCCTATGGGGATTGAAGCTTTAGGGGCACACGTTCGACATCATATTCAGGAGGCGATCCACGATGCTGATGTCATCATGGTACTCCGCATTCAGAAAGAGCGCCAGCAGGCATTTGTATTTCCCTCTGAGCGGGAATATGCACAATGCTATGGATTGACCGTAGAAAGGCTTGCCGAAGCAAAGGAAGATGTCCTGATCATGCACCCCGGACCGATCAACAGGGGCGTTGAAATAGCATCTGAGGTTGCTGACGGGCCTTGCTCGGTCATCTTAGAACAGGTCGCCAACGGTGTGGCCATTCGAATGGCGCTCTTTTATCTTCTTCTTGGGGGGCGGCGTTGACACGCACGGAGCGTGGTTTGTTTCGCTCACCATTTATTCCTTTTACAAGGGACCACCGAGCAAATCACCGTCACAATGTAAATAGGTTATGAAAACTTCGAGATACTTGATTAAAGGTGGACGGGTTATCGATCCGGCAACTGGCATCGACGGCTTTATGGATATCCTCATAGAGGATGGAACCATCGTCAAGATAGAAAAGTCCAAAGCCCAAAGCCCAAAGCCCAACGATACAGATCAAAACCTGCAACCGGAAGTCATTGATGCGTCAGAAAAAATCGTCACGCCGGGCCTTATTGATATGCATGTCCACCTGCGTGAACCCGGGCACGAATACAAAGAAATTATTAAAACAGGTTGTCTGGCCGCAGCCCATGGAGGATTTACAACCATATGCTGCATGCCAAATACAGATCCGGTCAATGACAATCAGTCGGTCACAGATTACATCCTCAAGAAGGCGAAACTGGCTGGAACCGCCCGGGTCTACCCTGTGGGTGCAATAAGTCGGGGACTCCGTGGCAAAAGTTTGGCTGAGTATGGGGAGTTGAAGGCTGCTGGTGTGGTAGCTGTGTCTGACGACGGCAATCCAGTGATGAACGCTCAGTTGATGCGCCGCGCCTTGGAGTACGCTAAAGGCTTTGGACTCCTGGTCATTGCTCACTGCGAGGACCGAAATCTTACAGCAAATGGAGTCATGAACGAAGGCGTTACGGCCACCCGCTTAGGACTTGCAGGTATACCAAATGCTGCAGAGACCGTGATGGTGGCCAGGGATATCGCGCTTTGCGAACTGACGGGTGCGCCGCTTCACATCGCCCATGTAAGTGCCGAAGGCTCAGTGCGACTCATCCGCAAGGCCAAGGCTCACGGACTGCCAGTAACGGCTGAAACCGCACCCCACTACTTTTCTCTGACCGAAGAAGCCGTCATAAACTATGATACAAATGCCAAGGTGAGCCCTCCCCTGCGCACGGCTAAGGACAGGGATGCGATCCGGAAGGCCCTCGCAGACGGAACGATTGACGTCATTGCCAGCGACCATGCGCCTCACAGCAGCATTGAAAAAGATCTGGAATTCGACCAAGCGGCCAATGGCATGATCGGCCTTGAAACCTCTCTCCCCTTAAGCTTGCAACTGGTGGAAATGGGGCTGATGAGCTTAAATGACCTGGTTGCCAAGATGTCAACCAACCCGGCCCGGATTCTCAATCTCGGCCATAGGGGTCTGAAACCCGGCAACCCTGCCGACCTGACGATCATCGACCCGGAAAAGAAATTTACGGTAGATCCCAACACCTTTAAATCCAGGAGTCGAAACACGCCTTTCAACGGCTGGGAACTCAAAGGGAAGGCGGTTTTGACCATGGTGGGGGGGAAGATAGTCTTTGATGAGACACGGGAGTAATATTTTGGATTTTGGAATGCGGATTGCGGAATTTAGGGATTGGGGGATTGAGGGATTTGGGTCTTCAACTTTAGCTCACTTTAGGCACTTTAGCTCACTTTCATCGACCACTGACTAATGACCAGTGACAAGTGACATGCCTAACCTACTCGTTGTAGATGATGACCTGAGCATGCGCGAGATGCTCGAGGTGATGCTCACATCAGAAGGATATAATGTCGAGTGTTCTGAGGACGGCACCAAGGCCCTCCGCATGCTCGAAAAGAAGAACTATGACTTGATCCTTTGCGATATTAAAATGAGCTCTGTGGGTGGCCTTGAAGTTCTTCGTGAGGCAAAGAACCGTCAACCCCAAACTGTGGTCATCATGATCTCAGCATTTGCCACGACCCAAACCGCTGTAGAGGCCATGAAGATAGGGGCCTATGATTTCATCCCAAAACCTTTCAAGGTGGACGAGGTCAAACAGACGATCAGGAATGCCTTGGACAGGAAGACCTTGGAATATGAAAAGGAGATCTTGGATGCCGAGCTAAAAAAGACTTACCACTTTGGGCGTATTGTGGGTAACAGCCCCGCCATGATGAAGATCTACAATACAATTAAGCAGGTGTCTGACACCAAAACCAATGTCCTGATTACCGGAGAAAGCGGCACCGGTAAGGAGTTGATCGCACGGGCCATCCATGAAAATAGCGTCAGAAAGCACAAACCATTTACGGTCATTCACTGCGGCGGCATCCCGGAAACTTTGATGGAAAGCGAACTCTTTGGACACAAAAAAGGGGCCTTTACGGGCGCCATTGACCACAAACAGGGACTTTTTGAGGCGAGTGACGGCGGCACGGTGTTTTTAGATGAGGTCGCAGAGCTCACCCCCGCCATCCAGGTTAAAATCCTGCGGGTGGTCCAGGAAAAGGCCTTTAAGCCAGTAGGAAAGACCCGGGATGTTGAGGTAGACGTCCGGATCATTTCTGCCACGAATAAGAACCTGGAGGAAGAGGTTATCGCTGGAAACTTCAGGGAAGACCTGTTTTATCGCTTGAACGTCATCCATATCAATGTCCCTCCCCTCCGGGAAAGGATGGAGGATCTGCCGCCTCTGGCACAACATTTTCTGGAAAAATACGCCAGTGAAATGGGCAAATCCATCCATAAGCTTTCATCCTATGCCTTGGACATGCTGACACGATATGATTTCCCGGGAAATGTGAGGGAACTTGAAAACATGATCGAGCGAAGCGTGGCCATGGCCACCACCAACATCATCCTTCCTGAAAGCCTTGCCCTCTCCACGTACAAAAGGGGAGAGAAAAGCGCAAGAAAACACGAACTCCTGGACTTTGATGTCCCGCCAACCGGCCTTGATTTGGATGCTGTGATAGCCGATGTGGAGCGTGGTTACCTGTTGAAGGCCCTGGAGATGGCGGGCGGGGTCAAGCAAAAAGCTGCAAAACTCCTGGGGATCAGTATAGAATCTTTTCGATATCGGTTCGATAAGCACCACTTGGACGCCTCTGCCAAAGAAGAATCGAAAAGGTGTTGAAAATCCCCGGTGCAACGTTGAAAATCCCCGGTGCTTCTTGTTTTAAGTTTTGTCTGATCTGAGGGGGCTTATTTAAAATATAGTGTATTATCAATTAGATACGCATTGATTATCTGCTTCAATTATTATGGTACACTTTTTGCTCTAGTAGTGGCTACTGATATCCTTTTACCTTGAGAATGAAAGAAATCGAAAGGAGGTGGAAGCGTAATTCTTTGATGAGTCGAGAATTTGATTGGCGCCAATTCTCACGATATTAAATCCTTATAAGGAGGAAGTATAGAAATGTTACAAAAACTGATCAAAAAGAACGAAAAGGGTTTTACCCTCATTGAGTTGATGATCGTTATCGCCATCATCGGTATTCTGGCAGCCATTGCCATCCCGAACTTTATAAGCTACAGGCAACGGTCATACAACTCGGCTGCCCAGGCAGACTGCAAGAATGCCTATACCGCTGCCATGGCTTATATGACGGATCATCCGGGTACTAACATAAACACGGTAGGAGAACTGAGCTCTGGCGGTTTCAGGAGCTCCTCGGGTGTTAGCATAGGCGTTTCAGGCGTCAGCCCTGACTTTACAATATCAGCCTTTCATGCAAGCGGCAACCGGACCTACAGCATGTACAGTGACGGGCAATCCGGAAATAATTAAGCGTAACAACTATTGAAGATTCCCTGGAGCTTTTTGCAGGGAATGCACTCGCTATTGTGGTTCAAACGAAAAGGAAGCAGCTCTCAAGCTAGGGAGCTGCTTCCATTTTTTTTAGTCGGCAAATCACTTTTTGATAGTTTGCATCGTGAGGCAGGCGTTTTAGATAGAGGCCATAATATTTGGCAGCCTCATGAGCCATCCCTTTTTTGTCATAAGCAGACCCAAGATAGTAGTAGAGCTTCCCATCATCGGGGAGCATCGACTTGGCCCTTTCAAGATGGGTTATCACCCTGTCCATCTCGCCCATTTTAAAATAGGCCATCCCAATGTTTAAGAGGGCATCTTTATTGTTTGGATCAATTTTGAGGACTTTTCTGTATTGTTCGAGGGCCCTTGCAAAGTCATGCTGCATGAAATAGACATTCCCTAACAGGTTATAAATGCCGGTATTGCCTGGAAACAGGGTAACGGCCTCTTTAAGGTTTATCTCAGCCAAATCATATACTTCCAGCAAGTAATAAACATAGGCAATATTGCCCAAGATAAGGCCCCTATCTTCAGGCATGGATGCCATCCAATAGGCTTTTTCAAACATTCCAATTGCGGCTTCATATTTTTTTGTATCCCTGTAAGCCACAGCAAGATTAAAATATGGCTTATGCGATCTTGGTTGATACGCGACTGCATCTGACCATAAAAATAGCTCCGTGCGCCAGGCCAGGTTCCGATTAAGGGTCCCGAAGGCATAGCACTGCAATAACAAAGATCCAGAAAGAACAAAAAACCACAGGATCAATTTTTGTTTTCGGCCACGCAATGCATGCCAACAGCCCACTATGAACAGCGCCACGATGATGCAGAAACCAACAGACGGCAGATAAAGGTAACGCTCGGCTATGAATGTGCCCTCATCTGAAAGCGGAATCAGGTTGAGCACTGGTATCAATGTCAGGATGATCCAGGCAAGCATCAAAAAGGCAGCCCTTGACCAATGATACGTGTAATAGAGTAAAAAACCAAAGCACAGGGCAATCCCCAGGGTCAGCCAGAATACAGGATCAATGACAGATGAAATCAACGTGGTTTCATGGCGAACCGTGAGATTCACGGGAAGTAGCAGAAGCCTAAGATAGACGGTCAGGGTCTTCGGGAGGGTCAGTAGCCTCATCCAAAAGGTCTCCCAATGCATAAATTTGATGCCGTGGGCAGGAAGAACCATGGACCTTATAGCAAGATAGGCAAAAATAATGATTATGTATGGAACGATTCGACAAGCAACGCTCAAAATCCTCCCATTCCGGCCTGCTTGCCGGAAACTGTATTCATAGCATGCAACAATGAGAGGAAACGTAAGGGCATATTCTTTGCTAAGTAGAGAAAGCGAAAAGGCAAGGAGTGACAGACCATAATATGTGAACCACTGTTTTTCCTTTTCTGTGAACTTCAAGTAGAGGGCAAAAGACAACAGGTAGAAAAGGCCTGAGAGGACATTGTTCCGACCATTGATCCAGGCAATATCCTCTGTGTGCACAGGATGCCATGCAAAGCATATTGCACCCAAAAAGGCGACACCGCGATGCCGAAACAGGATCAGGGCCACCCAATATACGCACAGCGTACTAAGAACATGAAAAATGATATTGGTTAAATGATATCCAGAAGGGTTTTGGCCCCAAAGATATCGGTCCACAAGAAAAGTCAAATTGGGAAAGGGCCGATAATAGCCGGTATATCGATCTTCAAAAAGGTTATCCTGTGAGGTAAGAAGCTGTCTGATATTCTCAAATTTCCACAGATCATAATGTTCCACAAACAGGGCGCGATCATCCCAGACAAAGTCGCCGGAAAGTGTATTCGCATAAATCATAAAAGAGGCAATCGTTAGGGACCCAACGATCAATAAATTAATCGAAATCTTTGGTTTCATTTGTTCTTTTTAAGGATTTCTGATAGAAATATTTTTTTTATTTTTCCTGTTTGTCTGTAAACCCCATGGAAACCAAGAATCCAAAAAATCGTCACTATGAAAGGGATATCTCCCTCGGGCTGCTGGCCTTTATTGTGTCCTTCTGGGTATATCTGTTGACCGTCAGCCCAACGGTTTACCTGGGAGATAGCGGTGAATACACGGCAGCAGCATTTGCCCTGGGAAACCCTCATATTGGATACCCCGTCTATTGCCTGCTTGGCAAAATCTTTTCGCTGTTACCGCTGGGTAACGTCGCCTTTCGACTTAACCTGATGTCCTCTTTTTTCGCCTCCTTCACCGTCCTGTTGATCTACTTTGTCATATATGTTCTGACCCTTTCACGAATCGCTGCCTTTTCGGCCTCGATTCTCCTCGCCTTTTCCCCCACCTTCTGGTCCCAGAGTGTTTCAGCAGAGGTCTATACTCTCCACACTTTTTTTGTGGCACTCCTTGTACTGGTCCTCATACGATGGTACGAAACAAACAGTTTCAAAACCTTAATGTGTTTTGCCTTTATGGTTGCCCTCAGCTTCGGTAATCACATCCAGACGGTCATGTTGGCGCCGGCTGTTCTGTGCTTGATCATCTGGATCGACCGAAAAGCAATCCTGAATTTGCACAATCTGTTAATACTCCTCTTCCTATTCTTCCTGGGCCTATCTGTCTACATTTATCTTCCTGTTAGGACCGAAGCAGGTGTCGCAGTTCACTGTGGCACCCCCAATAAGATTGAAAGTTTTGTCAATCTGGTCACTGCAGCCCATTATCGACCTGGGCTCACACTTTCCAAGAACATACCATTCTATATGGAAAGAGCAAAGCAGGCCCTCCTGCTGGTCGCATCACAATATCTGGGTCTGGGTGCTCTTGCAGTGCTGGGTTTTTTTTCAAACATCATTTCTTCCAAATGGAAAATTTTCTGTCTCCTGTTGATTCTTTTTGACATATTCTACACGGTCTGCCTGAATGAGGTTTCGCTTGAGATCACCGGGTTTAACCTGCCCGCTTCCATGGTTATTGCCATCCTCATCGGGACAGGTATGGCCTACTGTATGAAGCTTCTCAGGGGCCGATTCGGCTCCGGGCCCCTTGTTCAAAATGTGTTGACTTCATGTTTTCTCATACTCCCGGTAGTCCCACTCATTCAAAATTTTCCCCTGAACGATCAGTCAAAAAACTATTTAGGATACGAATACAACATCAATGTGTTTCGTACAGTCCCCGCTGGTGCAACCCTCGTGGTGGGGGATGATAATATCGTTTTTCCATGTCTATATCTCAGGTGCGCAGAAAATGCCCGGCCCGACCTTTCCATTCACGATCGATACAACCTCTATTTCAAGATGCCCTTCCCAAAAGGGCTGAAATCCCCCTATGTGGGAAAATGGCTGGATCTCAGAAGCATCATAGAAGAGGAACTTGCCAGGACCAAACCGAATCTATATATGGCCCTTTTTAATCCAGCCGGCATTTCAATTCCCAACTACGTGCCTGCTCCTTTCGGTCTTGTCTATCATATTCTAAGATTCGATCAATTGCATCATATGAAAACCAGCCGTAACATCTGGTCCTATTATATCTCGAAAAGTGTTTTTGAAACCATGAGCAGGGATTATCTAAATCGGTCAGTCAGCGGTTCTTTTCTCTATAAATTTGGCAGAGACCTTATCTTTGCTGGCCACCAAAGGCACGGCTTGGCCATGATGCAGATGGCATCAGAACTGGCATACAATGACGAGGCGCTTCACGCGGAACTGGGGCTCTTTTTTACCGACCGGGCCATGTATGAAATTGCATTCCAAGAGTTGGCACTGGGCCTAAGATACACAAAGAACCCTGCCGCAGTCTATAATTATCTGGGCTACTATTATTCAAAAAAAGGGGATATCCCACAAGCTATTCAAGCATTTCAAAGATCGATCAGCTTGGATCCAGCCCAAGTCAGCCCGCTCAACAACCTGGGATTGATGTATCTGCAAATGAAAAAACGACAGGAGGCCAAGGAAGTTTTTGCGCAATCCCTTCAAATAAAGAGGGATCAACCTCAACTGAAACGTTTTATACTTGAACAGGGGCTTTAGCAGAGAGTCATGCCCAGCACCCATCAGAAGAGGCCCATGAGCAACAAGTACCCTTTAGGATACGCGAGCATCGTCTTTCTGGTACCCATGTTTATCTACAACCTGACAATCTGCCCGGCCCTTTATCCGGGTGACAGCGGCGAATTCGTTGCCTCGGCCTTCTGCCTCGGAAATCCGCACAACGCAGGATATCCCCTTTATTGCCTTATGGGAAAACTATTCTGTCTGCTCCCCATAGGGAACCTGGCCTTCCGACTAAACCTTATGTCGAGCTTCTTTGCCGCCCTTGCTGTACTTTTGGTATACGCCATCGTTTGGAAGCTGACAAGCGAAGCCATGGCAGCACTCTCAACAGCCCTCATCTTCGCCTTCAGCCCAACGCTTTGGTCCCAAACCGTGTGTGCTGAGGTCTATACCCTGCATACTTTTTTTGTGGCCCTCATCATAGCAGTGCTCTTTTTGTGGTATGATGATCAAAACCTGAAAAGACTGCTTGTCTTTGCCTTTCTGGTCGCCCTGAGCTTTGCAAACCACATACAAACGGTCATGCTTGCTCCTGCTGTTTTATTTGTGATTGGCATCTCCAAGCGCACCCTTTTACTAAGACCAAGAAACCTTCTTTTGATATCCTTGGTCTTCCTCCTGGGCCTCTCTGTTTATCTCTACCTCCCCGTAAGAACCGAGGCCGGGTCTTCAATTCACTGGGGAGACCCCAACACCTTAGACCAGTTCATCAAACAAGTTACTGCCAGCGCTCACAGACACGGCTATGTGCTGACAAGGTCCTGGCCTGAGTATGGGCAAAGGGCTATTGATACATTGGGGCTGGTTTTCTCACAGTACCATCTCCTGCTGATCTTCGGAGTCATAGGCTTTTTCAAGTGCCTTAGCAGGACCTGGAAACTCTTCTGGTTATGCCTTTTTGTTTTTGATTTCGTTTATACCATTTTCCTAAACATTATATCGCTTGAAATTACAGCTTTTAATCTCCCTTCATCTGTGGCAGCTGCGATCTTAATTGGGCTGGGAATGGCCTATGTTTTGCGAAATGCGTCCAAACATCATATACTCAAAAGAGTTCATCAGAGATATTCGAAATCCTTTTTGATCGTGCTCCCAGTCATACCCCTTGTCTTTAATTTCTATCAGAACGACCAGAAACAAAACTATGTCGCCTATGAACACGGCATCAACGTCCTGCGAACAGTAAATAGTCATGGAACGCTCCTTGTGGGGAGCGATAACACCGTATTTCCTGTTGTGTATTTGAGACTGGCTGAAGGTATGCGGGAAGATATTCGGCTTTACGACCATTATGATATCATTTTCAAACTCCCCTTTCCCAGGAAGTGCGCCCCGTGTTTTGTTGGATGCTGGGAAGAGTTCCTGTCTGAAATGGAAAAAGAAGTTATCGACCGTGCAGACCATGCTTATGTGGCGACACTATATTTCAAGAACTCTAGTATGCCCGAGTTTGACTATATCCCGCACGGCCTCTCCCTCAAGAAGAAAATAGCTTCTGATACAAAAGGCAATCCAAACATCTGGCCCTATTACATGACAGAAAGTTTGAACCGTGGCTTTTATCGAGATTACATGACCAGATCCATTATAGCGAATTTCTATCTCAAACTTGGCTTAGACCTCGCCAGAAAAGGGCATCTGCAAATGGCCACCAAAATGATGGAACGGGCATCCGAGATAGCATACAACGACCAAACGATTCACATAGACCTTGGCGTCTTCTTTGCGGACGCAAAACTGTTTGACCTGGCATTCTATGAATTATCGAAGGCCTCCAAATACGCAATTGACAAATTTCTTTTATACAACACTTGGGGGTATTATTACATGAAAACAGACGATGTCTCAAAAGCGATCAAGGCCTTTGAAAAAGCCGTTGTAGCCGGGCCAAAACGGATTCAGGTCTTGAATAATTTGGGCATAGCCTACCTTAAAGCAAACAGACGGGATGATGCACTCAGGGCTTTCCAAAAGTCACTCGCACTTAAGCCAAAACAGTTTAAACTCATAAACTTCATGAAAGAACAGGGGCTATAGTATTTCGTATTGTGGATTTCGGAATTTTAAAATTATCTATATGATTGAAGGCCTATGCACGACCTATCACTTGTCATACCCCTCTATAACGAAGAACAATGTCTCAAAAAAAACTTTGAAACCATCAAGGTATATCTCGATACTTTGGCAATGGACTATGAAATTATCCTAGTCAATGATGGAAGTAACGACAGTACAATGTCTATTATCGGAGAAATTGTTCAAAGAAATTCCTGTGTACGTTCTTTAAACAATCTAAAAAACAGGGGAAAAGGGCATGCGGTCAGAAGCGGTGTCCTGAGCGCTGCCGGAGAATATGTTGTGTTTGCAGACGCAGATCTGGCCGTACCCCCTCATTTTATTGGTGCATGCCTAAAACGACTGGAAGCCGGCACACCAATGGTTATCGGATCTAGACATTTGCCCGGATCGTCTTTCAAGGTTCGAGAGGGAGCTTTGCGGCAGTTCTTAGGGGAGGTCTTTCGAAGATTTGCACAATTTAGCCTTGGTTTGAGAGTTTCTGACATTACATGCGGATTAAAGGGCTTCCAGAAAAAGGCTGCATTTGACATCTTTTCTCGTTCAAAAATTGATAGATGGGGCTATGATGTTGAAATTATCTTTCTTGCCCAAAAGCTTGGCTATGTCATTGAAGAAATCCCCGTGGACTGGTACCATTCTTTTGACTCTAAGGTTAGACCAGGCATCGATTCTCTTCGGACACTGATGGAAATGTGCCGAGTGCACTATTATTATCTGAGCAAACAGTACAAGTGTTGAACGATCACCCGGGTGAAAAGGCCGACACAACCTAATAAAATGCATATTGAGGATTAAAACCTTTCCCATGAAAAAGTGTGTCAGAAAAGTGTTTCTCCAAAATCTCTTAATTGTTTGTGGCAGCATTTTGCTTTTCTTGCTCGGTGCTGAGGGCACCCTGAGAATCCTTTACCCCAAGGCATTAAACGTTCACTACAACTTCCCTCACGGTTTTTTTTGCAAACGGGATCCCCTTTTAGGCTGGATCGGTCAACCCAACATATCTGGGGTAATGTCATACCCTGCCGAAGACATGGATGACTTGCATGTCGTCATGAATACTGAAGGATTTTGGGACAGGACACACAAAACGCCCAAATCACCAGGCGTCAAAAGACTGCTCTTTTTGGGTGATTCTTTCACCATTGGTTGGGGGATCCGTCAAGAAGAAAGATTTACGAATATCATCAAGGATCGTCTCTCGGCCGATTGCGAAGTTATCAATATGGGCATGTGGGGGTACAGTACGGACCAGGAACTTCTCGTGTTCACGGAAAAGGGGCTGAAATACCGCCCAGATGTTGTCATTCTTGTCATGTTTTTGGATGACCTTTTTTGCAGCCGTCTGTTTTCAGTGAATGATGGAATTTACATTAAACCAAAATTTGCTTTGTCGCCAAACGATGATCTGGAACTCTGCAATGTCCCGGTTCCGGACAACCATGGTAGAAGCGTTTTGTTAAACATGGTACTGACTCGTTTTTACAAGCTTCGTAATCGTCTGGAAATGGGCGTGGAATTTGACCGTCGGGGATGGCTTTCTGTATTTGACAAAGCATATTTGAAGCAGAAGGGTTATTATTTAAGCTTGCGCCTCCTTAGCGAGATCTGTGCTGTAGCCAAGGGACACAATATGAAGTTTTTGGTGGTGATTGTTCCATGGAAGGACCAACTCCGTGCACACCCGATCTATGCCGCCAAAAACGGATATGCAGGCATCCCTCCAGGCCGATTGGACTTCAGCCTTCCACAAAGAGTCGTAACACTCTTCTGTGAAAAGATGGGGATCCCGGTACTCGATCTCCTGCCCGTCTTCAAAGAGCACGATTGTCCAGAGAGACTCTTCTTTAAGCATGATTGCCACTGGACGAAAGCAGGACATCGCCTCGCGGCGGAGCAGATATTGGCTTATTTGCGAAAGTTGAATTACCCCTGACTTTGACCTCGCGACATGTGTGAAGCCTTGGTTGCATACAACTTCTTGAGCTTGACCACCGCAAAAGTATCATTCATATAAGATATGGTTCTGGCCTCATGTTAAATACCAAGCGTTTTTTATCCGAGTTTGTTCCTGTTACGATCCTTATCCTGTCCGTTTTAATTTTTTTTAGTAAAATCATATTTTCCGGAAGTCCCCTTTTCGGTTCTGATTTTACCTTCCAGTTTTACCCATGGAAAAAATTTATATATGACTACGTATGGTCCCATGGTGCGCTTCCATTCTGGAATCCTTATACTTTTTCTGGCACACCATTTATTGCCAATATTCAGGCATCCATGTTCTATCCCCTTGGGTTCCTATTTTACATTCTCCCCACAGAATATGCTTATGGTTATACGATCATACTCCACTGCATTCTTGGTTCTATTTTTATGTATGCTTTTATCCGCTCTCTTTCTGTTCATAAGGCAGGGGCCTTACTTGCTGCCATTATTTTCACCTATAATGGATTTTTTATGGCTCATCTCTATGCCGGACATTTAACCTTTGTTCAAAACTATGTCTGGATACCGCTAATATTCCTTTATCTCCATAAGTTTCTTAACACCTCTTATTTTAGATACGCCGCGATAACGGGTCTGTTTCTCGGCATTCAAATCCTGGGCGGCTTCCCGCAAATTGCTTTTTATACGATCTTGGGCATTTTGGCCTTTGGCCTTTTCCACATCGGGATTTCTCTAAGGACCCGACATATCAAAGATCTCATCAGGATAGGTCTCGGTCTAGCGACAGTCGTAAGCATCGGTTTTGCCCTTGCCGCTATTCAAATTTTCCCAACCCTGGAATTTATGAACCTGTCAACCCGTGCCGGAGGCGTTAGTTATGATTTTGCTACCTATGATTCTTTGCACCCAAAAGAGTTGCTGTCATTTCTGATCCCAGAGATTTTTGGCAGTGTGGTTAATCAAACTTACTGGCGGAGTTCCGAAATCTGGCATTTTTGGGAAACCTGCGGCTATGTCGGCATTCTCCCTTTATGCCTGGCTTTTGTATTAGCAAAAAGACCTTCTTTACGATATTTTCATCTCTTCTTTACGGCCCTTGTGCTTCTGTCTCTTTTTCTCGCGCTGGGGAAATACAACCCCATCTACCCCATCATTTACAAGCTGCCCGGATTCAACAGCTTTCGTATACCAGCCCAAATAGTCTACTTATACGTGTTTGGCCTTGCTGTTTTAGCCGGAATTGGCTTGAATCGAATCCTTGAGAATGAATGGCTATTTGGGACAGCTTTTGTCATTTTCTTTACACTAACAAGCATTATCTTAATATCTTTTTCGGTTGGTCTCCATGCTTTTCCTTATCACTTTTTTTTCCACCTATTCAAAACCTTTTCGGAGTCTCCAGCACAACAGATTAATACAGTAAGACTCTATGACAATATTGGCTTTGCCCTGGACCGGGCGGTTCTGTTGTTTTTCACCTCTGCCTCGCTGCTATTGATGATGAAGAACAACAGGCTCAGCCCGAGAGTATTCAACATACTTGCTTTGGTCATTGTAATGATGGATCTGGGGCTGTTCGGCATGCAATTTATTAAAACCTATAACTTCGTCACCCCTGCGGCCAAACAATCTCTCATAGCACAACTGAGCCAAAATCCAGTCCGGGGACGCGTTGTAACGATCAGCAAATCATTCAAAACCAATGATGGCCTAGAATACAGGTTTCCGTCCATCCTAGGTTATGACCCTCTTATTCTAAGAAGATATGCGCGTTATATCCAGGCAAGCCAGAATTGTCCACCTCAGGACCACATCGTCAATCTTGCTTGGATCAAAGACCCCGGTGCTAAGCTACTGCGGATGCTTAATGTAAGGCAGGTGGTTCGGGAGCAAGGTGTTACGATTGTGGATTCTGTCTTTCCATATGCGACCCTGGTCAACAAAACGATAATCAAGCCGGAAGGCGAGGTCCTTGGGTTCATGAAGGGAGAAGACTTTGATCCGCGGGAAATGGTGGTGCTGGATTGCGCCGCACATACACCGCACATCACATATGATGGCCCTGGATCCGATTTTAAGGCCTCTTGTTCCGTCCTGCAATACAATGATAAAAGCATCAGAATCACGACCTCAGCCAATCAACAAGCTTATCTTGTTTTGAGTGAAATATTCTATCCGGGATGGGTGGCTACAGTAGACGGTAAAAAGGCGCCATTGCTTCGTGGTAACTATCTGTTCCGCGTCGTCCCTTTGGAGCGGGGAAACCACGAGGTTTGCCTCCGTTTTGTTTCCTGGCCTTTTCGCATCGGATCAATCGTATCCATGGTAGCTCTGGTCTGTTCCCTGTGGTTCATCAAACGAAAACGAGGAGAAAATAACGAAAAAAATTGATATTTTTATTGCGGCGTGTGCGGTTGGGCTCTTGTTTTTCATGGGCATCAGCAGTGCCATCCAGAAGAATAATGCCTGGGACGAATACAAATATCTCGTAAACGGCCTAGCATTCTTAGACACCGCTCACCCGATAGATTTGGATGTAACACCCTTGTCAATGGTCAACGCGCTTTTCGTAAGGGGCCTGAGCTGGTCATTCGAGCGGTTCGATCAAGATCTGTTTTGGGCCAGACTTCCAACGCTTTTCATGTCGGCTATCGCCCTCTTGACAACTTTTTGGTGGACACGACGTCACGAGGGCAGGCTGCCCGCCATCGGTGCTCTGATATTATACCTATTTAGCCCCAACATCATGGCGCATGCCCGACTCGTAAGCCCCGACTCGATACTGGCATCCCTATCGCTCCTTTTGGTGTGCGTCATTTGGATTTATACCATGCGTCCCTCCTGGTATAATGTAGGGATTGTTGGCTTAGTATTAGGAATGACTTTACTTGCCAAGTTTTCCGGTATCATCTGGATTCCCTTATCCGTCCTGCTTGTAGCCATGCTCAACGCGAGGGCTTCTGTCAGGCTTGTTTTATCGATGTTCGTTGCGGCTATCGTACTATGGATCGGGTACGGAATGAATTTTCTACCACATTATCCTTTCGCTCCAGATTTAACGACGTATTGGGAAGGCTTACAAGATGTGCGACATGAGCTTTCTCAGGGGTTTCCATCCTTTATCGCAGGGGAACGCGGGCAGGGATGGTGGTATTATTACATCCTGCTGATTCTGATCAAAACAACCATTCCTCTACTCGTGCTAAGTGGAGTCGGAATATTTCTAGGGATACGGTATGCCAAAACCCGAAACCTTGTGGCCCTGTTAAGCATTCCAGCTTTTGCATCAGTGTGTTGTGCATCGCTGACCAACATGTCGCTGGGCATCCGACACATCCTCCTGGTTTATCCTTTATTGGTGATGTTGGGGGGTATCGGCATATTTCACTTGTTGAAAGCCAACTTGTGGGGAAAGTGGCTCGTAGCCATCTTGCTCCTCTGGCACATAGGGGCCTCTGTTTTCATCTATCCTCACTATCTCGCCTATTTCAATGAAACTGTAGGTGGTCCGAATAATGGCTGGCGATGGGCGGTTGATTCAAACCTTGATTGGGGCCAGGATCTGAAAGGATTGGCAAGGTATGTAAACGAGCACAATATCCCCTCTATATATCTGGCTTATTTCGGACAGGGGTTTCCCCAGTGCTATCCTGCTCCCTTTAAGTATCTTCCGAGCGCTGCCAGCACGGTCAAATCGAGCATACCATTAAAATTTGTGGATCCTGAAAGACTCCACGGCTGGGTTGCCATCAGCGCAACCCAGCTCCAGGGGGTTTGGAATGAGGTATTCGGTCTGCCCCCTGACCTCTATGCTCAGTTTAAGTCTGTTGCTCCGGTCACCAAAATAGGCTATTCTATTTTTATCTATCATCTCCCTTGACAAGGAATTCGTTCGCGGAAATGATAGATCATGACAACAATGAAAAGAAATAAGGTCAGAATAGTTATGCCAATGCCTATTTTGATCGATAACGAGTCAAACACAAAATGGACTACGTGCTGTCCTTCCGGAAGTTGAATCACCCGGAAGAGATAATTTCCTCGTAAAATCGGTTTGGGTTGGTCATCGACAAAAGCCTTCCAGCCAGGATAGAAAACTTCGCTCAGGAATAAATACCTCGCTCCGGGCGAATCGGTTAGAATGACGATTTCATCCGGGCGATATGAGGTAATCGTAGCTCGACCTGTTGCCCCTGGTTTTTGATCCAGGTGCCTGGAAGGATCAGACAACTGAACACCCTTTTCCAGCAAGACAATCTGGGTTGGATCAAAGTCAGACCTGATTAAATAATCCAACACCTCTTCGCTATTGAGAATCTTGTAATCCGGCACGATAAATACTCTGGGAAGATAATTTTTTCGAAGTGCGTATTCCCTGGTAGCATAAGAAATTTCATACTTAACATTCAAAAGATCAATAAGTCTGCCATTCTCGAGAGGCCGATAATAAAAGATTTGCCATCCTTCGGGAATCGATCCATCGTCGTATTGTTGGTTGATGTATTTATAGTAGCGGTTTAAAAACAAAGCGCAATAGCCGCCCACGGTCTGATAGCCACAATACATTTCAATATTTGGTCCATAACGAGGGCCATACATTGGGAAAATGCTCCCAACACGAAAAATGGTGTTATCCTGTCCTATAGACATATCCAATTGCTGGCGAATAACCTTCAGTTGCTTGATCGCTGTATCTCCGGGCTGGATGACCCCGATGTTGGCATGCCAAAAGTCGATTAACATCACCAAGATCAGGCAAGCTGACGCAAGTTCCCGCTTGACTCCCCTTTTAAGCCATAGAGATATCACTAGTACACTCACGCAGAAAAATATTGTTAGTCTGGAAAATTGATCTTGGATTATGGCGGCAGCCTGCCCCAATCGATCTGGAATGGCTTCTTTCAAAATAAAGGGCGAGAACACCTTCAGGGTGGCTTTTTTATCGACCAAAAACAGCACGTCCAATGCGATTAAAAATAATGCAAGAAGGATAATAAAAGTTAACCTTATCCTCCAGGACTTCTTGTCGCATGATAAGAGAGAGTCGAATCCTTGGCCGGCAAGTATGCTCAATGAAAGCATCCACAGGATAATAATCTTAGATGGTGCTCTAAAACCACTGAATCCGGGAAGAAGATACACAAACCTGTAAATAGGGGTGTGTTTCCCAAGGGCCAATACCAAAGAGATAACCGCTAAAAGTGTACAGAAAAGAAGTTGGCGTCTTGAATCCCCCTTCTCGTATCTTAGAAAGCACAAACAAATGAAGGGTAAAATTCCAAGATACAAATTTTGTAGTGGAATACTCCAGGGTGTATCCGCCACCCAATAGTTGTTCTGCGTAAAATTTCCGAAAAAGTGCGGCATAAGTGTGGTGATAAATACTTGAATCGGATAGGACGCTTTGGTTGCCCAGTCATAACTATGAAGCGTGGCCCGAAAACTGTTTTGCACGAATTCAAGGGCGGGAATAAGTTGAAGACTTGAGATACCACACCCAAAGACAAAGACCAACAACCCAGAGATCATGATCGTCCTGATCGAATGACGTCCACTTATGGAGGTGTTGACATGGCATACCAGAAACAGGGAGACCGCCATAAAAGTATAGAACGCGTCCTGTGGAGCACCCGCCAAGATCTGCACCCCCCAGATAGCGCCAGCTATGGTGGCATGAATAAAGGGTGTCTGTGAGTGCGTGGACCTGTTTAAAAAGAAAAGGATTAAGGGCATCCACACATAGCTTTGTACCGGACACATCTGGCCGCCATAAAGAACGGCCATGATATAACCATTATATGAAAAGACGATTGCGGCTATAAACGCCCCGCTTCTGCTTATGCCAAAGGACCGACAAAGCATATACATGAAAATACCAGAAAGGATCACGTGGACAAACATGGTATAACCATATGCCTTTTCAGGGGGCAGTATCCAAAAAAGCATATCGATGGGATAAAAAATCGTGGACTCAAAATGAGCCCAAAACGGCATACCGCTGAAAATGTGAGGATTCCAAAACGGGATGGAATGCTGATACTGAATCTGATTGTAGAGGAATTGTTTCATGGGGAGGTAAATACAGACAAAATCTGATCCCCAAAGAACGTATCCTTTAATAATAATGTCTTTAAAGAAGCACAGGGCCACAACAAACAACAGGCCACAAAACAGGAAATCTCTTTTTTTAAGGGATATTGACATAAAGTGAACCTGTCTGGAATTGCTTGGGCGGGAATCCCTCCAAATCGATCCATACCCACTATACAAACTCTCTGTAAGGACATCAAGCCCATTATGCGCCGTTTTCCCAGACAGGTATTTTATCTTGGCGATTCAGGCCGCCAGTTTGTCCAACATCAGCATGACCGAAACGATTGGTCCTAAAAAGGCGCCAGGCCTGAGATTTATGGGTTGATTAATGTCTGCAATGTTCTTATACTCCTCGACATTTCAAGAAATGATACTGACCGGCTTGCGCCCCGGACGCAAAGTGCTGCCACAAGGCAGAACCCCCATCCGGAAGCACGGGGAGGCTTCACAGGAAGGCGCCAAGGAGGACTGGCATATTATGCCTGTTATCATTGGTTGGCCTTTTTATCATCTTGGACGGGCGCAGCCGGTACGATAACATCGGGGTTAAAATATGGAAAAAGCGGATAAGCATGAAGTCCTCATCGTTATCCCAACCTATAATGAAGCCGAAAACATAGAAGCCCTTGTCAGGGCGATCAAAGGTATCAGGCTCCCGCTCGATGTCCTTGTGGTGGATGATGCCTCACCCGATGGCACAGGCGAAATCGTTGAACGCCTGATGCGTCAATTTGAGGGCCTCTTTGTACTCCACCGGCCCAAGAAAATGGGCCTGGGCACGGCATATATAGCGGGCTTTCAGTATGCTCTGGCTCACAGATATAAAATGATTATGACCATGGATTCGGATTTTTCGCACCATCCGCGCTATATTCCCGATCTACTCGCACAAAGCACGGCCTATGACATTGTCATCGGGTCAAGGTATGTGCCTGGTGGCGGCGTTCAAAACTGGAGCATCATTCGACGGGCTGTAAGCTTTGTTGCCAACAAGCTGGCTAGAGCAATCCTGGGCCTCTCCAGCTATGACAACACGGCTGGGTTTCGTCTTTACAATCGCAGAGTCCTGGAAGCCATACATTTTGATCGCATCCAGTCGAATGGATATGCTTTCTTGGTAGAGATGCTTTATTTGTGCAAGAAAAGCCATTTTAATATCGGTGAAGTGCCTATTATTTTCGAGGACCGGAGGGTCGGTAAGTCAAAAATATCAAAGACAGAAATTCTCATGGCCATGAAAACTTTGGCCATATATGGCTTTGATCGATTAGGGTCACGCACTGGCCAGGCAGGCAAAAGAAGTTAGTGATGCCCCTCGCACCCATGGCAGCGGGTCTTGCGGCAGAAAGCAAAGCGGTCAATTCGGACATATCGAAACCAATGACACAATACTGGACGACAATCCGAGATTCCTTTTCCAAAAACCGGTTTTTCTTGCCGCTTATTATCGGCAGCCTCGGCTTTACGGTTCGCCTGATCCATTTGAACAGTTACGTCTCGTATCCAGCTTTCGACCTCCCTCTAGGCGGCCATGCCGCCTACGTGAAAATAGCAATCAAGATCCTTGAAGGGGACCTGTTGGGTGGCAATCAGATATTTTATGATAATAGCCCGATTTACGCCTACATATTGGCCGCTATCTTCAAAGTCTTTGGCTTTGATTTCTCCGCTGTTCGCTTTATACAAATCGTGGTGGGGAGCCTAAATTGTGTTCTAATCGGATTGATAACACGGCGTTATTTTGGCCTCCGATCCGCATGGATTGCCGGGCTCGTTGCGGCCGTCTATGGCCCTTTCATATTTTATGACGGAGAGATTATCGTTCTTTCCTGGGTCATCTGCTTCTCCCTTCTTGGCATCCTTCTGATCAGCACCACAGATCTCATTCCCAACCCCAAAGACCTCCTGATCGCTGGAATATGTTTAGGGGCTGCCATCATGGGACGCCCCAACCTCATCCTTTTCCCTGTCCTGCTATCCTTTTACTTTCTCTTGGTGTGGAATAAAATCAGCCTGGGAAAAAGAATGAAGTATTATGCAATATTCTCCATAGGTGTCATGCTTATTCCAGCCATGTTTACCTTGCGAAATTATGCAGTCTCAAGACAGGTCGTCTTCCTGACACCATCTGGTGGGCATAATTTTTATTTTGGCCACAACAAGGACGCCTCTCCCGTATTTGACATGAAGTTCAGTTTCATGGGCTCTATCTTTTTAAAGTATAAAGAGATTGCCGAAAACGAACTCAATAAGCCGTTAACCGACATGGAAGCATCTCGATACTGGTATAGGAAAGGCATTGATTTCATCATCGAGAACCCTTTGGAGGAAGCTAGGCTGATATTCAAAAAGATCCTTTTTTTTATGAACGACGTCGAAGTGCCAACCTATTTTAACTATTATTTTAACCGCCAGTACTCGATAGTATTGAAGCATTGGCCCATCAGCTTTGGCACAATCATCCCCTTTTCGGTTTTAGGCATCCTCGCTAGCTTGAGGAACTGGCGTCGGCATACTGTGCTTTATCTCTATGTCGCCACAACATTGCTGTCCGTGGTAATTTTCTTTGTTATTTCCAGGACACGCTTGCCTGCAGTTCCAATCCTAATCGGATTTGCCGGATTCGGTGTTTCAAAAATATTGGACGCCTTGCTCCATAAAAATTGGAAAATCTTTTTACTATCATTTACAGTCATACTTTTCGTTTACTTTGTCACATACCAAAACCTAGTGCAATTGAACTTTGCCAGATCGTATAATCATCTGGGCGTGGTTTACTGGTATAAGAACAAGATCCCGGAGGCCGAGCGCGCCTTCCGGATGGCCATGCAACTTCAACGAAATTTTGAATATCCCCTGCTCAATCTCATCCACATGTATGAAAAACAAGGAAAGAAAGAAAAGGTGGATCTGTACCGGAAATTGCACGAGGACTGGAAAAAGCAATGGCAACAGGCACAATAGATGATTAGCCCGTTACATTGGGATGCTTTTGAACAATGACTAGAGGCTATTTCAAAACCCTTTGACGACTCATTTTGGCCATTTTTGCAAAAAGTTCTTAGTGAAGCGAAGCGTCAAAAAATTGTAACTGTTTGAGGGCGTTAGCCCGAGTTAGCGCATGGCTTCACTCCGTGCTACAATTTTAGCGAAGCGAGCTTAGAACTTTCAAAAATGGCTGAACAGACCAAGGAAAAGGGTTTTGAAATAGCTTGTACGCTCTGTTCTATGGAACACGACTTTTTCATGACCATGATACCAGTTTGCATGGACGTCGCATCCGCGGAAAACTTATTGACAAGATCTATCAATTTGATTTTATGATACTTCTCAAAAGTCACGGCATGCTGAATTGTGACGCGACAAAGGTTTTGATATGGGCACAGTTATTGAAAAAAACATGAGCAAACCACAGTTTTCGGTCTCATACGCTGAGGCATTGCACAGTCAGCTTGAAATGCATGACACGCGGGCGAATCCATGAAGAATTCTGTCAGATATTTTTTCAGAAGGCCATCTGTAAGAGTGACCTCTGTTGCTATGGGTCTGTGCTTTGTCGTATTGGCTATGGTCTGGGCACGGGCCTTTTATGGTTCAAAGCAGGCCTATCAAGAAGGAGAAGCATATTTTAAGAAACACCAATATATTAAAGCCATCACGTTTTTTGATCGTTCCATTCACTGGTATACGCCCTTTAATCCTTATGTGCGCCAATCAGCACAGCGTCTCTGGGAGATAGGCGTCCAAGCCGAGCAAGAAGGTGATATCCGACTCGCTCTCATTGCCATCCGTACCATAAGGCGGGGCTTTTTTTCTGCCAGGAGTTTTTATACTCCGGGAAAAGATTGGATCAGCAAGTGCGATACAAAAATCACCTCATTAATGGCCAAGGAGCTAGAGGGCCAATCACTGAAAGAGAAGGTGGCTGTGCCTTGTGCCGGGCGAAAAAATCCAGAACCGGATATTTTCTGGACGCTTATCCTTGAAGTAGGTTTTCTTGGATGGATCGGATCTGTCATCGGTTTTTTGATGCATGCATTGACCCGGGGGGATCCCCCTCAGCTTAAATCCAGGCCCGCCATCCTCTGGGGTATGATGATTATCATCTTCTATACCTTGTGGATTATTGGAATGATGAGAGCGTAGACAGCTGTGACAATGAGTCGTCAAAGGATTTTGAAACAGCTTCTATCGCAAATGATGAAATTGATAAACAGCCCATGGTATTCAACAGTCTCTTAATTGTGTGTGGAATCTTCTTAATTGCTTCTGGTATCTGGGGCGCTTTCAAAAAACATCCCCCTATGGATACGCTTGGCGCATTTCTTGCTTTGATAGGATTGATAGCCTCCCTTGTTGGTGTCTTGCTCATTTGTGTGCCCGGTTTTTTCGCATCGTAAATGGAAACGGGTTTTTCAAAACGCTCAATTCGAATTCTTAACCCAGAAAGTCTCTGGTCATCTAGGGCTCACCGAGCTGCCTATTATGCTCTGCTGCTCGCCCTGTTTTCACATATCCTGGTTGTTGGGCTCTTGTGTTCCACGCCACCCATATCCAGAGACGCCCTAATCCATCATCTGGCCATTCCCAAACTCTGGCTCAAGCATGGCGGATTTTATGAAACCCCATGGGCGCTATACTCGTATTATCCCATGAATATTGATCTCCTTTATCTTGTGGCCCTCTATTTTAAGAATGATATAGCCCCCAAGTTTATCCATTTTGCCTTTAGCCTCGGGACAGGATTGTTAGTGTACCTTTACCTAAAGAAAAGACTGACCCGAAACTGGGGGCTGCTAGGTATGTTAGTTTATATCAGTACGCCCATTGTCATCCGGCTGTCAGCGTCAGCTTATGTTGATTTGGGATTGGTCTTTTTTACCACGGCCGGGTTACTGGCCTTTATCCGGTGGCGGGATGGTAATTACGAGGATTTAAGATGGCTTGTCCTGTCAGCCATGTCCATGGGCCTCGCACTGGGAACAAAGTACAGTGCCCTGTTGGCTTTCTTCTTCTTAAACTTGATGGTCGTTTATTACTATGCCAGGCATCGCAGGCATCAAGTTACTGCCGTCAAGTATGGTGTCATGTTCTTTCTCGTTGCCGCCATCATTGCTAGCCCGTGGTATGTCAAAAACCACCTTTTAACTGGGAACCCCTTTTACCCTCTCTTTGACAGCTTTTTCAACCCTTCCCATTACGTGGGGGGTAGAGAACAGGGAGGGACGCTCGGTTTTTTCCAAAGACGTGCACTCATGTATGGGGAAGGCTTTTGGGCCACCCTTTCTATTCCGCTCCGCATGTTTTTTCAGGGAAAGGATGATACCTATCAATATTTTGACGGGATTCTGAACCCGATTCTCATTGTGTTCCTGCCATTCTCCCTGACAAATAAAGATTTTAGGAGAGACAAAATATTTTTTGTTACATTCTCAGGATTCTTTATGATCATGGCCTTTTTTCTAACAGCCAAGCAGGTTAGATACATTCTCCCTGTTGTCCCGTTTCTCGCTATACTCGCTGTAATGGGTATAAAAAATATCCTGGACAAACTGATTCGTCCTACGCCATCCACCCCCCCGCAGATAAAAGAAAAGTTACAGAAATTGCATTCCGCTTTTCTGTATATAGGCTATATCGCTTTTATTTCAATTGTAGGAATACTGCTGATATTTAACTTTGTATACCTGAAAAACCAGGTTGCAAATATCCGGCCCTTAAAATATATTCTAAACAAAGAAAGTAGAGTAGATTTTTTGAGTCGCCACCTTGCAAGCTATCCAGCCATGGACTATATAAACAACCACACCACAGCTGAAGCCAAGGTTTTTCTCATGTTTGTCGGCAATCGAGGCTATTACCTAAACCGCTCTTACTGTCACGACCGCTCCTTTGGCATGAATACCCTTAATACATTGGTAAGAGCCAGTCAGGGTGAATATAATTTTCTATCCTGCTTAAAATCGCTGGGGTGCACCCATATCTTGGTACGAATGACGCTATTCAATAAATACTTGCAAGATAACTTCAAAAATAAGGAGGTTTTACGTTTCCTGAACCTCACAAAAAATTACTGGAAGCCAATTTATGAATCAAGTGGATATACAGTATATGAGATATTGCACGATGTTGAAAGCTTGCGCCGCTCAGCTCGGGAAGGCTTACCTTGTAATAATCCCTGCAGCTCGCGTGACGCAGATGTGAATCTCACATATTCCTGAAAGGCCTCCTATGTATCTTAACAAAAGCATTGCGGTTGTCGTCCCGGCCTATAATGAGGAAAGGTTGATTGAAAAAACACTGGTCTCCATTCCAGCTTTCGTGGATCAAATCATCGTGATCGATGATGCCAGCACCGACCAGACATTAGATATTGTAAAACGACTTATGGTAAACGACGACCGGATCACGCTCATTGAACACCCAACAAATCAGGGCGTTGGTGGCGCGATTATTAGTGGTTACAAAAAATCAATAGAAATGAATATGGATGTCACCGCTGTGATGGCAGGTGATGCCCAAATGGATCCCGGGGATCTTGTCAGCATTATCGAGCCCGTTTGCCGCGAACAAGTTGAATATGCAAAGGGCAATCGACTTTTTGCTGGCGAAGCCTGGAAGATGATCCCCAAAGTTCGATACATTGGAAACGCTTTTCTGTCCCTCCTTACCAAGGTGGCTTCGGGGTATTGGCACATTGCCGATTCCCAATGTGGTTATACGGCTATTTCTATAAATGCCTTGCGAAGGATACCCCTTGATGACATTCATAAGCGCTATGGCACGCCAAATGACCTTCTTATTAAATTGAACATTGAGCACATCAAGGTTCGAGATGTTCAGGTAAAACCCATCTATAACATGGGTGAGGAATCCGGAATCCGAATATGGAAGGATGGTCCTTTCATTGCACTTCTCCTCCTTCGAGGGTTCTTCAAGAGGCTAACCAACAAGTACATCATTAAAGATTTTCACCCGTTGGTCTTTTTCTACTTTCTTGGCCTGACCCTTGCGCCCACAGGCACCCTGTTGGGATGCTATCTCCTAATTTTAAGAATTAAGGGGGTTGGAATCGCGGTAACGAGCGCTCTGTTTGCTTCATTCTTGTTTATATCTGGACTCCAATCTCTTTTCTTCGCCATGTGGTTCGATATGGAATACAATAAAGATCTGAAATGAGGACAACTTGAAAGTCTGCATATTGACCACTTCATTTCCAAGATTTAAGGAAGATTCCGCTGGCATCTTTATATACAATCTCTCTTGTTGGCTCTCAACGAGAGGGGTAAAAATCGAAATAATATCCCCACATGATTATGGCTGTAAATATTCTGAAACTTGGGAGGGCATTAGAGTACATAGATTCCCCTACTTTTATCCCCATAGGTATCAAAGATTATGCTATCGGGCGGGTATACTTCAAAATATAAAAAGAGATATATTGGCTATGATTCAATTGCCCTCCTTTATTATTGCCCAAATCCTCTATTCTCTATGGATAATTAAAAAGGGGAATTTTGACGTAATCCATGCCCACTGGTTATTACCTCAGGGACTGATAGGGATTTTTTGTAAAGGGATTTTTAAAATTCCCTGTATTACGACCATTCATGGTTCGGACATTTATGGGATTAAATCTCCGTGGTTAAAGGCACTGAATGCAAAGGTCATAAAATATTCCGATGTCTGCACAGCAAACAGCAAGGCTACTGCCAGAGCGGCCCGCAAGATCTGTGAAGGGAAAAATATAGAGATTATCCCGATGGGGGTACAAGTTGTTAACCTTTTTGGAAAATCCTCCAATGCAGGCATCATGAGGAGAGCATTGGGAATAAATGGACGGGTTGTGTTGTTCATAGGGAGGCTGATCGACTTGAAAGGGGTAGATTACTTGATTAAGGCCCTCCCCCATGTTCTGCAGAGGTGCCCTGACATAAAGGTTTTGCTGGTAGGCTCCGGCCCTCAGAAGGAGTATCTCGTAAAACTATCCAAGGATTTAGGCCTGGTAAATAGTGTGTTTTTTTTGGATAAAGTTCCACAGGAAGAAACATTAAAATTCTATTCCCTGGCAAGTCTCTTTGTCCTTCCTTCTATCGTAAATGACAGGGGAGAAACAGAAGGTTTGGGGATCGTACTACTTGAGGCCATGGCCAGCGGGGTGCCTGTCATTGGTAGCAATGTTGGAGGCATCCCGGATATCATCAAGGATGGTGAAACCGGACTGCTTGCCAAGCAAAAAGATCACAATGATTTAGCAAAGAAGATGATTAGGCTATTAACTGATGAAGAACTCAGAAACAAGCTAATCGAAAATGGGTTTAAGTCTATAAAAGAAGATTTTTCTTGGGAGGTGATTTCTGATAGGTTTATAAAGATATACCAGGAAGTTACCAGGAAAAGAAATGGCCATTTCAACGACCTAGTCTCCAAATTGACATTGTACAAACACGAATGATAAAATCCCGCCTGGAACGTTTAAGTCTCTTCAAAAAGAAGCGAAAAATGAGTCCCGGTAGATGAGGATGGATAACTAAGGCCCAAACCTAGCTTTGAAACATGTCGTGTTTACGTTGTTTCCATATTGATAAGAAAAGCACATGATAGTCCAAGAAAATAGACCATTATATAATCGAAAGTTTGCTATTTTAGAGCCTCATTCGGATTTTGCAACAAATCCAAGTTTGATGTGTTTAGTAGAAGAATTTATTAAAAATGGAGTTAATGTTGACATTTTTATGCCTGAAGATTCAAACTATCATAAAATTGGCAATATTGTTAACGTGTATCCATTTCCAAGAGAGTTTCAATTTTGGTTTGGCAGTGTCAAAAATACCTTATATAATTGGAGGTGGCTCCTAAGAGGCGCATATAGGGGTAAAAAAGTTTTATATAACAAAAAATATGATCTTGTATTTGGTATCAATAGTGAAGGAATAATATCAGCTTACAATTATTCTAAGAAGAACAATACGCCACTCATATATCTTTCTTATGAAATCTTTTTCCGAGATGAACTAATAAATGATATTGAAAAGAAGGAAAAAGATATAGAAGTTGATGCAAGTCAGCATGCACAGCTGATAGTTATCCAAGATGAGCGGAGAGCTGAGTTACTCGGTATAGAAAATAGTATTCCAAATCAGAAATTTGTCTATCTTCCTGTTTCTCCCAGATCATCAAAAAATTTATACAAAACGGACTATCTTAGAAACAAATTTAAGATTCCAACAAACAATAAAATTGTTCTTCATTCTGGAAGTTTTGATGATTGGACATATGCTAAGGAATTACTTAATAATGTTCCTACCTGGCCAAAGTATTTCACTCTTGTCATTCACACTAGTCATTCTTCAACAAAACTGTCAAAATATATAAAAATAGCAAAAAATAGTAAAGTAGACAATGTTTTTTTCTCCTTTGATCCTTTAGGCCCTAAAGAATATGAGCAATTAGTTGCTTCTGCCGACATCGGGCTTGTACTTTATAAGGAAACTCCACACAGGAAAGCATCACACTCAAGATATTTGCAAAAAAACATTAGGAATATTGGATTATCTTCAGGTAAATTCTCTTACTACATGAAATATGGCCTGCCAATAATATCAATAAAACAAGATACGTACGGCCAGTTGCTCGGCAAATATAATTTTGGATATAATATAAGCAAGCCTGATGAGATGGCTGGTGCATTAAACAATATATTATCAAGGTACGAATATCATAGCAGGGAGGCTATGCGTTTATTTAAGGAGAAATTACAATTTGATTTGTATTGGCCTAATTTATCGAAAAGAATTATTGGTATCCTCGATGCCTAGCTTGGGATGATTTTAAGGGATTCGCCATGAAATCCATATTGAACTGCAAAAGAGAACGCACTCCCCGCAGCTTGAGCTTGCTGCGGGGTTAGAGCGCGAATCCAAAAAGGAACTTGGGATTCGTCGCTTATCACCAGAGACATGATTCAACGGGGCTTGCTGCGAGGCACTTCAATTATTGAAAATGAAACATTCCGTTTTTTTTACAATCCTGACCGCATCTTTGAACAGGGGGGCCACTATCAGAAGGACCTTAGAATCTGTCAAAAGTCAGAACTTCCAGAACCTAGAACATGTCGTCATCGATGGAGGATCACATGATGAAACGCTGGAGATTCTAAGAGAGTTCGAAAACATCTATAACCTCACATGTATTTCAGAACCAGATCGAGGTATTGGTGATGCCCTTAACAAAGGGCTGAGTCGAGCCCGTGGGCGATATGTGATAGTCATTCACGCAGACGACCAGCTCTTAGGCCCGGATATCCTGGAAAAGGTTTATCTCCTATTGAAAGATGAACTTTTCGATATTCACAGCTTCCCTGTGATCTTAGACCATCCCGTTCATGGAAGAGTCCCCCTTAAACCTATTCAGGTTTTGTGGTGGCATCACTTTAAAACCGTATTCCTACACCAGGGAAGTTTTGTGCATAGACGGGTGTATGCCCGGGTTGGGGGGTACCGAAAAGAATTTTCCGTAGCGCTGGACTATGACTTTTTCTACAGAGCACTGATATCTCGTTGTACGGTGAAATTCGAAAAATTCCCAGTGTCTCTGATGGGGGGATCTGGTATTAGTAGCAATAAAGACTTTTTACTTGCGCGTCTTCAAGAAGAAGTCCGCGTTCAGAACTTGAATGAAAGAAATCCCTTCTGGCGCTTGGCCCAGTTGTTGTTCCGAACGTTTTACTTCCCTTATAAAACCCAGGTCCTTCCGAGGTTGAAAACCGATTGAACAGGAAGGAAGAATAAAGGCGCCATGGAGCCAAAATCCATCCAGTTGCGCTGCCGATGATAGCCTGTGAAGGAAAAGCATCGATGAAAAACTTGTGTATTGTCAGCCCAATGGCTTGGGGAAGCGGTGCCTATGTCGTGCATACTATTTTGGAACGTCATCTTCCAGACTACCGCGTCAGGGCCTACCATCCTTATTGGGTCCTCTTTCCCTTTGTCTTGCCAGCAGTGGTTCCCCTTAAAGGAGCCCACCTGGTCCATTCCACTCCTGATTATGCAATATTTTTTTGCCGAAAGTCGGCACCGCTGGTGGTCACCTTCCACAACTATGTCCTGGACGGCTGGATGCGGGCCTATAGTTCATGGCTCCAAATCCTTCATTACGCAACCGATCTGCGCCTGTGGGTTCAGCAGGCCCTCAGAAAAGCGAATATGGTTACGGCGGTGAGTTACTTCACGGCCCGACTAGTACAGGAGGATCTGGGTAGCCACCGGTCCATCAAAGTGATCTATAATGGCGTAGATGAGGGTCGTTTTACGCCTGCACCTTCTTCAAGCTCCTTTCAAAAGGAAATTCGGGTCTTTTTTTCGGGAAATCTCACCCGGCGAAAAGGTGCTCATTGGCTCCCTGACATCGCAAGGCGGCTTAAAAAGAACGTGCGTATCTTTTATACTCAGGGTTTGCAGTCCCGAAGCATTCTGCCCCCTGATCCCCGCCTTCAACCCATAGGGCCGGTGCCCTTCGAAGAGATGCCAGCACTTTACCAACAGATGGATATCCTGTTAATGCCCACCGTCCGCGAAGGTTTTGGTCTGGCTGTGGCTGAAGCGATGGCCTGTGGCCTTCCTGTGGCAGCAAGTGATTGCTCATCCATCCCGGAACTGGTCGATGACGGCAAGGGAGGATTCTTGTGTCCGGTTGGCGATGTGGAGGCCTTTGCCGAGAAAATCAATCTTCTGGCTGATTCGCCAAATCTCAGACGCGAAATGGGGGAATACAATCGAGCCAAAGTAGAGAAGATGTTTACGGCCAAACGAATGGCTGCTCAATATCAGCAGCTCTTTGAGTCTATATAGATTGCAAGTATCCAGTAGGAGGCCTTTGAGACATTCTCCCGACTTATTTTGATGGCAATTAACAAACAGGTAAGCACCCATCCAGCATCCGCGGAGGCACGACAAAATGAAAATCGGCCTGATGAATGACCCTTCGGCATCTGTCTACGATGAAATCATCTCTTTTGGAAAAGCCCAATACGATTTTGTAGACCTTACCATCGAAGGGCCTAATGCCCTGAATCCAGATCCGGAGAAGGTCCTTGCACTTCTTGACCAATATGGGCTGTCGGTTGTAGGACACACCGACCCCTGCCTTCCGTATGCTTACCCGATCCAATCGGTCCGCGAAGCCTGTTTCGAAGAACTGGAACGCTGTGCCAGGATTTTTTCCACCGTGGGAGCAACGATCATGAATATCCATCCCTGCTATTGCCGTCCGCCTGGTATGAAGCAGGATCTGGTCCAGCTAAATATCGAGGCCCTAAAACCCCTTGTGGAGATGGCTGCATCCTACGGTCTCACCCTTGTCTTTGAAAACTTCAAAGCCCCATTTGATTCAGTCTCTACCTACGCCCAACTTCTGCAAGAGGTTCCAGGACTCAAAGTCCATCTCGATGTCGGTCACACAAATTTTGGTAAAGATGACGTGGTCACCTTCTGTAAAGAGTTAGGCAGCCACATCAAACACGTTCATTTTTCAGACAATCGTTCAACAGATGATCATCACATGCCATTAGGCGTTGGAAGCGTTGATTGGAAAAAGGCAGTTGCTGCTTTGAAATCAATCGGATATAATGGCACGATCACCCTTGAGGTATTTTGCGATGATACCAGCGTGTCATTCCAGTACCTAGAGATCAGCCGAAGGCTTGTGCTGAATCTCTGGAACAAATAGGATGAATCCCCGTTGATTTAAATACAAAATACGTTTATGATATAAACGTAAGCTTTGTATATACAGAGCAAGAGGCCTTTTCCCTCCACCCAAAAAGGGGGAAAAAACAAAAACCCAAGCAAGGAGATGCATCATGGATCCAATTAAAGTAATGGTCAATGGACTCCCTGGCAACATGTCCACCAAAGCAGCCGAACACATCCTGCAAGACAGCAGCCTGAAACTCATCTCCTACGCTCTGACCGGACCTAAGACAGAAGCCACTGAAACCCAGATCGGTTCTGAAGCTGTCAGATTGATCAAACCGAACGAGAGACAACAGATGATAGAATCTATCAAAAAGGCTGAAGGGATGATCATCTGTGTGGACTACACCCACCCAAGTGCCGTCAACGATAATGCCGCTTTTTACTGTGAAAACGGCCTCCCTTTTGTCATGGGCACGACTGGAGGTGACAGGACGCTCCTTGTGAAGATGGTTCAGGAATCCGGCATAGCCGCGGTGATTGCTCCCAACATGGCCAAACAGATTGTGGCCTTCCAGGCGATGATGGAATATGCTGCCGAGACCTTTCCTGATGTCTTCAAAGGATATAGTTTGGAGATCAAAGAGAGTCACCAGCAAGGAAAGGCCGATACCAGTGGCACGGCCAAGGCCATGATTGGCTATTTTAACCGGTTGGGCATCCCATTCACCAAGGATCAGATCAGGATGGAGCGGGACCCAGAGGTTCAGCGATCCAAATGGGGGATCCCTGATGCCTATTTGAACGGACACGGATGGCATACTTATTCACTTCGCTCAGAAGACGGCACGGTCTTTTTTCAATTCACCCATAATGTCAATGGCCGGGAAATATATGCTAGGGGAACGATAGACGCCATTTATTATCTGGCCAAAAAGATCGACCAGGGCGTTAAAGGACGTGTATTCACCATGATCGATGTCTTAAAAGGGGTGTAAAGAATGCGTGATGTCATAGCCCTTGTGATGGCTGGCGGCAAGGGGGAACGTCTCTATCCTTTGACACAGGATCGATCAAAGCCTGCAGTGCCGTTTGGGGGCATATATCGAATCATAGATATCACCCTGAGCAACTGCATTAATTCCAATATCTACAAGATCATGATCTTGCCTCAGTATAAGGCACAGTCGCTTGTAGAGCACTTGGAAGCAGGGTGGAACATATTCAACTATGCCCTGGGCCATTATATGAAAATCGTGCCTCCCCAGATGCGCATAGGCGAAGACTGGTACCGTGGCACAGCCGATTCGGTCCGCCAAAATCTGTATCTCATAGAACGCGAAGTCCCCGAACATCTGCTCATCCTTTCAGGCGATCATGTTTACAAGATGGACTATGCCCGTTTTAGAGCCTATCATGAAGAAAAAGGAGCAGATATAACTGTCTCGGTTATTGAGGTTCCTGTATCCCAGGCCTACCGTTTTGGAATCGTGGAGGTTGCAGGAGACTACAGGATAACCGGTTTCAAGGAAAAGCCCGCATCTGCAGAACCTATGCCGGGGGATTCTCGATATACCCTTGCCTCCATGGGGGTTTATATCTTCAAGGCCCAGGTGTTAATCGATCTATTGAAGGCTACTGACAAAAACGATTTTGGCAAAGACATTATTCCCATGGCATTGGGAAGGTATTCCATCTATGCCTTCCCCTATAAGAGAGAGAATCGAATTGAGGATTTCGTGTATACGATCAAAAAGGACGGAAGCCGTGTGCGCGTTCTGGAGCCTTGTATAAGGGATTCCTCTTACTGGCGGGATGTTGGTGATCTGGATGCTTACTGGAATGCGAACATGGACCTGACGGGTGTAGACCCGATGTTCAACCTGTACGGTACCAAATGGCCGCTCAGGACATTCCAAATGCAATACCCCCCTGTCAAGACGATTTTCAGGGATATAGCTTCAAACAGGACCGGTATGGCCTTGGACTCCATTGTGTCACACGGCTCTATTATCAGTGGTGGTGTCGTCAAAAATTCAGTGCTATCCTATAATGTGATTGTGAGAAGCTGGTCGGAAGTGCGGGAATCGGTCATCATGTCTGATGTGGAAATCGGCAGACATTGCAAAATCATGAAGGCCATCATCGACAAAGGCAATCGCATACCACCGCATACTGAAATCGGATACAATCCAGAAGAGGACCGAAAGAGGTTTACGGTCACACCTCGTGGCATCGTGGTCGTGCCAAAAGGGGCCTTTAAATAGAAAAGGGGTGGCCATTGCCACCCCGTCTCACCCTACCGGTCGATTTTTATTTATGCCTATCTTGTAACCCCAACGTGCTTCTTATCGAACTCATCCAGCCATTTTTTGATCTTGCCAATCGCCAGATCAATCTCCTGGGCCTTTTCCGGGCTATATTCCTTGGCCTTTTGCAGGTGCCGATTCAAAGCCTCTCTATACAAATCTGCAAGTTGTTTTTCACCCTTGCTAATTTTGATAGTCGCCAGGGCATACTCCACAGCAGCCAACCTCTTCATCAGCACATCCTTCTGAAGGTCGGTTGAGGCCAGGGGAACGGCCTGGGCCAGATATCCCTTGGCAGCCTCAAACTCGGGCACGGTTCCCTTATTCAGTGCCAGATCAGCTTTGCCCAACAAGACGAGAAATTCAATGCTGTTCAAGCGCATCCTGATGGCTTGTTGCTCAGACTGAGACAGGGCGTACTTGGAAGCATGGGTTAAATATGATTTCACTGTTTTCAGGTCTGGTGTTTCACCTGTATTCAAAAGTTCATCTGCCCGCTTGATAAAATAACCAGAAAGAATGCCAAAGGCCTGCTTCTTGGTGTAAGCCTCCTGCTCTGGTGCAGCTTCAAGGATCTTCGGATCCGAGAAGCTGGCCACCAGATGCTCGCCCATGGGGGCAAACCTTCCTTGCCAGACTTCAACCATTTGGTCGCTTTGCTTAAAATAGAACTTGTTCGAATTGGACAGACTCGCCAACAAAAGGATGGCGATCACAAATGCCAGAGCACCGACCGCGTACTTCACGGTTTTATCCATAGGCTCTTGCGGAGGAGGTGGTGGTTCCTTCACTGTCTTGGGTTTCCCAGCCTGGACTGTGGGCTCTGCTTCCGGCGGAACCGCTCTTTCAGGTTGTTTCGACGGTTTTTCATCAAAGCGCTTGAACAGCAGTTTCTTGATCTTTTCCTTGTCCTGTTCGCTTTTCATAGTCTGGGTCTCCTCCATGGTCAATTTGCTTTTATCTGCCAATTTTTTTTGTTTCTTTTTAAAACGGATAAATCGCTGCCACAGCTCATCAGAGACAGGGTTGCCCGTCTTCAATCCATCCAACCCCTTGGCTTCATAGCGTTTTAGCCATCCGTAATAGGTCGATTGAGGGAGTCCGAACGCTTGCAATGTGGCTTTGATCGAATCCGAAGAGCGTTTCACCCCGTCCAGAATCGCCTTTTTCCTTTTGGATTCCTCGTCTTCCCCAACCCTAGATTTTACTGGCTTTTTGTGAGTTGCTTTCAGCAAACTTTTTCGGCCTACCATAAGCCTTGCCCTTTATCCCCCTGATTTATAATCACAATATCTTTCCTGATAAAAAATTCCGTCCGTTTTGTAAAGGGATTTCTCATCCTCAGCTCAAGATTTCCTCTGTGAGAGCCAAATAATCGGCAGCCCCTGTGCTGGACGGCCTGAAAAACACCACTGGTTTACCATAATAGGCGCTTTCGGCGACGGTGGTGTTAATCCGAATAACCGTTTTAAATAGCTTGTCCTGGAAGCGACCGTCCCTCCTGAGACTCTCCAGAATCTTGTTTGAGACCCTTGTTCGCTGGTCAAAAAACGTAGCCAATACACCCAGGATCCTGATGTCCGGATTCATTTCTTCCTTTATGATCGAAATGGTCTCAAGGAGTTCATCCAATGCACTGTAAGCATAGGGTTGTGTTTGACATGGAACAAGGATCTCCGAGGCAAAAGCAAGAACATTGACAGTCAGAATCGAGAGGCTTGGTGGTGTATCGACCACAATAAAATCATAGAGATCCAATACCGGCGTCAAGGCCTCTTTGAGTCGATTCTCCCGACCCGGCTCGTTCACCAGTTCTACTTCAACACCCGAAAGATCCACATGGGATGGAAGAAGATCAAGGTGCTCCCAGGCCGTTTTCACAATAGCAGACCGGGCAGGTACAGGTTCCGGTAGCTTGATCACATCATAGACTGAAGGGCTGTCCTGGCCCAGGCTCACCCCAAGCCCTCTGGTGGCATTGAACTGAGGGTCCATGTCAACAACCAGGACATCTTTTCCCTCAAGGGAAAGCCCTGCTCCCAAATTGATGACGGTTACGGTCTTGCCAACACCGCCTTTTTCGTTCACCACCGCAATGATCCGTGCCTTCCTTGTTGCCATAACAGCCTCCCAGATTCGTTATCCGTTATCCGATTCACGATACTATGACAGGCTCTGGGTTTCCAAAAGCTTTTCCACCTTACTGATTTCATGAAGTGCGGTATTAACCGACTTTTCAATGGAAACAAACGCCTTGAGTATCTTGTCCTTAGCCACGCGTTCATTTTCGATGAAGCCGCTTGTATCAGCTAAACTCACTGCGAAAGTCCGTACTCGATCTACAAGGGCTTCATACAGACTGCTGGATATCGCATCGGCCAATTTAAAGAGGTACTGGTATTTCAAGTTTTCTTTGTAATCCATAAAATGGGCAGCGATAGATTGTTGGATCTGTTCCTTGAATCGCCGGACGCTGTCCTCCAGGGAACGGATAGCACTGTCAGCCTCCTTTCCAGCTGTTTTTTTAAATAACTTTTTGACAGAGCTTAACGTATTATAAAAACCCAGCCTCAAGATGGCCTCGGTCTTGATTCGAGTTGAATACTGCATGGTTGTGATAAGGGGAGGAATGCTCAGGTGCGCATCACCCTTAACCAGGCCAATGTCTGGACACTGTACATGTTTGAACGGACGTTGTTCAATTCTGATGCCAAGCTTTTCCACAATACGCTGATGTTGATCAAGGGCATCCTGAATCATCAAACTGTAAGGTCCTGAGACTTGTTCAAAAACGCCCTTGATCTTCTTCTCCTCGATACGGATGAAATCAACCAGCCTTGGGTTGATCGATTCTGCCAGATAGCGGTTGGTAGCCTCACGCAAGGTTTGAAAAATACGGTATAGCGTGGGCAGAAAGCCAGAAGCCTCAAGGTCTTTTTCATATTCCTTGACTGAGACGCTGTATGAGTCAACAAATTGGATGATCTCCCGAATTGTGTCGCCATGCTGAACGTCAAAAAAGCGCTCAACATCGTCTGCCAAGTCCCGTTTTAACTTGCGGGTTGTCCCATCGAGGGTGTCCTTGATCACAGAGGTTACTTGATCAGAGGCCTCTCGCCTCTTGTCCATCTCTGCAAACATCGACTGAACCTCTCCCGCATCCTTACACAACAGGTCTTGGTTGATTTGAACCCAATCCTGCATACTATAAGCAGTGGCAAAAATGCGTTCCAGGTTGCTCTGTAGAAGCAGCTCAAAACGATCCAATGATATCTTGCGCTGCAGGGCCTTCATGAATCGATCTGTTTCCTCATCTGAAAAGGTCACCATGTCCTTTTCTTCCTGCCACTGTTCCAGCCGGAGGCGGTCTTTTCGAGACAGCACTTCTTCTTTTCGGTCAAAACCATTAAGGAGATCGTAAAGGACGGAAAAAGCAAAAAGGTGCGTAACAGGCAAAATCATCCCAAGTTCATCCCGCACCCTGCTAACAAGCCCCATCAAGTCTGCCAGACTCTCGTGCTCACTAAAATCGCAGTTAAGAACAAAAAAAATATTTTTCGTGAGCCCCATCCTCTTGATGATGGTCAGGAACTTGATGTCTGCCTCACGTAATCCGGTGCGACTGCTCAATACATAGATGATGAGATGGGCTTGGAAAAGATAGTCCTGAATCATAGTCAAATGCAAGGGGTTAGGAGAATCGCTTCCTTGACAGTCAGCAATCTCAAGGTTTCCTCCAAATCCTTCAGGGGCGATAAGGGTCAGGAGAACATCTTTCAAATAAACGGCCAAGGACTGATCTCCCACAAAATCCTTTTGCCTATAAAAATCTTCTCCCTCAAAAATGTGCGTACTCGGTTCAAAGGAAACGAAACTTTTAACGCGATCGTATCCCTTAAGATATTCCGTAAGGAGCACGCTATTGGGATCGCGAGTATGATCGGATATCAATTGCTCTGAGTTCAGACTAGAAAGCTTCTGTTGTAGCTGAATTCGATCTTCTTCGCAGTTTATGTCGAAACTGCCACCATCAGTATCCCAGCACACGGCAGGCAACAGGATCAATGCCTGGTTCATCTCAGCATTTATTTCATCCCAGGTCTTAAACTCAAGTCTGGCCCTCATAGAATTCTCTGGTCGTATCTTGGTGACAATGGAAGTCACAACCCCCGCACCTCTCTTGAGATAATCACCGCCAAATAGGGCATTAATCAGGGTGCTCTTCCCCGATTTGATAGGGCCCACCACAGCCACACGAATCATTTCCTCGATCAGTTGCCTATGAATTCGGGCTGTGGTTGCCTTCCACGCCTCAAGGGGGTGATGAGACAGGCCATTAATGGATGCAACTTCACGTATAACTTGACGCAGAGCCTGATTGATGGACAGTATCTTATTTTTAACGTTATTATAGGTTTCCACGGAGTTTCAGAGGACAAAAAATCGATGCAAACTAAAAAAATAGGATGATGCAAGCGCCACCATCCCTTTAGATTCTGGAGAATCAAGGCTTAAAAGCCCAGTTGGCAAAGCCATTTATATAACAATGGTCGTCGCCCTGTCAATCCTAACTAATTCAACATGGAAGCGATACTCACGGTCCGGTCTGCAAGCATATGGACATAGCCACCCATTTCATTATCATACCACCCATATACCACCACCTTTGTCACGGACATATCAATGACACTTCGGCCAAGGCAGGCCCCCACCTCCTCAGAATAACCTGTAAGGCGTTTAAGATCAAATGATATGATCGCTGTTCGGGTGTGAGTCTCCTTCCCCTCAATAATCGCCGCAGCCAAGGGATGGCCAATCATGTCTGAAGATACGTTTTGCTCATCTGAATACTGAAGATATCCCTTTTTGTTCTTTTCAGCAGCATCTCTGTAGATCTGATTGATCAACTCGCGATTGGTAGGCTGCTGGTCAAAAGTGTCCTGAATATCAATAACCAGGATGATGAGCGAGCCCGTAGAAACGGGAATCCTAACCGATTCAGCAATAAAGCCGATCTTCTGCATCTCAGGTATGACCAGCGACAATGCCTTGGCCGCCCCCGTGGTGGTTAATATGATATTATTAAAAACACTCCGGTTCCGACGCAGATCCGCGGCTCCGGTCTTGGGCGCCCGATCCAGCACGAGCTGGGAACCCGTGATTGCATGCACGGTGGCCATAGAGGCCGTCAAGATCCTGTCCAAACCAAAATAATCCAAAAGGGGTTTGATCATATAGGCCAAACAGTTGGTGGTACAAGAGGCATTTGATATGATGTGGTGCGTAGCCGGGTCATACTCACTCTCATTGATGCCCATAACTGTTGTGACTGCATCCTTGGGCATTGAGGCGGTTTTGTCCTTAATCTTGAATGGTGCTGACACGATCACCTTTCGTGCCCCGGCAGCTAAATGACCGCGAACTGACCCGCCAGCGGCGTCTGCAGGTTGTGTGGGGTCTGTAAACTGGCCTGTCGATTCCACCACCACATCGACTCCGTATGACCTCCATGGAATGTCCTTTGGGTTACGTGCCTCACGCAAGATCATAACCGGGATGCCATTGATTACCATGGAGCCAGACTTTTCATCCAGATTCTCAATCAAGCGCCCTGCCTTGTATCCATACAGATAATTGTGCAGGGTTCCGTAAGTAGAATCCTTTTCAATAAACATGGCCACATCCTCAAGACTTGTACCGACCGGACGGCCGATATTTACCACAATCTCCGAAAAGTCTTTCCGCCCCACATGCTGCCAGATGGACAGCTTACCGATACGCCCCAAGCCGTTGATTCCAAGTCTTCTACTTTTCATCATATTTCCTCCCTCCTGAAAATTATCAATTGCCACAGGTCAGCGGTGAATGGATACACACCGGTCAATGAACACTGCTCTCTTGAATCTCATGTTGACCTTTATAAACAAAACCCTTCTGGCCATCAATACTTAAAAACTCCCCACACTGCAAGGTCCTTCCGTTGAGGACACCGCGGCCCTCTTTTTCATAAACCATCAGATCAGAACACCCGACCACGCACGTCTTTTCCAACTGATGGGCCACAATGGATGCATGTGAGGTGGCTCCACCCCTGCTGGTCAAAAGCCCATCTGCCGCCGATATCTCACGTATATCGTCTGGAACGGTATCAAAGCGAATCAAAATAAGCGGTGTATTGGGCTCCTGGTTCCGGAAACCCTTAATGTCCTCCAGTGAAAAAACGATCCTGCCGCAAAGGGCGCCTCCGCTCACGCCAACCCCTTTTGCCAAAAGGCTCGCTTTGAGTCTAGGAGTGGGTATGAAAGTGGGGTATCGCTTCATCTGACGGACGACCATATCGCGAGATTGCAATATATAGAGATCATCTGCTGTTGGGCCTTCAAACGTGAATTCGATTTCTTGAGCGCTCCATCCCTTCTCATATACAAGGCGCTTGGCCAAATCCCGCAAAGCCCTAAAGATTTCAGGGAATGCCTCCTCTAAGGCACGATCTTGCCCCCGGCCTTCTGCCATCTTTTGTTCCAGTGAGATGGAATAGGTCTTGACCAAGCCAGATACTACGTCTTCACCCTGGTTGCCCGTCGTATAATCGCCCCATAATGTCACCTTATCCAAAGACTTATGAGGATTGTGGGTGAAAACGACACCTGAACCGCTCTGATGATCCAGGTTTCCATACGCCATGTGCTGCACGATTACAGCCGTACCCCAATCATCGGAGATCCCCATAATATCCCGGTATGTCTTGGCCTTATCTGAATTCCACGAATAAAATACCTGCCAAATCGCCTGAAACAGTTGCTCATATGGATCATCAGGCAAAGCCACGTCCACATCGGTCAGGGCCTGCCGATAGGCGAGTGCCACTTCTCGCATCTGCCCAGGACTAAATTCACTTTTCCGTTCCACGTCGTATTTTGCCTTATATTCGTTTATGATAGTATCGAACAGATCTCGTTCCATATTGTAAAACATGCCCCAGGACTGGAGAAAACGCCGATAATTATCCCAGGCAAACCAGGGATTGCTGGTTTTACGAATAAGGCCTTCCACAATGGTCTCGTTTATCCCGACATTCAGGAAGGTATTCATCATGCCAGGCAAAGAGATTGTAGACCCACTGCGAACCGACAAGAGCAAAGGATTGTCAGGCTCTCCAAGCCGTGTGTTGGTCTCGTTTTCTAACTGTTTAACTTGATATAGAATCTTTCCTTTCAAATCCTCGTTGGCCTGCCTGAAGGCACTGATCAGATCAAGGCACCTAAAGACCTCTGTGGTGATAATAAATCCTTGCGGAATCGGCATCTTAAGGCCTGCCAACCTCACAAGGTTGTAACCCTTCCCCCCCAGATAGATAGGATCCTTAATAGAATGAAGGGGGCGGTGAATGCTGGAAACAACACTGCCGGGGTCATAACTGAGAAGCAGATCTACATTATCCTGACTGAGGTCCTCAGACTGACGCGACAGGGTATGAATAATCTTGCTGACAAAGTTATCCAAATACTGAAAGCCAAAGGTGGTTGCAACAATCTCCCGGAAAAAGGCTTCAGAAACCTTGTTTATGACCTCTTCAGTCACCGCCTCACCTTGCTTGATGTGATATTTAGGAAGCAGTTTGTCAGGACCCAATTGTCTGATGATTTGTGACAGATTCTCTTTGTGAATGCTGGTGAAGTGGGTGTTAAGTATGTGTTGCTCAGCATGTGAAAGTCCCCGGAAAATATCCAAATATTGGGTAAAAGAAAAGCGCCTGACTTCAATGGCATGACTCAGCAGGTTTAGATAATTCCCCAGGGGTTTGACCATAATCCCGTCAAGCGCCATGGCTTGAACAAGCAGGTGTATGCAATCGGCAATCTGGAAAAAGGTGGTCCGGGTCAAAAATTTTAAATTGATAGATGCAATCAGCTCCTCAAAAAGGATATTGGCGAGATTTTCCAAGCGAAAGGTCAGACCCAAGGCATCAAACTTTCGTTCATGATAGGTTCCGTACATGGAAGGGATATCCGCGGCAATATGCCGCTTACGGTAAATATCTTCAGAAATCTTGAACTGTCTCGGCGATAGAATGATCTGTTTCAACCGCTTGAGATAGTCGAGGATACCTTGCAAACGACCAAACAGGTCTTCACCTCGAAGGGCTTTTTCAAGGCGATCGGTTCTGGGTAAACCCTTGGTAGCGGCCTCCTTTATCAAGTCCTCTAATTGGAAATAGTTCAGGTTGTACTTCTGGTCGAGGAGTTTCAACAGGTGGATCGACAGGTGCACTCGCTGTTTGTCCTTCTTTAGCTCGTCGGAAATTCCAGACAGGTGCTTCTCAATAATGTCCATATCAACACTGAGGAGTTCGCGAGGGTCGTCAATCCCGATTTTTGAAAACAGCGCATTGATGACCTCGTGGACCCCATCCACATAAGGCCCCCTTTCTGAAATAGCACTCAATATCTCAGGAGCCACAAAAGGGGCAAGAGGTGTTTTGTCTCTGCTGCGCCAAAAATTGATGATCTCCAGGGTAAAATCTATAAGAAGGTTGTTGCTTTCCACATGGGACTGTTTCCGCAGAAAGTGAATCAAAACGTCTTTGCGGTTTAAAATCTCATCTATCTCAGTTGAAACATCCCTGATACGACCTTCGGCATTTATTTCGTTGAAATAGACCGGAAATAGCTTGGCAAGCTGCTTTGCGAGGTTGTAAACCGGGGCGATGTCACAGTTTAAAAAGAGGCTGATCTCCTTTTGAAAAAGGTCGGTATCTTTAATATAGAGGCCAGCAAGTTTCAGGTTGACAATCAATGCTGAAATCAACCTTTTGCTCCATTTGGGATGTTTTTCAATCAAATGAAGCCAGACCTTTATATTGATGACATGGGCCGGATTTACCTGTACCTTCCACTCGCTCGTTGTTCCCTTTAATTCTGGATACTGAAACCCTAAATCAATGGCGTGTTGAATAAAAAGGTCCACTAGGTCGCTATCATCACTGTTGAAAATTTCGCTCCCTATATTTTCCAGGGCCTGGAGAGCAGCCTCTGGAAATTTTTGGATGCTTTGTCCAAGGGCCTCAAAGGTCCTGACAAGCAGATATTCGATATTTTCAGCCTTCTTGGCGTGGAGAATCTCACTAAGACAAAGATTTACATTTCCCAAGATTTCTTCATGTATGGATGCAAGGCCCTTGGTCTCCAAAATCTTAAAGAAGCTGAGGAGTTTTTTGATTGACCCCCCGTGAGTATCGGTTTCAAGGTGCTCAATCCTGTCTGGCAGTTCTTGGTAGGCCTTTACGATATCGCTGAAACTGGGAAGTTCCAGGAGTTTACGCAATTCCAACTTCAAATCTCTGCCCTGATCAATCTGGCTTAGCTTCTCCATGAATCCATGGAGTTGCTCATGAGAAATATTTTGAAAAATCGCTTTCCCTTGTTCGCCTCTATTGGCAAGCCCTCCAACAAACCACTTTGCCGGGTCCTCCTGGTTGAGCCAGTATTGATAAGTGGTCTGCAGTGTCCTGCGAAGCAAGCGGTTAAAAATAGCGTAATCAAATTCATCTATTTTTAATTGAGATACGACCTGCCCGATTCGCTTGAGCTGATAGTAGCCACTGGCCAAAAGAAAGAATTGCTCATCAGGCAAGCTGGCCAGGCGTTCAAAAAGCCTGGAAAGGATCGGCATACAATCTTTGATCCGGCCCCTTCCCTCGCTCATGATCTTTTCAACAAATGAGATGATATTCTCCAGGGCGCTGGTTTGCACTTGTTGATCGATTGACAGGGCAAGGCCGTCGAGCCATTCGTTCAAGATAATTTGAACCACCTGAGGCCCTTTGGGGTGTTCATAATAGAGAGAGAAGTTTCTCAGGGCATAATCGCGCATCTCCTCCACCACATAGCCCCAGTTCTTAAATGGATGGTTCAATTCGCACAGGAAGGCCTCTGTCTGATGCAGGAGGCCAGGAAGATTTTCAACGACTTCTCTGAGAGGCAGGTACTTGGCATCAATGGTGATGGCACGGTCTGTGGCCTCCAGATTAACCTGAAGGGCCTTGGAGCTCAGCTTTACAGCAGGCGTCCTTTTCCTTACACAAACCTCTTTAGCAGGCGGGCTTTTCATAAAAGCGGCTTTGAAAAAGGTTATGATTCAACTTTCACAATAGGATTCCTGGAACAATACTTTGAAATTACAATGTGTTAAAGGCAATATCCAGTATTGAGGTATGGGCGCTTTTCTCGTTTTTGTCAAGGGAAAACAGATGTGCCCCTTTATACCTTGATTTTTCAGGCTATTATGAATTATGAATATTCACATTATCAATCATCCCCAAAACTTAATTGTCAAATGGCGCAATTAACCCCTTATATGACCCTATCCGTTCTATCGTTTGTCGTATGTGTTGCTCTGACGCCCATCGTTAAGTGGGGAGCCATACGATCCGGATGGGTAGCTGTCCCAAGACAAGATCGATGGCATAAAAAACCAACGGCCCTTCTGGGTGGTATTGCCATCTATTGCGCCGCTGGCCTACCCCTTTTGTGGTTGGCCGATTTTGGATCCATTATCGAATATGTGCAGCTCCATTCTTCCAAGTCTGCACCCCCTTCCTACATCGCCGTGGCATGGCTTGGCATAACCATCCTTTTTATCCTTGGTCTTTTTGACGATCTCTTCCGTTTCCGACCACAAAACAAGTTGATCCTCCAGATCATGGTGGCTGCCATGGTTGCATTTCTGGGCTATCGGCTCCAATGGATGTCATCGCTGACGGCAGACACAATCATTACCATCGTCTGGATTGTGGGTATCACCAATGCTTTCAACCTGATAGACAATATGGACGGACTCTGCGCTGGAACCGGCCTCATCGCTGCTGCGTTCTTCTCCTACCTGTATTTTAACGAAGGCTCCCTCCAGCTCCTGAGTGTCTCCGTTCTTCTGGCAGGTGCCTTAGCCGCTTTTTTGATATATAACTTCCACCCGGCCTCCATCTTTATGGGAGATTGCGGAAGTTTGCCCATAGGATTTACGCTTGCCATCCTTTGCTTGCACCCTTTCACTGCATCACGGCATTTTAGCATATCTACGTACGCTGTTCCGGTCCTTGTCCTGATGGTTCCCATCTTTGATACCACCATGGTGACCACCATTCGTCTTTTAAGCGGCCGAAAGCCTTCCATGGGAGGACGAGACCACACCTCACACCGCCTGGTGCTCATGGGTTTCAGTGAAAGAGGCGCAGCCCTCTTCTTGTATGGAACAGCTCTCTTGTCAGGACTGGCGGCAGTCTTTGTTCAACAACACGACTCCCTGGCGGCACCCACCGTCATCATACCCCTTCTGTTGTCTGTGATCCTGATGGGTATTTATCTGGCCCAGATCAGGGTCTACCCAGAAAAGGAGTTTTCTGTCCTTCGGGAAGGTCGTTTTACGCCTATCATCTTTGAAATAACGTTTAGGCGTCAGATATTTCATGTAATCCTAGACCTCGTCCTTGTTTCCTTTGCCTATTATCTATCCTACCGGGTTCGCTTTGGCCTTACCCCTGAATTCAACGCCTTTTTCACGGTCTTTTTGAAATCCCTCCCTGCGATTATCATATGCAAGTTTATAGCTTTTTTTTCAGCAGGCGTCTATCGAGGCATGTGGCGCTATATGGGACTGAGCGATGTCTTCGTGTATCTTAAGGCCAGCGTCCTGGGGACCCTCCTCTCTCTGGCGGCCGTGACCTATATCTACCGATTTGCCTCCTTTTCCAAAGGGGTCTTTCTTATTGATTGGTTCTTGACCACAGCGTTTTTGGTCGGATCCCGGGTCTCATTCCGCTCTTTCAGGGAGTTCATGAAGCATAAGGCCTTAAAGGGAGAAAAGGTTCTGATCTATGGTGCTGGACAGGGGGGGCAGGTGTTGCTGCGGGAAGTCTTGGAAAACCATCGTTTGGCTATTAAGCCTATTGGGTTTATTGACGATGATACCAGGAAGGTGGGAAAACGGCTCCATGGCTATCCCGTAATGGGAACCGGGGCCAATCTTGAAAACATCCTGGAAAAGGTACCTGTCAACGGGCTGGTTATCTCATGTCGAAATATGGCTGAGGAAAATCAAAAGAGGCTTATCGATCTATGTCGCACCAAAGGAATTTTTTTGAAGCGTTTTATTGTCAATCTCCAAGATGTTGATCTTGAAGAGGGCCTATCATGAGAGTGCTGGGAATCGAAACCTCTTGCGATGAGACGGCTGCGGCCGTGGTATCTGACGGATATGTCATCTTATCAAATGTGGTCTGGTCCCAGGTAGCCACCCACCATCCTTATGGCGGTGTCGTACCGGAACTGGCCTCCCGAAAACATATAGAAAAAATCGTTCCTGTGGTTGAAAAGGCCCTTGCGGATTCTGGTGAAGATTCAAATAGCCTTGATGGTGTTGCAGTCACCTGTGGTCCTGGCCTGGTGGGGGCACTTCTTGTAGGACTCTCCTTTGCCAAGGCCTTTGCCTATGCCAGGGGGCTTCCCATAACAGGGGTGAACCACCTGCATGGGCATATTGCCTCGGTTTACTTGCAGCCAGACCCGCCACCTTTCCCTTTTGTGGCACTCCTGGCCTCTGGGGGGCATACGAACCTTTACTATGTGGCAGGGCCTATGGACTTTGAACATATGGGCCAAACCAGAGACGATGCTGCTGGCGAAGCCTTTGACAAGGTGGCAAAAATCCTCGGGTTAGGATATCCGGGGGGGATGGTTATTGACCAGCTTGCCCAACAAGGAGATCCAGAACGGATACGCTTTCCACGAGCATTCCTTGACAAAAGCGGCTTTGATTTCAGCTTTAGCGGCGTCAAAACTGCCGTGGCACGTTATGTACAAAGAGAAAAAGAGGACAGTTCCAAAAGGATTCAGGATATTGCAGCCGGGTTTCAGGAAGCGGTGGTTGACGTGCTGGTTCAAAAGGGGATTTCAGCTGTCAAGGCCAAGGGGTGTCAACACTTGGCCCTGGTGGGGGGTGTGGCCTCAAACCGCAGGCTTCGAGAGCGGATCAAAGAAGCAACGCAGGAGGCTGGCATTGCAGTCCACATCCCACCCCCCGAGCTTTGCACTGATAACGCGGCCATGATTGCCGCCATAGGCGACTACCAGCTCTCTCACGGAGAAAATTCATCCCTGGATTTAGATGTCTACTCCAAGACGAGCCATTCCGGACGCCCACAAGCCCTCGCGCAACCGGGCAACCTAAGACTGCCAAATATTTGACACCTTTTTCCTTGACATATAAGTCTATTTCTTCATATTCTACCCTCTACAAAAAGGGACTTCTTAACAACAGCCAACCAAGGGGAGTTACAATTGAAACAGACTGATTCTTCGACCTTAAAATCATGGATTGAGTTAAACCGGCTCGTAAGCGAAAAGAAGAACTTGGAGGAATTGCTCCACGATAGAGTCACAGGCCTTCCAACGATTCCTCTCCTTTTTAATGAGATTGAAACGCTCCTAAAAGCACACGACCAAGTGGGTTTACTCTGCGTAAACGTGGTTAAGTATAGCAAAATCGAAGAAATTTACGGTTATAAAATGTTTGACAAGGTCATGAAAATGGTGGCCGATATCATTAAGTCGCTACTTGGAGGATCACTTAGAGAGGCCGATGTGATATCCCAGCTCATGATAAGCGGCAACACATTTGCCATCCTCCTTTCACCACCCCGTAAGCAGACAGAACTTAAAAAAGAGGACCTTCTAAAGATTAAAAAAAGGATAAGCTCGAAAATAACGGACGCCATTCGAGACTCCCTTGATTATGCATTATTTCAAAAATTTGGGTGCTACGTGGGAAATGCAATCCTCTATTACGACAAAAATGTCCGTCTCGAACGCCTCCTTTATACTGCTCTGGAGGAGGCACTCGAAGATTCGGCATCTGAAAAAGACAAAGATGCCAAAAGAAGGATAAAGGAACTTAAAAAGATCATTGAAGAAGAGGAGATTTACACCCTCTTTCATCCAATCGTTAAGCTTCCGGAATATAAGGTCATAGGATACGAAGCCTTAAGTAGGGGACCAGGGAGAGGGGAATTCGAAAGGCCCGATAAACTGTTCAAGGTCGCCTATGAAAGTGATTTGCTTGTCGAGCTTGAACGACTCTGTAGAAAAAAGACTTTACTCGCGGCGGCCAATATGAAGCCCGGACACATGCTTTTCTTAAATGTTGAGCCCGATTCGGTAAACGACCCCGACCTAAGACAAATAGCGGCTTCCACCCTCTTGCTCGATTCCAGCTTAACCCCTGATCATATCGTATTAGAGATTACAGAGCGTTCGGCCATTATGGATTTTTCAGCCTTTAGAGGTGTGCTTGAATACTTCCGTGCTTTAGGCTTTAAAATAGCCATCGACGATGGAGGTGCAGGTTATGCAACCCTTCAATCCATCATTGAGCTAAAACCCGACTTTATAAAGCTTGATATGTCCCTCATTCGAGACATCGACTCGGACAATGTCAAACAACAACTGGTAAAAGCCCTAAAAAACTTTAGCCAAGAAACGGGTGTAAGTATGATCGCCGAGGGCATTGAAACCAAAGCCGAGTTAAAAACTCTGTTGAACATGGACATAAAGTTGGGTCAGGGGTACGTTTTTGCGTATCCAAGCGAACCGTTTCCAAAAATCAGGAAAAATATCGTTACTTAACCCATCTCATCTCGCTAAAGCCTTGTATATTTAAAAACCTTTCGGCTTATATCTTTCTTGTGCCAAAGCTGGATTTGCGTAGCAAAAAAGGCAATTGTGGAAGCAAGGATGAAAGCGGTATGAGCCGATGTCCTTGGAAACCTTACACCCGCATCCCTTTTTAACCCGCTGTCCGTGATCAGTCTCCAGGGAAACCTTCCCGCCGTAAAGTTTTATCAGGAGATCGCTTGTTATGCATGAACTCCTGCGGACGCGAGACTGTGGAGGAAGCCTGTCCAAAATCTCTTTCTCACAGCAAGTGTAAAGAGATATACCCCGCCGAGTAAGCTTGTCCTCCATATCTAGAATGATCTCCAACTTTCTTTCAAGGGGCGGATCATGAAAAGAAAAATCTGACAGCCTTGAAATCCTTTTTTGAATCTTGGGATAGTGATCCATAAAACTCGTAATGCATCGCTTGACCCCGCACATTGCTGCCATGTCAGCAATCAGCTCAAAGTGCTGGAGGTTGTCTTGCAGTCGCCCCCTGTCAATCCGGTAAAAACATATGGGGTCAAAACGCCACTGTATGCTCTCTGGCATGAAGTGCTCACACAGGTATCTTAACTGCCCGAACCGATCCTTCAGGGAGGGTACATTGGGTTCCAAAATGGGTACTGCGGAATTGATGGTAAAATTGAAGGCGAGATGATATCCCATCTTTTCTAACTTTTTGGCATAGTTTCCCTTGATGAAAGGGCCAAAGTTCTTGGACCAAAAGACAAAACTGTGCACAAAACCGGGCGCTGTACGAACCGTTGACACCTTATGGTTAAAGGGGTTGAAAACTTCAAAATAACCCCTTTTCACCTGGGCCATGAACCAATCCATGTAAAAAGCTGGTATGTCGGTTCGTCTTGAAGCGGAAATTACGATGTTTTCTTCCTGATCCATACGTTGAAATCTATTCCGTCGTTTAGCCGGCTGTGTTAGAAGATAAGGATGAACTGGTTTGTGCTATCCTTGGCCTGCGCGTATTTTATGTCCACAAGCGAGGTCTTTTCAAAGCTCTTAATGCGAGACAATGACGAGTGGACAACAGGCTGCGGCATGGTATTGGTGTCATTCCCCTTCCTAGTGCCCCTCCTGATAGGAAGGGATTCGTTGCCGTTGAGTTGGGATCTAATCGCCCTCATGGGTTTCCTGCTTCCCTTTGAGATCCTTGCCTATTATATATATCTCAGTGCGATCAGAATAGCCCCCCTGTCCCTTAGTATTCCGTATTTGAGTTTTACGCCTGTCTTTGCCATCCTCACAGCTGCCTTCTTGTTGCAAGAGAGAATATCTCTTCAGGGCTTCCTTGGTATACTCATGGTCACGGTCGGTGCCTATGTGTTGAACATCGAACGCTTTGTGCATCATCCCCTCGCCCCATTCAAGGCGATCTTTAAGTCTTCCGGCTCCCGGCGTATGCTTATAGTAGCCCTTATCTGGAGCCTGACATCCACCCTGGGAAAAAAGGGTGTTCAGCTTTCTGATCCTGTATTCTTCGGGGTTTTTTACACATTATCCGTGTCCATTCCTATGCTGGCTATTGCAGGCTGGCGCATCAAGCGTGGTGTGACAACGGTCAACTTAAAAGGTCGAAATTCGATCTGGCTCCTACTGGGAGGATTGGTGACGGCACTGGCCACGATCTCCCACTTTCATGCCATCCAACTCGCCCCGGTTTCCTACATGATTGCTGTCAAAAGGACCAGCCTGATCTTCAGCGTTCTGTATGGCGGTTTGATATTCAAGGAAGAACACATCAGGCTCAGGCTTCTGGGAACCAGCATCATGTTATCCGGTGTGGTTATTTTGTATCTTGCCTAACCTGATTATATATCGTTGTCAGTAGTCTGTCGAAAAGGTCATAAGAATTCGGGCAATTGAAGATCCCTGCAGCTCGTTTTTGCAGTTCGAGAGGAGAGGTGTTTTTTTCTCTTTGACCTACTCTTTAATGGGTGACCTTGATTCCCTCTTTAGAGGCAGTGGCTTCGATGGGAAGACGAGTGATGTCAAAACGCCTATCAGTAAACCTCCCAGGACAACAAATAAACTGACCATCGCTGAAATATGGCATATTCCACATACTCCCAGTAGCATTTTCACCCCAATATAGACCAGAATACCTATCACAGCCTTCTCAAGATGAATCAATCTCCTCTTAGCAGCGCTTAACAAAAAGTAAAGCGACCTGAGTCCCAGTATGGCGAATATATTTGACGTGTAAATCAGGAATGGCACCCGAGTCACGGCAATTACCGCTGGGACTGAATCAAAGGCAAACATGACGTCTGCTACTTCTATGCATACCAAACATAGAAATAATGGTGTAACCGCAAGACTGTCCCCGACTTTGGTTAAGAACTTGTGCCCCTCAAGTTTGGTATGTACGGGAAGAACCCTCTTCGTATAACGGACGCTCCAATGATTGGTATAGTCTGTGATTTCCTCTTTACCTTGTTTCATATTCTGCCATATCTTCCATGCAGTCCATAAGACGAACAATCCAAATAATGCAAGCACCCATTCACCCAGCCATAATAGAGATGTCCCGGCTGCAATAAAAACGAACCTCATAATGATAGCTCCGATTATACCGTAATACAGGACCCTGTGCTGATACTTGTCTGCAATAGAAAAGCTTGCAAAAATCGCCATAAACACGAACAGATTATCTATTGCCAAGGATTTTTCAAGGAAGTACCCCGCCAAAAACAAGGACATTTGCTCGGTTCCCCGAGTATAGGCCACATATACAGCAAACGCCAGTGATACAGCCACCCATATTGCAGACCAGATGGCAGCATTTTTTAAGCTGATGGGCTTATCTTCTGAGTGACTCTTCAAATCAATGATTAAAAACATAATCACAATCACTATGAATATTGCAGCACTTAACAGATCTATATTATTCATCATAGTCTCCATTTTGGACTGATCCCCATAAGCTGCACAGATTAGTGTAATGTGATCAGAGGACTTTGAGAGGAGTCTTGAGTTAACGTTATCATAGCTTCCTCGCAAGGAGGCCGGTAGCCGAGAAGAGGGGTATAATCCTTTTTAATCATACACACCCTCAATAAAATAGGGAATTCTTTTTTGGTTCCTCATATGAATTTGTGGGTAACCATATAAAGAGAATTGAAAATTATATCATGGATTTCAAACAAGCAACCAGAACGGGCTGAATCCATTGTTTGATGTAATTTTATTGAGTTAGCTGACAAATTTTTCTCAACATGTCCATTGTCCGTTCGTGTTTTTACACGATTGCTTACAGGAACAAAATACCAGGTCCCGGGGGCTGTTCGATCGCGATATGTACAAATATCGCTCTTGGTTAACCTGTTTATATCGCCCGCAAATCATCATTACTTGGTTTTGAAACCGCTTCTAATGATATCAGCATTGGGTCAATTTTGGCAACGGCCTGAAAACAAGTCACGATCCACAATGGACCACGGACCCTACAAGTTATTTCAACGCCTCAAAAACCGCCCGGGCTGCCTGGCGGGTCATGCCTGGAACAGCAGTAAGTTCTTCAACAGAGGCAGCCTTGATCCGTTTCAAGCTGCCAAAATGCTTCAGAAGGCGCATTCTGCGCCTTTCCCCGATCCCGGGGATCTCTTCTAAGACCGATCGGCGACAGGTCATCAGGCGGCGCTTGCGATGATAGGTGATCACTGATCGGTGGGCCTCGTCCCTGATCCTTTGCAGAAACAAAAGCACATCTGCATCTTTTTTGATGTTTACAGGGTTCTTGCGTCCTGCCTTGTATATCTTGTCTTCGGTCTCACCGCGCTCCGGGTCTTTCTTGGCAATCCCGATCAGGTCAAATGAACCAAAAAGCCTCAAGGCCTTGAGCACTGCAACAGCTATATTTAGTTGACCTTTTCCCCCATCCACCATGAGGAGATCCGGCAGGGGCTGTCCGGCATCCACTTTTTTGTAGCGCCGCATAAGGATCTCGCTCAGCATGGCGTAGTCATCCCTGCCTGGTGCAAACTTGATGCGATATTTCCGATAGGCCGCCCGAACGGGTCTTCCCCTTTCAAAGACGACCATACTTCCCACCCCTTCACTACCGCCCAGGTTCGAAAGGTCAAAGCATTCTATGCGCTCAGGACGTCGCTTCAAGGCCAGCCGTCTTTGAACACGATCTAGAAGCGCCTGGTCGGCCATGGCAGCATCAAGCTGTTCCTTTAAGCTCTTTATGGCATTTTGATCCGCCATTCGGACAAGCCCGGCCTTCTCACCCCTTTGAGGCATTATGATCTGAACCTTCTCGCCTTTCATATCGCTCAGCCATTCCTCAAGGAGGGCTTGATCTTTAGGCGGGGTCGGTAGCAGGACCTCTTCCGGGATAAAAGGAGCCTTTTCATAGTACTGCTTTACAAAGGAAGTGATCATCTCAGCATCAGAGGCAACGGTCTCTGAAAAATAAAATGGCCGGTTTCCCAGCAAGAACCCGCCCCTGATAAACAGGACCATCATAAGGGCCGCCCTGCTCTGTCGGGCCATACCCAGCACGTCACGGTCTTTGAAATCGGTGGTTGTGGCCACCTGTTTTTCCAGGGTTTTTTCAAGGGCAAATAGCCGATCCCTGTGGGCTGCTGCTGTCTCAAAATCCTCCCGGGCCGCGGCAGCCTCCATCTGTTTCCTCACGTTCTTGATCAGATCCGGCATCCTTCCCTTCAGAAACATCACAACCTCTTCCACCACCCCTGCATAGGCCTCAGGCGCTATAGGCCGGCTGCACGGCCCCAAACAAAGCCCCATCTGGTAGTTCAGGCACGGACGCTCGCGGGGCCTGGGTGTGCTGGACTTGCACTTGCGGATTTTAAAAATCCTGTGGATCACTTTCAGGGTCTCTCTCACGGCACCGGCCGAGGGAAAGGGGCCAAAATAAAGGGCTCCATCCTTTTGAAGTCTCCTTGCAATGGTCAGGTTAGGATACGGGCTCTTGATGTTGAGGCGAAGACAAGGATATCGCTTGTCGTCTTTGAGGATCACGTTGTAGCGGGGCCGATGTCGTTTGATCAGATTCGACTCAAGGATCAGGGCCTCTTTTTCCGTGTTGGTGAGGATAGTGTCAAAATGATCGATCTTTTCAATCACCAGACTCGTTTTCAAATCCTTTCGGCCTGTATCTCTGAAATAGGAACCAACACGTTTTTTCAGGTCTCTTGCCTTGCCAACATACAGAATATGCCCCTTGGCATCCTTCATCAGATAGACACCCGGTTCCGACGGAAGGTTTGCAAGTTTTTTTTCTAGTTCCTTTCTCATCATTTCTACCCGGATAGTAGCACACGCATAGTGTAGAACCAGATGGCCATACTGTCAACTGGCTGTTGCCCAAACAACCGTGCACCTGGCATTAGCAGAGCCCTCAAGGGGGATCTCTTTTTGAGGCAGGTCAATTCTCATCCTGCCTGTCAGGGGCAAAATGCATCGAGTTACACGAACCAGGCACACGTCGAGGTGGCCTACAAGCTAGTAGCCCATTTGTAAATGGGT
>QMMN01000004.1 GCA_003647275.1 Deltaproteobacteria bacterium
CTAAAGTGAACTAAAGTTGAAAGTGCCTAAAGTTAAGGAATGCGCTTTCAGCGCAACCTGTTTCTAAGACTGACCACGCCGAAGGCGTGCACATTAACTTTAGCTCACTTTAGCTCACTTTAGCTCACTTTTTGTTGAACATGGAAAAATTTTTCTGCCAGAAAAAACACGAACTTTAGAACTAAGGAACTAATACGTTTGAACAATAAGCTCTTTGCGATATCGGTCCAGTATGGTTACTTTGGAGACCATCCCCAGGAACTTGTTCCTGTGGACTACAGGCAGACTCTGTGAATGTGTTTGATCCATCAATTCCAGGACCTCTTTCATGTCGTCAAAGGGTGAAACATGCGGCACATTGGTATCCATGATTTCACCCAGAATCACGGCATCGTAAAGACCGGGATTGAAAAGATACGGGCGAACATCCTTAAGGCGGATCAAGCCCAGGAAATCCCCGGTTTTGGAGTCTTCCACCGGAAAATAATCCCGTGAAGCCTGTTCTATAACCGGGATCATATCCCTGAGACGCATGTTTTCGCGGACGACAATATAATCCTTTTCTATCAGCTCTGATATATTCAGGTCCGCCAACAGGCGGGCATCCGTTCGAGGTCGAAGCAGCTGCCCTTGGCTGACCAATTCTCTGTAGTAGAATGAAACAGGCTCCATGTAATGGCAAAGCGTTGCGGACACGGCAGATACCAGTATGAGGGGGAGGATCACTTCATAGCTGCCGGTGACTTCTACGATAAGGAAGATACCGGTTAAAGGGGCTTGTAAGGTGCCACTCATCACGCCTGCCATGCCTAACATAGCAAAAAAGCCTTCTTCAGCCCAGGGAACAGAAGGCCAAAAAAAAGCGAGACCACGCTGGTAGGCAAGGCCTCCAAGACTCCCGATAACCAGACAGGGTGCAAATATCCCGCCTGAGCCACCAGTTCCTATGGTTAGTGACGTGGCTACGATCTTGGCAACGGTTGCAAGGGCCACCAGCAGGAGGCCTGATTGATATTCGTTCTCTATGATGGTCCTGACCACATCGTAGCCTTCTCCAAGCACAGAAGGAAAAGACAGGCCCAACAGCCCGACACACGCCCCTCCAAGGGCGGCCCGAATCCAGTCATGGGCCACAAGATCACGAGACTTCTTTATGGTTCCATTTAAAAGCCGGGCAAATAGCACTGAGCTGAGTCCTGCCAGCAGGGCAATGCCCACAGAGGCCAGTATGTCTAACAGGGTGGCATTGAAACGGTGGTGGCTAAAAGGGATCTGGTTGCCTTGCATGAGGCGACTCACCTCAGTCCCAATGACCGATGCAATAGCGATGGGGATAAGATTGATTGTGGTCCACTCTCCTAAAATAACCTCCACGGAAAATACAATGCCGGCTATGGGGGCGTTGAAGATGGAAGAAATCGCGCTGGCTGCCCCGCAGCCTACAATGGTTACCCTTTGACGATCATTAAGAGCAAAAATCTTGGCCACATTTGAACCAATAGAGGCTCCACTCATGACAACCGGGGCTTCTGGCCCTGCTGACCCCCCACTGGCAATGGTCAGTGTGCTTGAGATGAGGCGCGAGAAACTGGAACGTAAACGTAACAGCCCTCCCCTTTTGGATACACTGTATATGACTTCTGGCACCCCATGGCCTGCCCCTTCCTTGACAATATGTCCGAGAAACAGAGAAGACAGAGCGGCACCGCATGCCGGCAGCACGAAGGCATACCAATGAATATGCAAAGGGCGTAAGATCTCGTGAAGCGTGAATAGCAATCGATTTAATGCGACCGCCGCAAGGCCGCCACAGGCTCCAACGAAGATGGCGATAGCGATCAAAAACAGACGCTCATCCATGTGCCAGATGGTCCGCAGAAAAAAAAGGCGTAGATGAGAGAACTTCATCTTAAAAGGCCACTCCTCGGTCTTGAAGGACGGTAGGCCATATCTATCCCGGTTTCCATCTCATCCACCATCGCAAAGAGGTCGCTTGCCGATGGCTTACCCCTTAAGAAGTCCACAAAGGAGCTGTTTCGAAGCAAATGGCTTAACTTGGCGAGGAGCCTGAGGTGAATCTTAGGGGAAGGGCTTAACATGAGGAATAGTACGAATACAGGGATGGCGTCGATCGCACCATAGTTGACGGGTGTATTCAGGAAACATGTGGTTATGCACGGCTCCAGAGGTGCATTCTCCAGGGGGGAACGCGGGTGGGGGATGGCCACCCCATTACCAATTCCTGTTGTGGATAGTTCCTCTCGCTCGATCAGTCTAACAAACAATTCATTGCGATCGATTGACGGGTCGAGTGGGGCAGCTTTTACCACAGCTTTAAGTACACGAGATACATCATTCCCGCCCACTCCATGTAAAACGCCTCCTTTTTTCATAGCCAAAAGGAGGCTACACGTTTGTGCTGAATTTCTACGCACAGGCTGACTCGATTCTGATGCAAAAACAATGTGGTGAGATTCGGCCCATCTCTTCAGATCCTTTTCAAGGAATACGTATCCGCCTTTACTTTTGTAAACGGGAATCTTGCCCTGGCGAATCCAGCGCTGTAGAGTACTTACAGGCAACTTAAGTAATCTTGATACTTCATCGATAGTAAGATTCATTTATTTTTAAATAATCTGGAATCATTTGGCGAGAGCCCATAGGTCTTTCATCGCCATCATAAGTTGATACACAAATGGCAACCGCGTCAAGGGAAAATTCTTCAACAGAAAGAATTCAGTTTGTTGAGAAGTGAGTTGACACTTTTTAGAAGCGTGATTATAGATTCTAAGAGAATGCTTTCAGGGTGGATGACCGTTATCTTTTACGGAGATTTTTTTCGGAATTAACTTGAATATTGAATACTGGAATACTCGTTACTCGTTGCTGGATGCTTGTTCGCCCATTTCACTTTTTTTAATCCGACACGAAGTGCATGTTTTGGCGAAGGCTTTACTTCGTGTCAAGCCGTCAGGCGCAACCTTGGGCCAAATTCGCATTCCAATGTGAAGTGAAGCCTGCGGCTAAATCCAAAATCTGAAATCTATTATAGGGGGAATTATGGGAAATTCGATAAGAACCGGAGTTTTTTTGGCAGCCCTGACCGTTCTTGTGATGATCATTGGCCGTTTGCTGGGTGGCACCCAGGGGATGGTCATCGCATTTTTTTTCGCGGTGATTATGAATTTTGGGAGCTACTGGTTCTCGGACAAGATTGTCCTGGGCATTTACCGGGCAAGACCGGTTTCCGAGACCGAGGCTCCGGAGTTGCATCGCATTGTCAGACAACTGTCTCGGCAGGCTGGCCTCCCCATGCCTAAGGTGTGTATCATGCCCTCTGAATCCCCAAATGCCTTTGCCACTGGCCGCAACCCCCAACATGCGGTAGTGGCGGTCACCCAGGGGATTCTGCGGCTATTGAACGAAGACGAGCTAAAGGGTGTGATCGCCCACGAGTTGGCCCATGTGAAGCATCGGGATATCCTTATTGGTTCCATTGCGGCTACCCTGGCCGGTGCGATTATGATGATCGCCAACATGGCGCGCTGGGCGGCCCTGTTTGGTGGCTTTGGAGGCCGGGATGAGGACGACGGCGACGGGGGAATGATCGGCCTTATTGCCATGTCTATTTTGGCGCCCATAGCGGCCATGCTGATCCAGATGGCCATTTCCCGATCCAGGGAATATGCGGCCGATGCAGCAGGCGCCTCCTTTGCAGGAAGTCCTTACGGCCTGGCGAGCGCCTTGCAAAAGATATCTTCAGCCTCACGGCAGATACCCATGAAAGCCGAGCCGGCCACAGCGCACATGTTCATCATGAGTCCCTTATCCGGACGGAGCCTCATGAACCTTTTTAGCACCCACCCGCCAGTTGAAGAACGTATCCGCAGGCTGACGGATATGAGGTAAAATCAGTATGCAGGCGACATACATACGGCGGGCATTTGTGCCCGCCCATCATCCCACCACCCTACCCACTATTGAGCCGTGATAAGAAAATCAACGCCACAACAGCAGTTGATCGCAAGTTTCGTTCTTTTGATCCTTGTCGGCTCCGTTGTCCTGGTGATGCCCGGCATGACAACAAATGGCCGGATATCCTACATAGATGCCCTCTTTACGTCCACATCTGCGGTGTGTGTCACAGGGCTCGTTGTTAAGGACACAGGGGCCGATTTTACAAGACTTGGCCAATGGGTCCTCCTGGCATTGATTCAACTGGGAGGGCTCGGGATCATGACCGTCTCAACAATCTTTCTCCTCATGCTGGGCAAACAACCCTCGCTGAGTCAGGATACTGTGCTTCAGGGCAGTTTTACCCACTCCCCCATGAAGAACCTCCATACCCTGATCCTGTCGATCGTGGTATTGACATTGGTGGTAGAGTTTGTGGGTACGGCATGCTACTTTTTGTACTGGGTTCATGAATTTCCTGTTAATGAAGCCATATTCCTTTCCTTGTTCCACGCGGTTTCTGCCTTTTGTAATGCAGGATTCTGCCTCTTTCCAGACGGTTTCACAAGATATCAAGGTCATGTCCTCATCAATCTCAACACGATTTTCTTGATCGTTATCGGAGGCATGGGATTTGTGGTCCTTCTTGAACTGTACGAACGTTATAGCCAGAATAGGGGAAAAGATGGGCGACTAAGAAAGCCTTTTTCTCTGCATGCCAAGCTTACGCTTTTAGCCACATTGATCTTAATCGTGGCAGGGGCTGTGTTCTTCTTCATAGTCGAATACAATGATATCCTGAGAGGCATGAAGCTTTCTGACAGGATTCTCATATCTGTCTTTCAATCGATTACTGCAAGGACCGCTGGCTTTAACACGGTTGATTTTAGCCTGCTGTCAAACTCGACCCTCTTTTTCTTTATTATCCTCATGTTCATAGGGGCTTCTCCCGGCTCCTGCGGGGGTGGGATTAAGACCACAACAGCAGCGGTTTTCTTCGCAATTGTCCGATCCCGACTGAGGGGAGAAATGCATACTATGATTATGAATCGGACCATTCCCAAGGAGGCCGTAGCAAGGACGGTCTCGGTCGTCATATCCTCCGGGTTAGTGATTACGGTCATGGTGGTTATTCTCCTGGTTACCCAGCTTGGAGGCACTTCTCATGTGGAAAGCCGGGGGATGTTTCTCGAGTATCTTTTTGAGGCGGTGTCGGCCTTTGGCACGGTGGGGCTCTCTATGGGCAAGACCTCGGGCCTGAATCCCCTCGGAAAATTGGTGATCATCGTGCTGATGTTTGTTGGGCGGCTCGGACCGCTGACGCTCGCATTTTCCATCCGTCCGAGAGAATTAGCCCTGCAGTTGAAGTACAGTGAAGAAAATGTTATGATTGGTTGAAAAATGTCGGCCAAATCGGTCAGGTGTGCAACATGAAGATAGCTGTGATAGGGCTGGGCAACTTCGGGATGAACGTTGCCAAGGAATTGTATGACCGCGGACACGACGTGTTGGTTGTTGACGAGAGACACGATCCCGTTCAAAAGAGTCAGGAGTTTTCCTCAAAGTCGGTTGTTGCTGACTGCACTGAAAAAGAGGTGTTGGCAAATCTCGGGCTCTCAGCGGTTGACACCGCTATTATTAGCATGGGGACCAATCTCTCGAAAAGCATCCTGGCGACCATGTATCTTAAAGAACTTGGGGTAAAGCATATCATCGTTAAGGCCATCAATGATGACCACAAGAAGATCCTGGAAAAGGTGGGAGCCACCCAGATCGTATTCCCTGAAAAGGAGATGGCCGTCAAATTGGCACGAAGCATTACCACGCCCAATGTCCTTGACTATCTTCCCCTAACGAATGCTTTTTCGATCATGGAGATTATTCCGCCCAAGGACTTTGTAGGAAAGTCCCTGCTCGATCTTGATTTGAGAAAAAAATATCATATTCAGATTATCGGCATAAAAGACACTTTGGAAGACGTGATCAGTATGGTCATTTCTCCCAGCCGGCCCATCAAAGCAACTGATAGGCTTATTATCCTTGGCAAACAGGAAGACCTGGAAAAGATAAAAGGACTCAACGGCCCGTAGAGGCGACCTTGTTTTCAGATAACAAGTTGTTAAGGCGTGAAAAAGCCCGACCTGTTACCAGGTCGGGCTTTTTTGCCTGTAAGCTTGTTCTGCCGAGAGCTTCTAGCTTGGCTTGAAAACCATAAGCCACACCTGGCAGATGAGAATGCTTATGATCATGTATGGGAAGGCTGTTTTCATGAACCCGCCAAATGATATCTTGTAGCCCTTGGACTCGGCAATACCCATGGTGACCACGTTGGCTGATGCGCCGATGATGGTGCCGTTGCCGCCGAAACAGGCACCCAGGGCCAGGGCCCACCAGAGGGTGTTCTCAGAGCCCGGGATGACCTTGGAGAGATAGGCCACAATAGGCAGCATGGTGGCTGTAAAGGGGATATTGTCCACAAAGGCCGACATGATGGCTGCGACCCACAGAATCAAGGTCATGGACAAGAGATAACTCCCGCCTGAAACATCCAGGATCCAGTCGGCAATCACAGCAAGGAGTCCGGCCTCCTCTACCGCACCAACCAGCACGAACAGGAAGATAAAGAACATGAGGGTGGGCCACTCAATATCCTTTTCGATCAGGTGGAGCATATCTACCTTCTTGGTGACAACGCCTACAGTGAAAAGGATGCTGGCGCCAGTCAGGGCTGCGACACTCACCTCCATGTGCCAGTAACCGTGGGAAAGGAAGAGGAAGATGGCAAAACCTAAAATAATCAGGCCGTAGGTGAGAAGGGTCGGGTCGTAAATCTTGTATTTTTCCTTCAGCTCTGCCGTAAACTTATCTACGTTGGTCACCGAGGCCTGAGCCTTCCTGTAATCTTTACCCCACACCAGCCTTGTATAAATGAACATGGCAACCATGGCGACCACGCAGATCAGGGCCAGGGCGACGACAAAGTCCATGAATGTGAGGCCTGCATAGGAACCGATCATGATATTGGGAGGATCGCCAATCAGGGTGGCAGTGCCTCCCACGTTGGAGGCCAGGACCAGTGGGATCAGCAAGTAGAGGGGATTAAGATTAACCGATATGCATATCTCAATGGCCACACCTGTGAGCAGCAGCATGGTGGTCACATTATCCAGAAAGGCTGAAGAAACTGCTGTGAAGATCATCAAGATGACCGTGAGGAGAAAGACTCTCCCCTTCGCCATTTTATAAGAAATATAGGCGCACCACTGAAACACGCCTGTATTCTTCAATACACCCACAATGATCATCATCCCCATCAAAAGAAAGATCACATTCATGTCGATGGAGGCGATCGCGCGCTCAAAGGAGAAGATGCGCCACTCTGGATTGATCGTACCAATGGTGTAAGAGATACACATCATGATGGCTGCACCCAGCAGGGCTGCAATGGTACGATGCAAGAGCTCGAAGGCGATCAAGACATAGGCAATAATAAAGACAAGGGTTGAGATCCAGAAGGCCGCGCCCTGCACCCGTGGCAGGGTAATGTCTTCGGTAATATAGAAATGGTCCCCTTTTTGGGCAAAGTCTGACCCTTTAAAGGTGACCTTTTCTGTCTTAAAGCTGGTCTTCTTGGCCTCTACGACAAAAGTGGCGTCCGGTATAGACCCCCTTTCCACCTTGAATCGAGACACATATTTTCCGTTGTGAGCCGTGTGGACGTAGTCCACCTCTTTCCCGTTTTCATATATGGTGACGTGGCATTCCCCTATTGGTTCCTTATGGGTATCATATATGATACCTGCAATATTGACAGTATCGCCTTCTTTCAATTCGTCATGTTTGGGCTTGTGAGCGGCCCCGTGACCACCCGCAAAGGCAAACGTTGCTGCAAAGGCCAACACAACCATTACCGTAACAGCCATTAGAGATTTTTGTGTGCGCATGAAACGATCCTCCTCCCTTGTTTTCCCGTATTCATCCTTTCTGCCTTAAGACTTACCCGGGGAAACGTGAATTTTTTCCAAAGAAAGAATGAACCAAAAGTGCCTCGGCCTGTTAGCACAAAGGGGCTTTCCGGTCAATCTTTTTTTGAGAGAAGTTCACACACTTTGACAACGACACAGTTCGAGACACACCCAAGCCTTTTTGCAACAGCTTGTTTTCAGGCTGCTGCCCAAATCGCCGTCCACTTGGCATGAGGAGAGCAGACCCCAAAAGAGGGCTGAGACCTGGAAATGCACAAGCGAGCGCATCCCCCGTAGCAAGCTGCAGGGAGCTTCAATTGTCGTGTTTTTGCAACAGCTTGTTTTTATTTGACATGATCGCTGATGGATGATAAAAATTACCGATTATGCATTTTTTTGAGAGTCGTTAAGATGGAGGCTCAAACCTTTTTTATCCGCTCTGTGATGGTCCAAAATGTCATCATGGGGATTATCGTGGCAATCATTGTGGGGCTCCTGATCCGTACTATCTGGGAAAAGAAGCTCAACCATGTGATCCTTGTGGTTATTTGGGGATTGTTTGCCTTATGGTTTTTTAATGGCCCTTTGTGGGGGTTTAGTGCCGTGACAGTAAGTCCAGAGGGCCTGAAAGTGCATTATGGCTTCTTATCGGTGTTCCAGAACACGATTTTGCCTGTTGATACGCACTGGAAAATCCGGAGGTACCTGGGTGGCATCAGAAAGCTAAAAAAGCTCTACTTTTTCCAACTGTCTACTCGCCAGAGTTTGAAAGTTCGAGGAAGGGACAAGCTTGAAGTTTTGAAGGCCCTTGGCGCGGCCATTGACCGCATCAATGGAAGACCTATGGGCACGATAGAAGAACGCCCCGTAAACATGTAGGCAGCTATGAAAATTCACGAATACCAGGCCAAGGAGATCTTTTCCCAATTTTCAATTCCTGTTCCCCGCGGCTCAGTGGTCCGTGATGCTGAAGAGGCAAGGAAAATCGCTGACCAGATCGGCGGTGAGCAGTGGGTCGTTAAAGCCCAAATCCATGCTGGCGGCCGCGGCAAAGGCGGGGGGGTGCGTGTGGCCGATACGCCAGAGGCTGTGGCTGAGATAGCCAAAGAGATGCTCGGCATGACCCTGGTAACCCCTCAGACGGGTCCCCAGGGAAAGCGAGTGACCAAGGTACTGGTGGAAGAGGGGGTTTCGGTTAAACAGGAATTTTACGTAGGGGCAGCCGTTGATCGCGCAAACCAATGCCCGGTCATGATTGCCAGTTCTGAGGGCGGCATGGGGATTGAGGCGTTGGCCGCGAGCCATCCCGACCGGATTGTTAGAGAGTGGATCGATGTGGGTCTCGGGCTTCCAGCCTTTCAGGCCAGAAATCTCGTGTTTGGCATGGGGATAAACCCGGGCCTTATGCGGGCCGGTACAGGGATTTTCACCCAGCTTTACAGGCTTTTTGATTCTTTTGATTGCACACTGGTGGAGATCAACCCTTTGGTCGTGACCGAGGACAATCAGCTTCTTGCCCTGGATGCCAAGATAGAGTTTGATGACAATGCCCTGTTTCGGCATAAGGAATTCTTAGAACTCAAAGATACCGACGCGCAGGATCCATTGGAGGTTGAGGCTTCACAGCATCGGCTGAACTACATCCGTCTTGAGGGGGATGTTGGGATCATGGTCAATGGGGCAGGGCTTGCCATGGCCACTATGGACCTGATCAAGCAGGCCGGGGCCAGGCCGGCCAATTTTCTGGATGTGGGGGGCGGGGCCACCACAGAGATGGTTACCAAAGGTTTTGAAATCATATTGCAGGACAAAAATGTTCGGGGGATCTTGATCAACATATTTGGCGGGATCCTTCGATGTGACGTACTGGCTAAAGGGGTGGTGGAGGCAGCCAAAAAGGTGGCGATCAAAGTACCTGTGGTCGTGCGTCTGGACGGCACCAATGTGGAGGAGGGTCGTGATATCCTGGCCCAATCCGGCCTTGATTTTATGGTGGCTGCCAGCATGGCCGATGCGGCAGAGAAGGTGAGGGGGCTTGAGGTATCGTGAATACGATGTCATTAGTCATTGGTCATTGGTCATTTGGCCGATGCCGGATGCCTGATGTCTGAAGCTCCAAGGCCAGATGCCTCTTATCACTGATCATTTCAAGACAGAACCTCCAACCAATGACAAATGACAAGTGACAAATGACCAATGACAAGTGACCAATGACAAGTGACCAATGACAAGTGACCAATGACAAGTGACCAATGACGGAACAGACATGAGTATACTAATTGACAAGAACACCCGCCTGCTGGTCCAGGGGATCACCGGCAGGGAAGGGAGTTTTCATACCCGGCAGTGTGTGGCCTACGGCACCAATGTTGTGGCAGGGGTAACCCCTGGTAAGGGGGGACAAACCCTGGACGATATCCCGGTCTTTAACACCATTCATGAGACGGTTGAGAGCACGGGTGCCAACGCCAGCCTTATTTTTGTGCCGTCTCCTTTTGCGGCAGACGCGATCATGGAATCTGCTGCAGCGGGGATCCCGTTGACCATCTGCATTACCGAGGGGATTCCCATAAAAGACATGTTGAAGGTGGTTCCCTTTTTGAAACGTCACAATGTCCGCCTCATCGGTCCAAACTGCCCCGGGGTGATTTCACCAGGTCGTTGCAAGGCTGGCATCATGCCCGGCCATATCCATAAAGAGGGCTCAATTGGTGTGATATCAAGGAGCGGCACGCTCACCTACGAGGTGGTGCACCAGCTAACCCAGAGCGGCCTGGGGCAGAGCACCTGCATTGGGATTGGGGGCGATCCGATTATCGGTTCGTCCTTTGTGGACATCCTGAAGCTTTTTGATAAGGACCCGGAAACGCGCGGTGTGGTGCTCATTGGAGAAATTGGGGGCAGCGACGAGGAGGCCGCTGCTGAGTATATCAAGGATCATTTCAACAAACCTGTGCTTGGATTTGTTGCCGGCCTTACCGCCCCGCCAGGGAAGCGTATGGGACATGCGGGTGCGATCATATCAGGGGCTGGGGGAACGGCAGGAGAAAAGATAGCTGCCATGCGCGAGGCGGGCATTCACATGGTGGAACGCTTAGGTGAACTGGGCAGGGCAGCGCGCGATCTATTTGGTGAGATAATTAGTTGAAAACTTTTTCTTTGACATCCCACCAAAAATGCAGTAATTACAACTCTTATAGGGTCTTCCCTGCCCATATACTACCAACCGAAAGGGTTTATCATGATCGAAATTAGAGTTCATGGTCGAGGCGGCCAGGGGGCGGTGACCTCCACGGAGTTGATGGCCCTGGCAGCCATCAATGAGGGCAAGTATGCCCAGGCCTTCCCCAGTTTTGGTCCTGAACGACGTGGGGCACCGGTGATGGCCTTTGTACGCATTGGCGATGCCCCTATTCGGACCCGCGAGCGGGTCTACACACCTGATATTGTGGTGGTCCTTGATCCTACAATCCTAAAGATCGTGGATGTGACGGCTGGGCTTAAGAAAAACGGAATGGTCATTTTGAATACCTCCAAGGATGAAGGGGAGGTGCGCAAAGCCTTTGGTATCAAAGCAAAGATGGCCCTCGTGGATGCCACGGGCATTGCCATAAAACACCTGGGCCGCCCCATTACCAATACCACGATGTTAGGCGCCCTCATAAAGGCTACAGGTGTGATTGATATCAAGTCTATGGAGACACCGCTCAAAGCACGTTTTGGCCGGATTGCCGAAAAGAACCTTAACGCCATGAATGAAGCCTATCACCAGGTTCAATAGAGCGCTCAGGGGCTTCGCTCAAAATGGGCGTATTGGCGTGATGGGTATAAATAGTTGAGTGGTTGAGCATGGTAAAAGATAACCACTCAACCAGCGAGCAAAGACAAAGGAGTGAAGACATTGGCGAAGGTAGATGCAGTCACAGGATGGAGAAACCTGGAGATCGGGTGTGCCATTACAGAGCCCGGCAGTTCAAGGAAACTTAGAACCGGCGACTGGCGCAGCCAGAGACCGGTTATAGATCGCGACAAGTGCATCAAGTGCGGTCTTTGCTGGATCTACTGCCCGGACATGGTTTACTCACCTACCAGGAGTGGCTATTTCAAGTGGAACGAGAATTACTGCAAGGGGTGCGGCATCTGTGCTCATGAATGTCCGAAGGATGCCATTGCCATGGTTATGGAAGGAGAGTAGTTATGCCGAGGAAGGTGGGAATCGAGGTCTCATTGGCTGCGAGCGAGGCGGCCTGTGCGGCAGATGTCGATGTGATAGCGGCCTACCCAGTTACGCCTCAAACGCACATTGTGGAGCATTTGTCTGAACTGGTGGCAGACGGCGAATTGGATGCTGAGTTTATTCCTGTGGAATCCGAGCATTCTGCCATGAGCGCATGTATCGGGGCAGCGGCAGCAGGAGCGCGCACCTTTACGGCAACCAGCGCGCCGGGCCTTGCCCTCATGCATGAGATATTATTTATTGCTCCTTCATTGCGTACCCCGATTGTGATGGTCGTGGCTAACCGTGCCCTATCCGGGCCCATTAGCATATGGAATGATCACAGTGACATCATGGCCGAGCGAGACTGTGGATGGATACAGACCTTTGCCGAAAATGGCCAGGAAGTCTTTGACCTGATTATCCATGCCTTCAGGGTGGCCGAAGACCCTGAGGTTTTACTTCCAGTAATCGTGAATATGGATGGGTTTACGCTCAGCCACGTGATTGAGCCGATTGAGTTGTTAAGCGCTTCAGAGGTGAGTCAATACCTAAAACCGTACAAGCCGCAAATGGTACTCGACCCCAAAGCGCCCATTACTATGGGACCGGTCGGGGTGCCAGAAGTCTATACCGAGGCCAGACAGCAGGCCGAATCGGTCCTGAATGGTTCTAAGAAGGTCATTGTAAAGGCCTGGAAGGAGTTTGCAAAACAGTACGGACGTTCCTACAAACCGATTGAGACTTACCGAACAAAAGGTGCTGAAGTCATTTTGATGACAATGGGTTCTGTGACGGAGACGGCCATGACAGCTGTGGATAGGATGCGCGAAAAGGGCATTCCTGTTGGTCTGATGCGATTTCGTCTCTGGCGGCCGTTCCCCCTTGAAGAATTCAGAAGGGCTGTAAAGGGGATAAAAACGCTGGCTGTTGTGGATAGGGCTATTTCGTTTGGTGCCCAGGGTGGTCCTGTTTGTTCGAAAGTCAAGTCTGCCCTGTACGGGGCACCTGACCAGCCACAGGTCTTTGGATTTATTTCAGGTCTTGGCGGGCGGGATATTACTGTGGCCATGTTTGAGGAGATGGTCAAAAAGGCCATTCGATATGCCGAAAAGGGCAAAGGCCCCATGTACGAACTGATTGGAGTGAGGGAAAGATAATGGACGCTGCGCTGAAAAATTTTAAGAAGTTTACCCCAAAATCCTTGCCAAAGGTGGAAGCCCTGGCCCAAGGCCACCGTGCCTGCCAGGGGTGCGGGGAGGTGCTTGCCCTTCGCATGGCACTCAAGGCCATGGGCAAGAATATGATCGTAGCAAGCGCTACCGGATGTATGGAGATCATCACGTCTCCCTATCCCCAGACCGCCTGGGAGGTGCCGTGGATTCACGTGGCTTTTGAAAATGCGGCAGCCGTGGCCTCTGGGATTGAGGCGGGTCGAAAGGCCCTGATGCGAAAGGGGAGGCTACCGAAGCAACGGACCACCATCGTTGCCATGGCAGGGGACGGCGGCACGGCCGACATCGGAATCCAGGCCCTGTCTGGTGCCCTGGAACGGGGACACGATTTTGTCTATATCTGCCTCGACAATGAAGCTTACATGAATACAGGTATCCAGAGGTCAAGCGCCACCCCTTATGGTGCCATGACCACGACATCCCCTCCGGGAAAGTTGAGTATTGGACAGCACACCTGGAAAAAAAATCTGCCAGCCATCGCGGCCGCTCATGGGATCCCCTATGTGGCCACAGCCTCACCGGCTTATTATCTGGACCTGATGAACAAGGCCAAAAAGGCGGCCATGATCAAAGGCCCGGCCTACCTGCACATATATTCTCCCTGCCCCACAGGCTGGCGTCTTGCTCCAGAGCGAGCCGTTGAAATCAGCCGGTTGGCCGTGCAAACCAATATCTTTCCATTGTATGAAGTCATGGATGGACAGTATATCTTAACCAAGAAGATCAAAAAGCCGAAACCTGTGGAGGTGTACTTGAAACTCCAGGGACGATTCCGTCACTTGGACAAGAAGACTATCAAGGAAATCCAGGACAGGGTTGACCGGGAATATGAGATCCTTGTTCAGAAGGCGGCATCCACAGACGCAGAAGAAGCTGATCGTTCGGCGGCTAAGGAAAGTCGCTGAAAGAATGGTCGCCTGAAGACAATTATAATTATAGAGACGTCCATCATGTCACTGCCATAAAACTCCACCCTTTGGCCTGCATACTTTATTGAGGCGTTTTCCGAATTTTCGTGATGTCGCATCTTTCAGAAAAAACAGCTTCCTAAATTTCAAGCATAGGACTTCGTTTGCCAAACACGCAGTGAATTGATCCACGCCAGGGCACGCATGTGTGCTGAAATTTTTTCTTGCTTCCCTTGAAATGGCATATCTTGTGCATTATTTTATATGGCGGAAGTCTGGGGACGGTGGCGAATGCAAGTCTCACCGCACTTATACTTATACAAAATATTGGGATGAGACCACGACCCCGACTCCGGATTTCCTCCTTCTTAATCCTACCAACAACAGGCAACCTTTCGAAAATCCTTGCAAAAACGTATTTCCGAGAAGACGGGCATCGTGGACTTCCCCAATGAAACATGACCCTTTATCTGAAGAATTCATAAGCCAAATACCAAGATCCCATTTCTTGTATAGAGGGGCGTAAATGCCCACGGCCCCTCGCAAGGCGAGGCGCACGCAAAACTACTTGACCAAACAAGGTGCCTGTGATTAAATTCTCACCATCAAAGACCAGGCCGACTGCCGGGAATCTCCAGCTGAGTTAATTTGGACCTATGATGCCGCACTTCCTCGATTGGCATTGTCGCCAACCGAGGACCTGCACTACCCGATTGCGGAATGAAGTGGCGCTAAGTTCTGTTTCAATATGAAGTACACTCTCACCTTCGAGCCGGACAAGACAACCATTCGCGTTGACAAGGGGACCAACCTGTTAGAGGCGGCCCTTGCAGCCGGTGTGCATATCAATGCCTCGTGCGGTGGGCAGGGTGTTTGCGGCAAGTGCCGTGTGATCATAGAAGCAGGGGAGGTTGAAAGCGAAAAGACCGAACATATCAGTGAGGCGGAATACGCGCAGGGATATCGGCAGGCGTGTAGAACCTCTGTTCTTTCAAACTGTACTGTGCGAATTCCTCTTGAGTCAAGGGGCCTCAAAGGGGTTGTGGCGCAGAAACTCGATATGGGAAGGGCGGAGCGTAAGATTTCTACCCTTGAGACAAAACCTTTGGCTGAAGGCTGGGCGTTTGAACCCATGACGATCAAGGTGCCCGTCCAACTTACACCGCCCACGTTGCAGGATAATGTTAGCGACCTGACACGCCTTTTTACAGGACTAAGAAAACAGCATCACATTGAAAATATTTCTGTAGATGTTCGATGTCTCAAAACCATGCCAGAGCGCCTCAGGGCCGGTGATTGGTCTGTTACAGCCACGCTGATGGCCATCCCGGAACCAGAGACGATTTCATTTCTGGAACAAAAATTTTCAATGTTGAAACTTGTCCGCTTAGAGCCTGGTGATACCTCTGGCCAGAATCTGGCTATTGCTTTGGATGTTGGAACAACAACCATATGCGCTCAACTTGTTGATCTTAAAACAGGGACAGTTCTATCGGAAAGGGCTGAATATAATAGACAGGCTGAATACGGCGACGATGTCATTACCCGAATTGTATACGCACAAAAGCCCGAAGGGAAAAAAAAGTTGCAATCTTTGGTTCTATCCTCCATCAATCAGGTGATTGATGAGCTTTTGGAACAGACTGGAGGCTCAAAAAAGAGCATCTCATGCATTGCTGCGGCCGGCAATACCACGATGACACATCTCCTGCTGGGCTTGGAAACACGCTACATCAGGGAGACGCCATATGTGCCAGCGGCCAATTTTATGCCACTGGTTTCGGCATCAGATGTGGGCATTGATGTGCCTGATTGTGTAAAGCTCTATAGTTTTCCTGCAGTAGCCAGTTATGTTGGAGGGGATATTGTCTCTGGCATACTAGGTTCGGGTGTCTTTCAAAACAAAGATCTCACCCTTTATATGGACATTGGCACCAACGGAGAGATCGTCCTCGGGAACCGTGATTGGCTGGCCTGTGCGGCATGTTCCATGGGGCCTGCTTTTGAAGGGGGGGGGATAAAGCACGGCATGCGTGCTGACTTGGGAGCTATCGAGGGGTTCCACATCAACCCAGTGACCCTGGAACCCATGATCATCACGGTCGGCAGGAAAAGACCACGAGGGATTTGTGGGTCCGGCCTGATTAGTATCTTGGCTGAACTCCTTTGTGCGTGTGTGATCGACCGCGGCGGAAAATTTGTTCAGAACCTGTCTTCTGACCGAATACGACCTGGGCCGTTCGGATATGAATATGTGCTGGTTTGGGCACAAGATTCTGCCATCGGCCAGGATATCGTGATCACCGAGGTTGATATTGAGAACCTGATTCGTGCCAAGGGGGCTCTTTTTGCCGGATGTTTGACGCTACTTGAAAGCTTCGAACTCTCGTTCCAGGACCTGGATCGCGTGATCATCGCAGGCGCCTTTGGTCGATACATCAACATCGAAAAGGGAAAACAGATTGGACTCTTTCCGGATATCCCTTTGGAAAAATTTCATTTTCTGGGGAATGGATCCCTCCTGGGATCCCGTTTGGTTTGCTTGTCCAGAGGGATGTTACGTGAGGTAGAACAGATTGCCAGAATGATGACGAATATTGAGCTGAGCGACAATTCTTCCTTTATGGACAAATACATGGCAGCCCTTTTTCTTCCACATACAGAGACCCGCCTCTTTTCGAACGTGACGGACTACCTTGATGCGGCGTGTGAAATGATCTGGAATGAGAGGAAGGGTCAATGTCCATGATGATTGCCATGGCTGGCAAGGGTGGGACCGGCAAGACCACGATTGCAGGTCTTCTCATCCGGTTTCTTCTAAAAAAAGGGATGGTGCCAATCCTTGCCGTGGATGCCGATTCCAATGCGAATTTAAATGAGGTGCTGGGACTCAAGGTAGAGATGACGCTGGGCGAAGCCAGGGAGGGGATCAAGGATGGGGTGCCCCCAGGTATGACCAGGGATCTCTACATGGAGTATAAGGTCCAGGCGTCCTTGGTAGAGAGCCAGGGGTATGACCTTATCGTCATGGGTCGGCCTGAAGGCCCGGGCTGTTATTGCCATGCCAACACGCTGCTATCCCGGTACATGGACCGATTGTGTGGAAATTACCGGGTCGTGGTCATGGACAATGAGGCCGGGATGGAGCATATCAGTCGTCTGGTCGCCCGTCAGGCGGATATTCTGCTGATTGTGTCCGACCCCACCCAACGTGGACTACTGGCGGCCGTGCGGATTCGTGATCTGGCCAGGGAACTTCGTCTTAATATCAAAAAAGACTATGTGATTATCAACCGGGTCAATCAGGAGCTACCTCTAACTGCCAAGGATGCGATAGAAGCGGCTGGGTTAAATCTGGCTGGATGGGTACCAGAGGACGAGCTGATTACCCAGTACGACACCGAGGGGCGGCCGACAGTGGACTTGCCGGATGATGCCAAGTCGGTGCAGGCGCTGAATGAGATTTTTGAGAACATCATATCGATTGACGATTATTGATTGATTGTTGAGAAGTGAGCTAAAGTGCCTAAAATGCCTAAAGTGAGCTAAAGTTGAGGACTCAAAGAAACCTTATTACTTACTTTGTTCTTTTAACTTTAGGCACTTTAGCTCACTTTAGCTCATTTTAGGCACTCTGTAATTGACGTGCTTCGGGAACTTTCCATCAGGAATTTTGCCATCATCAACGACCTTTCGGTGACCTTCCAGGAAGGCCTCACCATGTTGACCGGAGAGACAGGTGCTGGTAAATCGATTATTATCAATGCGGTAAACCTGCTTTTGGGGAGCAGGGCCTCACCCGATTTGATCCGGACTTCAGAAGACACCGCTGAGCTTGAAGCCTTGTTTGAGGTCCCGCCTGATAGCCAGGCAGGCATGGTTGCACGGGCGCAGGGGTTTGATGTGTCAGAGGGGCTGTTGGTCCGGCGCATCATCCAAAGGAACAGCCGACACAGGATCTATATTAATGGCCGTCTGGCCACCGTACAGATGCTGTCAGCGATCAACGAGCATCTTGCCAGTATTTCTGGTCAGCATGCCCACCAGAGCTTATTGAAACCAGAACAGCACCTTTTGGTGATCGACCAGTTTGGAGACCTGATCGAGCTGCGTGGCCGCGTCTCGGCGTGCTATCAACAGATGCTTCCGTTGCTCAGGAAATTGGCCGACTTAAAGCGTCAACACATCCAGCAAGCCGAGCACCGAGAACTTCTTGAGTTTCAATGTCGTGAGATCCAGCAGGCGCAGGTAGCTCCGGAAGAAGACAGAAAACTGGAGCAGGAACGCCAGCGCCTGAAGCACGCCGAGCGGCTATATGAAACCGTGGGCAAGTGTGTGGACCGCCTCTATGGAGCTGAAGGGGCCGTGGTTGAATACGTGACCGAGGTCGGAAGGGAGCTTCAAGCACTCAGCAGCATTGATTCCTCCCTGTCCGTTGTGGCAGAAAGGGTGCAGGAAGCTTCTTTTCAGTTGGAAGACATTGCCAATGATCTGCGTAGCTATCTTCACAGCGTTGTCTTTGATAGCGATCGACTGGAAACCATAGAAACGCGACTCGATGTGCTCCAAAGACTGAAGCGAAAGTACGACGGGTCTCTTGAATCGGTGCTGGCCCACGGCAAGGCGGCTGAACAGGAGCTAAAACGTATATCGTTTTTGCCAGAGCAAATCGCTGAAACAGAGGAAAAGCTTGACCAGTTGTATAAAAAACTCTGCAAGCTGTGCCATGAACTATCTGAGAAGAGGCGGGAAGCGGCCGAACGACTCTCCGAAAGGGTTCAGCAAGAGTTGGCCTCTCTGGGGATGTCAGGCACCCGGTTTGAGGTCAAGTTTAAACCCAGTCCGGTTGATGAGGGTGCAGATCCTTATCTTGTGTTGGATAACAGCGGTATAGAGGCCACGGGTATCGACCGTGTTGATTTCCTGATTGCCCCAAATGTGGGTGAAGATTTGAGACCACTTGCCCAGATCGCTTCGGGCGGTGAACTTTCCCGGATTATCCTTGCGCTGAAAGCGATTTTGGCGACCAAGGGGTCCGTGGAGACCCTAATCTTTGATGAAGTGGACGCAGGCATCGGCGGGGGCGTGGCTGAGGTCGTAGGCCGGAAGCTACAGGTCCTGGCCCGTTATCATCAGGTAATCTGCATCACACATCTTCCGCAGATTGCTCAGTTTGGAAAGCATCATTTCAAGATTGCAAAGAGGGTTTACAGGGGACGCACCCGGACCACGATGACGCCCTTACACGGAGAGAAGCGTGTGAAAGAGATGGCTCGTATGCTGGGCGGGGTAAAGATCACCAAGAAAACCTTGGATCACGCCCGGGAAATGATGGCGGGCCGGGGGAATCGTGAACCGTGAATCGTGAATCGTGAACCGGAATGTGGAAACTCGATGTTCGATGCCGGATGCCCGATGCCTCTTGTCACTGGTCATTCAAGACACGACCCGCAACGAATGACGAATGACAAGTGACTAATGACGAATAACGAATAACGAATAACGAATGACGAAAATGGATAAGCATATCTTGGTAGGAATCGATGGTTCGCCTGCGAGCATGGCTGCGGTGAAATATCTCGGGTCGGTCTTTGGGAAAAGCAAGCGTGTGGTGGTGGACCTGCTCCATATCCTTCCTGACATCCCACCCCTTTTTCTGGAACCAGGGGAAAGCATGGCCGAGTTGTTACAGCTCCAAGATTTCAGTGTGCAGGTGGAAAAGGAGAATCGAAAAAAAGCTGCCTTGATCATGGATGAGGCCAAGCAGATTTTGACCAGGGCCGGTATGGACCCCACAAATATTCGGCCCTTGATAAGAGATCGCTCAGGTGGTGTGGCTCGTGATATCCTTGAGCTCGAAGACAAGGGGGTCTATGATGCAATTGTGCTTGGACGACACGGCATGAGTCGTTTGGAAGAGTTTTTCATGGGGAGTGTGACGCACAAGGTGCTCCAGCATACCAAGGGCTTGCCGCTGTGCATGGTGGATGGTGAAGTTGATTCGCCAAAGCTTTTGGTACCGGTTGACGGCTCCCCGAATTCAAAGCGCGTTCTGGACAAGGTTGCATGGCTCCTGGCTGAGGCAGGTCCCATGGAGGTGACCATCTTACATGTGGTGACCCCGCTGATTCTAAAAGAGATGACTTTGATGTGGACAGAACTGGCTTACGTCGAGTCGAGCATTGAGCAAAGGGTGATAAGCGATGCCGAAGAAATGCTCTTTCAGGCCAAGACCTATCTCATAGAAAGTGATGTGCCGGCCTTTGCGATCAATACACGTCTTGAGACGAGAGTACCCGTGGTTCGCTCCATTTTAAAGGAGGCCAGGGAGGGTGGATACGGTTCCATCATGATTGGTCGTCGTGGGATCTCACGCATCAAACGGTTTCTCTTTGGAAGTGTCTCCAATAAGGTCGTCCAGCAGGCAAGGGATATGGCCGTTTGGGTCATTTCTTGACGGGCTGTTGCCCAAATAATGACAATTGAAGCTCCCTGCCCACAGGGCGGGGGTTTTGCCTGCGACAGCGCTTTGCGTTCGAGGAGCCGTCCGATCAAGGTATAGCCCTCCTTTGATATTTGCTTTTTTCATGCCAGGTGCAGGCTGTTTGGACAACAGCCTGTTAATCAGATTTTGATCATGGTGCCGCGTGTAGAGCGGTGTAGAGCGTATGAAAGGATTGCCATATTCGTGTTGTGTAATCCTTGACAAAGTAAGCGCTATCGATTAGTGAATGCCCATCCATAAATAACCTGTAAAAGACTGGGTACTAGAAGCGAATTTCTTTGCCCTCCGAAGACCTAGTCAGTGAAAAAGTGGTCAATCGTCATTATTTGCCATTCAAGATGGGAGCCAACAGGGAGACACTAAAAAGCTTAGCCACAAGGAGGAGTCGTCATGAGCAATAGGTGTTCCATAAGGATGATAGGTTTTGTGGCCGTTTTTGCCCTTCTTTTTGCAACACATGCCTCGGCTGCGCCAGGGAAGATCGTCATCGGCCATCCAGCATGCCTTTCAGGAAAGTATGCCAAGGCTGGGGAACAGGCCATAGGTGGAATAAAGGCATGTGTGGATTGGGTGAATAAAGTTTATGGCGGGGTCACGGTAGGCGGGAAAAAGCTCCCTCTCGAATACAAATACTATGATTGTGAGTCCAAAAAGGAGGCTGTTACAAGCCTTATCTCGCGGCTGATTACAGTTGATAAAGTAGATTGTATTTTTGCTCCTTATAGTTCTGGGCTTACGCTTCGGGGAGCCCCTGTGGCTGAAAGTCACAAGATGCTTTACATGGATCACGGAGGTGCAAACAACAAAATTTTCCGCCAGGGATTTCAATACATTGTCCAAACCATTGGTCCAGCCAGCAGGTATCACGAGGGAACCCTTGACATGATTCATAAGGTTGATCCCCATGCCAAGCGGGTCGCGTTGGCCTATGAGGACTCTGAGTTCGCAAAAATGGTCATGGCTGGAGCAGAAGAACATGCCAAAAAGCTTGGCTTCAAGATCGTCTTCAAACGGACTTACCCTAAAGGGGTCACCGATCTAACCCCCCTTCTTTCTGCCTTGAAGGCAGCCAAGCCAGATATCGTCATTGGAGGGGGACATTTTGAGGACGGTCAGCTTTTTAATCGACAGATGGCTGATCTGGACATAAACGCCAATGCCCTGTCACTGATAGCGGCCGCAACCCTGCCGGCCTTCTACAAAGCCTTAACGGGCATGGCCGAAGGCGTCATGGGACCTTCACATTGGGAATATGGGGTGAAATACGCTCCTGAAGAGGCCAAAAAGGTTGGCCTCCCCTGGATTGGTCCGAGTCAAGATGAATTTGTGAATCTGTTCAAAAAGGCTTTGGGCAAAGATATCATACCGGATTATCATGCGGCTGAGGCCGGAGCTGCGGTCTTGGCGCTGGTCATGGGGATAGAGAAGGCTGGTAGCGTCGATTCTGATAAGGTTAGGCGTGCCCTTGGCGATCTTGAGTTCATGTCCTTTTACGGGGGCTGGGACGTTGATGACACCGGGCTTCAGGTCGGGCATTCCATGGTAGACGTCCAGTGGCAAGGGGGAAAAAGGGTTATTGTATGGCCTGCTGAAGCCCAGACAGGCAAACTTTACTATCCCATGCCCACCTTTGCTGAAAAGGCCAAGGGGAAGTTAGCCGTGCCCAAATAGTAAGATACTCGCTTATTTTCACGAGAAGGTGGAGCCGGTGAGGACAAATCTCACTTTTCCCGGCTGGTAGCCTGTTGAAAATCTCCTCCACTAAGCCGGAAGTGCCTTAGGGAGGAGATTTTCACATCAAGGCAAGGGTCGAGATCTGCCAACCTGATCTGGGTTAGGACATAACACCATGATATTAGAGCAGCTAATCGGAAACCTGATTCAGGGCCTTGTGCTCGGTGCGATCTATGGTATGGCAACCATGGGTCTCAGCCTGATATTCGGCGTTCTCAGGGTGGTTAATGTCGGCCATGGGGCCTTCATCATGGTGGGGGCATTCATTGCATGGTGGTTATTCAGCGCCTTGGGGGTTATTCCAATACTGGCCATCCCCGTTGCCTTGGTTATAGGCCTGGCCCTGGGGTTCATATTCTACTATTCGGTGCTTCGCAGGTTAATCAAGGCCCCGGAACTTGCTTCCTTGCTGGCCACCTTTTCTATTGGCGTTTTGCTGGAGGAGACCGCCAAGCTTATCTTTGGTTCTGAGTTTCGAGGTTACAATTGGGCTGTAGGCAAGATAACTCTCCCCATGACGGTTTTGCCAATGACAAAGCTCTATGCCTGCCTTGGCAGTGTGCTTATTGCCGTTTTGCTGTATATATGGTTCAACAAGACCAGGGCTGGGACCGCGATGAGGAGCGTTGTTGAGGACAGTGAGGGGGCCAAGGTATGCGGCGTGAATGTCGAAGGGGTCTATGCCATGAGCTTTGCCCTGGGCATAGGGTTGACCGTTGTGAGCGGCGTTCTCCTCACAATGTTTATTCCCGTGGGCATTAATCCTTATATGGGTGGGCCATACACCCTGAAGGCCTTTGTAATCGCAGTGCTCGGCGGGCTTGCATCTCCCTATGGTGCCTTTTTTGGAGGCTTGGTCTTTGGGCTTATAGAAAACGGATCTTATACCTTGTTTGCCTTTCTCCCCGGCGTAGAGCCCTTTGCCTTGACCAGGTTTTTTTCCTGTATGATGCTCCTTGTGATACTTCTGATTAGACCCACCGGGCTGTTGAGGGCCAAATGAGAGCGGATCCCACCAAATATTACCCCCTCATCCCTGTGTATGTCGCATACCTCGCCATGTTCTTGATCGGAAGCAACATGACCGGGATGTGGCAGTTGATGGCCATGCTTGCTTTTTACTGCGCTCTTGGTCAGGCTTTTAACATCTTCCTCGGTATGACGGGCTATGTTGATTTCGGTTATGTCGCTTTCCTGGGCGTGGGGACCTATGGGATGGCATTAGGCATCACGAAATTGGCCCACGTGGAGGAACTTGGAATAGGGATCATCATCATCGGGTTGGCCTTGGCAGTGGTGATGGCCACCCTGTTGTCTTTGGCCGTGGGGGCTGTGGCGCTCAGACTGAGAGGGGCTTACTTTGCCATTGCCACTATCGGGGTCAACGAGGGTTTCAGGTATTTTATTGAGGGGGCAAAGATATGGAATGGTTCTGAAGGCATGATATTTACGGCGGAACTCAACCAGATCTTTGGAAGAGAAACAGCCAGCGCACTGTCCACCTTTTGGGCTGATGTCTTGGTTCTAATAATTGCGGCCGCGGCCGCATTTGTGACACTTTACTACATGAAGAGTAAAATCGGTTATGCTCTGACGGCTCTCAGAGAGGATGAGGATGCCGCCAAGGTGATGGGGATTCATGTAACGAAATACAAAATCATAGCCTTTATTACGAGTGCGGTTTTTGCCGGGTTACTCGGAGCCTCTGCATGGGCCCTAAAAACCCCCTATGTGTTCCCACCTGAGGTTTTTGAGATCCATTACACGGTGGAGGCCATCATCATTGTGCTTCTGGGTGGGGCCGGGACCCTTCTTGGTCCCTTGGTCGGTGGGCTTATCTATGGCCTATCCAAGTATTATCTGTCCATTGTTTTACCGGGATTTCAACTCCTTATTTTTGCTCCGATCATCATCCTGATCATCGTGTTTTTTCCGGAAGGGATCGTCGGGATGTTGAAAAATCGGGTGAAGGGTACAGCCTTGGAGCAGTATGTCCTTTAGGGGGCGCTTATATGTCCCTATTAAAGCTGGATCGTGTCACTAAGCGCTTTGGCGGTCTGCTAGCCGTTGATCATGTAAGCTTGGAGATCGAGGCTGGAGAATTGATCGCCATCGTAGGCCCGAATGGTGCTGGTAAGACGACGTTGTTCAATATCATGAGCGGTGTCTTCATCCCTGACGAGGGGAGGGTCATCTTTGAAGGCCGGGATATCAGCCGGCTGCCACCTTACAAAAGAGCACCTCTGGGCATTGGGCGAACTTTTCAAATCCCAAGGCCTTTCAGCTCGGCCACAGTCAGAGAAAACATCGCCATTGGTGCTATGTTTGGCACCTTAGGGAAAAAGGTGAGCGTGGACGAGTCCTTGAAAATAGCTGACCGGTATATCGATATGGTGGGCCTGCAACTCCATAGGGGCAAGGCCGCTGGGAGCCTTACGCCGGTGGAAAAAAAAATGATGGAAATTGCCCGTGCCCTTGCAATGAACCCTAAACTTTTGTTGATGGATGAGGCCATGGCCGGGATGAACCCCAAGGATATCGATCACATGGTTGCGTTCCTCATGCGGATAAAGGATGAGGAAAAGATTTCGGTCATTGCCATGGTCGAGCATATCATGAGGGCCGTGGCCGGATTGGCCGAAAGGGTCATGGTGATGCACCAAGGGGCAAAGTTAGTGGATGCCGCCACAACAGAGGCCTTGAGCGATCCGAGAGTCGTAGAGGTATACTTTGGGGGGGCACCCAAGGAATTTAAAAAGAACTGGAAAAAGACCAATGGCCCTGAAAGCGACAAGGGGACGGCTTAATAGGCCGCCGGGAAGATCATATGCTGAAGGTTGAAAATATTGAATCTGGCTATGGGTCGATGCAGGTATTATGGCAACCCAGTTTGGAGGTTAAGAAGGGTTCGATAACCTCCCTACTCGGGCCTAATGGGGTCGGAAAGTCGACCCTCCTGCGGACCATATTGGGTTCAGTGGAGCCCTGGCATGGGAGGATCACTTATGAAGGAAGAGATATCACCCCCCTGCCGACCCACAAAAAAGTGGACTTGGGCATTACCCTGGTCCCCGAAGGAAAGCACCTGTTTGTTGAGATGACGGTCCATGAGAATTTAATCATGGGGGCCTATCGAAAGGAGGCCTTTCAACATATGCATGATTCCCTTAAGCTCGTATACGCTCTTTTCCCTGTTCTCAAGGAAAGAGATAAACAAAAGGCCGGTTCACTGAGTGGCGGCGAGCAACAGATGCTGACGATCGCTCGGGCACTGATGACCAAGCCAAAACTCATTATGCTGGATGAGCCAAGTCAGGTATTGGCACCCAAGCTTGTCGGTGAAGTTTTCGAGACCATTGAAAGATTGAAGGCGGAGATAGGGTTAACCATACTCCTTGTGGAACAAAACGCTGAGGCCTCGCTTAAGGCAGCCGACTATGTTTACATCATGCATGAAGGCAGGATCAAGGCAGAAGGAGGCGCCGAGGAAATAGCAGCATCACGTGACATGAGAGAGGCTTATCTGGGCATATAAAAACTGGATACTGGATTGTGCTCATAAGTCCCATTTCAGCAATCAACCAGTATCAAGTATCCAACAAGGCAACACAAACGGAGGAAGGTCTTATGTTAGTAAAGGGATGGATGACAACTGATGTCATTACGGTGAATGAGGACACCTCCATGATGAAGGCATCGATCATCATGAAGGAAAAGAAGATCCGCTGTCTCCCCGTGGTCAACAAGACGGGCGAACTGGTGGGCATTGTCAGTGATAGCGATTTGAGAGACGCTGCACCATCCAAAGCAACAACCCTGGATGTGTATGAGCTGAATTATTTGCTTGCTTCCATCAAGATCAAAGACATTATGACCCAAAATATCGTCTTTGTGAAGCCTGATGAGACCGTGGAATTTGCTGCCATTCTGATGCTTGAAAACAAGATTTCCTCGCTTCCGGTCATTAACAGCAAGGGTGCCCTGATCGGCATTATTACACAAACCGATATTTTTAAGGTGCTGATCAATATCACAGGTGTTTACACCGGGGGTATCCAGTTTGCTTTCAGTCTGGAGGATCGTCCAGGTTCGATCAAAGAAGCTGCTGACGTGATTCGTTCTTATGGGGGGCGCATTGTAAGCATTCTATCCACACACGAAAACGCCGAAGAGGGGCGCCGCAATGTTTACATACGCAGCAGCCTCTTGCCAGAAGACAAGCTCAGAAACCTGGTCAAAGGACTGGAAGAAAAGTTTGTGGTCCTTTATACATCCAAGGACTTGCTGGAGGAGGTCGAAAACCGAAGAGTGCGCATTCCGTAGTGCCGGCCTCTACTGGGGTGATGAAAATGAGCCTTTTCTTGATACTAATATTGCTCCCGTTTTTGTTCCAACTTGGTATCTGCCATCTGAGGTCCTAAGTGGAACGGTTGCGGTTGCGCGGCTCGTATCGGGATTCGTGGAACGGCCCGCCCTGGCGCGACAGAAGTTGGGCAATGTCACAGAGAAAAAAACTGGTCTGGGATAGGGTTATCGGAAAAGAACAACGCAACCGACCGACGTTATACGAAACGAGTGGCGCAACCCCTAAACGATTAACGATTCATGAATAACGATGACTGCATAGGCTGAATCTACGAGGTGCCTTACATATCGGATTTGAAAAACTGCCCCGGCTCAGTGATAGAACCGGGCTTTTTTGAGTATTCGGTGGGGACCGTTCCTTCCTTAAAGCATTCAAAGATCGTGTGCTTTGATTCGGGAACTGCCAAGAGTCCGGTCTCCGCATCTATTTTGGCAAAGACCACACCATCGGGTACTTGAAAGACCCGTACAGACTTGTCCTTGAGGATTGCCTGCATAAATTTCAGCCAGATGGGACTCGCAGCCCTGGAACCTGTTTCATCAACGCCGAGTGGTTTCTCTTCATCAAAGCCCACCCATACCCCTGTTACATAGCGTGGGGTATATCCTATGAACCAAGCGTCGTGCAGGTCATTGGTCGTACCGGTCTTGCCTGCTACAGGACGGTTAAGGGCCTTAACCCGCCAACCGGTTCCATGCTGAACCACCCCCTGGAGAAGATTGGTCATGATATACGCCGTGCTCTTTTCAATCACTTTTTCGCTTTCGGGCTGATTTTCCTCTAAAACATTTCCATCTCGATCCAGTATCTTAGTGATAAAACACGGCTTTGCCCGGTATCCCTGGTTGTTAAAAATGGCATAAGCGCCCACCAGCTCAAGGAGGGAGACCCCTGATGAGCCGAGCGCCAGGGAAAGGTCCCGAGTAAGGTTCGATTGAATACCCAGTTTTTTTGCATAGTCGATGACATAATCTATGCCGATATCCTTAAGTATCTTGATTGTGACGACGTTTCGGGACTGAGCCAGAGCGGTCCGGAAAAGAGTGGGACCGTGGAATTTTTCTTCGTAGTTCCTGGGTTTCCAGGTGAATTCCTTTTTTGTATCTTCATATACGATTGGTGCATCTATGATGATGGTTGCAGGAGTATAGCCTTTATCAAGAGCAGCAGCGTAAATAATGGGTTTAAAGGCGGAGCCGGGCTGACGCCTCGATTGTATGGCCCGATTAAACTGGCTTCCCTTGAAGTCTCGACCGCCGATCATAGCCTTTACGTAGCCGGTTTCAGCCTCCATGCAAAGGAGTGCCCCCTCTACATCAGGTATCTGTTCCAAAGATAAATCCCACTGACCTGCATCTCCCTGGCGACCCTTGACGCGTACGAGGATGACATCGCCCACCTTGAGAACATTGCTGACCTTCTTCACTTTGACATTATAGTAAGCAACGTTTGGGTCTGGTTTCCTGGCCCAGTTCATATCCTTAAGATAAAGGTTTCCTTGTTCGCTTCCGATGCGAATCGTGGCCTTTTGCTCACGATCATCGACTGCAATTACGACCCCTTGGAGGATTCTGTCAGGTTCCAGGGCGTGTTTCTCAAGGGCCCTTTGGATTTCTTGAGAAAACGCCTCAAAGTTCTCTGGCTCTAAATGTTTGAGCGGGCCCCGATACCCTTGCCTTTTGTCCAGTGCGGCTAGCCCGTGGTTTAAGGCAGCCCGCCCTGCCTTTTGCATTTCGATGTTGACAGCCGTGTGTATTGTAAGGCCCTCCTTATAGAGGACATCCCTGCCGTATTTTTCCTCCACATACCTTCGAACGTATTCAGTGTAGTAAGGGATTTCCTCAATGTACCAGTTGCGTCTGGGCTTAATATCAACCGGGGTGTTGATGGCCTCGGTTGCCTGGACATTTGTAATATATCCTTCATCGATCATGCGATTTAACACATAAATCTGGCGCTGTTTGGCCCGTTCAGGATGCAGAAACGGTGAATAACGACTGGGGGCCTGTGGCAGCCCGGCCAGCAAGGCGCATTCAGCCAGATTAAGATCGCTCACTGACTTTTCAAAGTAGTTCTCGGCTGCGGCCTCAACACCGTAAGCACCGTGTCCTAAATATATCTGGTTCAGATAGAGGAACAGAATTTCATCCTTGGTAAAGGCCTTGTCGATACGATAGGCGAGAATCGCCTCTCGTGCCTTCCGCACATAGCTTTTTTCAGGTGACAGAAAGAAAGACTTGGCAACCTGCTGGGTTATCGTGCTTCCCCCCTGAATGATGGTGCCGGCTTCGAGGTTTTTTAAGAATGCTCGGGCGATGCTGAAAAGGTCAACGCCTTCATGCTTGAAAAAGCGAGCGTCTTCGGCCGCAACAAAGGCATTGATGAGCATCTTTGGCATCTTAGAGAGGGGTACAACAATTCTCCGTTCTTTGAAGAACTCGGCGATCTTGCGATTGTCATCCGAGTAGACAGTGGTGATAATAGGTGGGCGGTAATCCTTTAGTGAGGATATCTTTGGAAGACTTTTTGTAAAGTAAAAATAAGCCCCTCCTAGAGAAAGCCCGGATAGGAGGGAAAAGACAATCACGGTCACGTAAAAAATATAAAACAGCTTCCCCAGGGTTCCCTTCTTGCCCCGTCTGGATCTTATCTCTTTGATCTGAGTTCGAGTTCGAGAATGTGCCATAATTGTTTTGTAACAAAAAATAGTTTAACGAGCAAGAGCCATTGAGTCCTTGGAGGCATTTTGGGTCGGGTTGAGGCACTCTTGGGGCTAAATCACCAAAAGAAGATCCTGAGTCCTCTTTTTTTCTGTTTGCAACCCGTCAAGGGGGATTTTTTGGTGGGTAAGTCGCTGATATCACCTCATAGCTGCGATAATGGCACAAAATTACAATGGGCACCTGAACTTGTAGGCCACCTACGTGCCCCTCCAGGCCGGAGGCTGGTTTGAGTGACGCGATACATTCTGCCCCTGACAAGCAGGATGATTTGACCTGACCTTAAAAAGAGATGCCCCTTAACGGCTTTCTCATGTCAGGTGGACGCCTGTTTTGGCAACAGCCTGAAATATACTTGACACAGTTGAGAGATTCCGGCTACAAGCCTGTACCCATGATTCCCCTAAATTTTGAAAAATGCGGCGGGTTGATTCCAACGATTGTACAGGATTTTGAAACCGGCGAGGTCCTGATGCTTGCTTTTATGAACGAGGAGGCCTGGCGAGAAACCTTAAAAACGGGTAAGGCCACATACTGGAGTCGCACGCGCCAAGAGCTTTGGGTCAAGGGCAAAACGTCCGGCCACGTCCAGTGGGTCAAGGAGATTTGCATTGACTGCGACGACGATACCGTGCTTTTGAAGGTGGAGCAGGTGGGCGAGGCTGCTTGTCATACGGGGTATCGGAGTTGTTTTTTCAAAAAGGTGGAAGGGGACTCAGTTCGAGTGGTTGGCAAGAAAATTTTTGATCCCAAGGAGGTATACAAATAACGTGACAGAAAAACTTAAACTAGGAATTCCCAAAGGGAGCCTTCAGGAAGCTACAATTGCTCTGTTTAAGCGGTCCGGGTGGAAGATTGATATCAACGGACGCAGTTATTTTCCGGAGATTAACGATAACACAATTGAGTGCGCCATCTGCCGGGCCCAGGAGATGTCGCGGTACGTGGAAAGTGGCACCCTGGACGCGGGCCTCACAGGAAAGGACTGGATATCTGAAAACGAATCCGATGTCCAGGTTGTCGAAGATTTGGTTTATTCAAAGGTAAGCCAGCGACCGGCCCGTTGGGTCCTGGCTGTCCCTTACAATTCTAACATTGAAAAACTGGAGGATCTGGCAGGGAAAAAGATTGCAACCGAGTTGGTCAATTTTACCAAAAAGTATTTTGCGCGACGAGGTATTGATGTCAAGGTAGAATTCTCATGGGGGGCTACCGAGGCCAAGGTTGTTTCTGGTTTGGCCGACGCTATCGTAGAGGTGACTGAAACTGGCAGTACTATTAAAGCCCATGGACTCAAGATCATCCATGAACTGCTTCAGACCAACACCCGGTTGATTGCTAATCATGCGGCATGGGCCAACCCGGAGAAGCGAGAAAAGATAAAGCAGATCGCACTTCTCTTAAAGAGTGCTTTGCTGGCCGAGAAAATGGTGGGGCTGAAGATGAATGTGCCCGAGGAAAAGCTAAAGCAAGTCGTGGAGATTCTTCCGAGCCTCAATGCCCCGACCGTATCTCCTCTTTACCAGTCAGACTGGTTTGCTGTGGAAACAGTCGTGGCCTCCTCTGTGGTGCGCGATATTATCCCCGAACTGCTCAAAAATGGGGCCGAGGGGATTATTGAATATCCGCTGAACAAGGTGATTTGACGTTGAAGGTTAGAGGATAAAGGTTAAATGTCATTTCCCTTAAAGCGAAGTGACTACAAGGATCGGGTGCAAAAGCCCTCCGATCGATTTCAAGGAACTTTTCTATGATCTCCAGGCGCACGCAAGAAATCAAACCCTTCATTGCAATGGACGTGCTGGAAAAGGCCCATGGTATGGAGCGGGCGGGCATCCATATTATCCATTTGGAGATAGGGGAGCCTGATTTCGATACCCCCGCTTGCATTAAGGATGCTGCGATTCGCGCCCTGGCAGCTGGACACACCCATTATACGCACAGTCTCGGCTTGATAGAGCTTCGTGAGGCCATCTGCCGGCACTATCACAAACGCTACGGTGTGGTCATTGAGCCAGATCAGGTGGTTGTGACTTCAGGTACCTCACCCGCTATGTTCATGCTCTTTTGTGTCCTTCTGGATCCAGGAGACAAGGTGATCATTTCAGATCCCCATTATCCATGTTATCCCAACTTTATTCGGTTCGCAGGTGGCGAGCCGGTCACGATCCCGGTTTTTGAAAATGACGGGTTCCAGTACCGGCCTGAGGCCATCCAGGAAAGGATCGATGACGGGACCAAGGCAATTTTTATCAATTCTCCATCCAATCCTACAGGAAACCTCCTGGGATATGAACGTATGCAGACCATTTCGGAGTTATCTCCATACATTATTTCTGATGAAATATACCACGGATTGGTCTATGAGGGCGAGGAACATTCTATCTTGGAATTTACAGACAGGGCTTTTGTCCTGAACGGATTTTCAAAGACATATGCCATGACAGGCTGGCGGTTGGGCTATTTGATTGCACCAAAGCCCTTTATCCGGGCCATCCAGAAGGTTCATCAGAATTTTTTTATCTCAGCCAATGCCCTGGTCCAATGGGCTGGCATTGCAGCCCTCGAAGAGGCTGTCGAAGACGTGGCACGGATGCGGGCCATTTATGATGAACGCCGCAGGTTTATGATCAAGCGACTCAAGGAGATCGGATTTGGCATCACCGTGGAGCCTACAGGGGCGTTTTATGTCCTGGCCAATGCCGGGAGGTTTTCAAGGGATTCTTACAAACTGGCCTTTGATATCCTTGAAAAAGCCCACGTAGGGGTCACCCCTGGAATCGATTTTGGGGCCAATGCCGAAGGGTATCTGCGGTTTTCCTATGCAAACACCCTGGAAAACATTGCAGAGGGAATGGATCGGGTTGAGCGATATATCAAAGAGCGGTATTGATCCCTTGGTGACTTCTGCTGATTCATCCCAAGTTATACGTTACGATAATAGCTACGAGAATAAGGAGGGAATTTTCCTCATCCTCCATTCATGTCTACTCTTGGCGCATTATTTGGGTTTATAACAGCCCATGATTGTCCGATCTGCTGAATTCATCACCAGCGCTGTAAAGCCTTCCCAGTATCCTCCACCCGGCAGGTCTGAAATCGCGTTTGCGGGGCGCTCAAATGTCGGGAAGTCTTCTTTGATCAATGCCTTGTTAGGCCGGAAGAACCTGGTAAAGACCAGCTCCACGCCAGGGCGTACCCAGACCATCAATTTTTTCCTCATCAACGATCAATTTTATTTCGTGGATTTGCCTGGATATGGCTATGCTAAGGTTTCCATAGCAGTCCGCAAAAACTGGGGTCCGATGGTTGAAAGATACTTGATGACCCGCCGTGCCGGAGAGCCCTCTGTATCGGCCTCCGGCTCATATGAGCCTCTGGTTCGGGGAGAGGCCACTAGGGGTCTTCGCGCGGTGGTGGTGATCCTGGATATCCGGAGACAGCCAAACCAGGGGGATCATGATTTGCTTGCCTGGCTGGCGCACTACAATATCCCGGCCCTTGTGGTGCTAACAAAGGCAGACAAGCTAAAAAAGAACAAACAGGCGAAACAGCGATACTTGATTGCCCAGGAACTTTTCACAGATCCTTCGTCACTGATTCTGTTTTCGGCTACAACCGGTCTGGGGAAGCGCAATCTGTGGGCAGCTCTTGAAGCACTCTTATGAGCATGACGCTTAAAATAGACGGCAGCCACGGCGAGGGGGGTGGACAGATATTAAGGACTGCCCTATCCCTGGCTGCTATACGCCAGCAGCCCGTGGAGATCCATAATATCCGGAGCGGTCGCAAGAAGCCGGGGTTGCGGCCACAACACCTCATGGCAGTAAAGGCCATGGCCTTGATCACTGCAGCGAATGTCAAAGGTGCGGAACTGGGCTCCATGCGCCTGTACTTTGAACCTCGGCAAATCACGCCGGGCTCCTATTCCCTTGATATAGGGACAGCCGGTTCTACGAGCTTGGTGCTGCAGACCATGATTCCTGCTTTGTTAATTGCCAAAAAGGCATCTCGGGTTGATATCATAGGGGGTACCCATGTGCCCTGGAGTCCGTGTTTTCATTACTTGCAGGGGGTATTTGTGCCTGCACTCCAGGAGATGGGGGGAGCACTACGGCTGGAGATGAAGCGTTGGGGCTGGTATCCAAAGGGGGGTGGAAAGGTCATTGCATTCATATCGCCAGTCCCAGAATTCTGTGCAGTTGGCCGTACTTGGCGGGGTAAGCTTGAAGATACTTATGTGCTCTCGGCTGTGTCAAATCTGCCCATGAGTATTGCTGAGAGGCAGCGAGATCAGGTCCTCAAGCGCTTTAGAGATCACGGCTACAAGGTCCCCCGAATTGAGCTTTTAAAGGGCCCTTCGCCAGGTACCGGCACGGTGGTCTTTGTAAGGGCGAGATTTGAAAAGGGGACGGCCGGGTTTACCTCTTTAGGCAAAAAAGGCAAGCCAGCCGAACAGGTTGCCGATGATGCCTGCTTGGATTTTTTTGAATTCATGGCTTCTGGGGCGGTTGTTGACGACCACCTGGCTGACCAGTTGGTCCTTTATATGGCCTTAAGCAAAGGGCACTCTTCTTTGACCGCAGGCAGGATCACAAAACATTTGATGACCAACATGTGGGTGATTGAACAGTTCCTGCCCACAAAATTCGAAGTGGACGAAGAGACCGGAAGGGTAAGTGTGGAAGGGGTGGGTTTTTCAACTTGATTTGTTCTGCAAAAGGCGGCTTGATATGGTCAACCATGATTGAAAAGTTAAGCCTCCCTTTCTCTCCTGAGCACTTTTCTTTGGAGATTGGTGATATGGGGCATGATGCAGCGCTGTTCTCTTTCCGTATATTGATGAAATTGTATCCTGTTGCTTAGATCGTCAGTCGTAACTCGTTGTAAGAATTCGACGCCAAAATAGAGCACTTCACTTTTTGGATTTTTGGGGCGCAACTTGGCTCTGATTATCGACTTTGTCCATAAGACTTCTTGTTGATCAATGAAAATCTTAGTGAGGATTTCATCATTTGTGGAAAGACGACTGACAGAGTCGGTAGTGAATCCATCTTTTGTTTTTACCCTTTTTTTACATAGGAACCTTAGCCCTTGAAGACTTAAATCCATTATTCTGTAATGGTTTGCGCAACCTATGGGATGCCCGTCTAAATCTGTTATCACGACACAGACATCTTCATCCGGAGGAATCTCCACTCGGAAATGTCGGCGCACAGTGGCAAAATACATGTTGAAAGGATAGTCAAAGAAAAGAGCCTCTGTGAGCCCATCTTTCAACTTGAAGTTGCCGATTTTTACAAGTTTAGCTTCCAGTATTTTCCTAACGAGATTACCATCCCGGTCTCTTACGATGTAAGTGATCCCCATGGGACTATCCACCATCGTGGGGGAGACCTCTGGGGTGGGCTGCTCCACGACAATAAAAGCGTCAGTTATATCCAATATCCGAGTTCTTCGGAGATCATCCTTGCCATCGAGATCCTTTGCCTTCTGGACCCGCAGATCAATGATCGTGTTGGGCCCTAGTCTTGCCAATGCATTCTTGATACTTGTCATAACTTTTCCTTTACAGTCACAAGTTCCGTACGACGTCAGAAAGTGTCCTGTCGTATTAGTAAATGAGGTGGGAACCCGTATATGTAAATGTAATACTTACCAAAATTCTATCTTTTCGTCAAGCCCATTGCCCCCTCACGCCATGTTCCCGCCTGCCATTATTCATTTTTATTTTAAATGTCGACCGGCTTGTTCTTCCTTTGCATTTTCGTGATAATCGTTTATAATGATGGTTTATAAGGCCACAGAAAAGGTTTGCAGCTATGCTGTATTTCTGCTATAAATACACCATGTGGCGGCCAAGCAGCAGTGCACTCAGAAAGGACCGTTGAGATCTACATTGCAGCGATTTGGGCATTAACAAGCTTGGAACAAGTTAAAAAATGGACGGCACGGTAAGAAGCTCCAGATGCAAGGCGCGCGCCTCTTTTAAAGCTGTCAGGCGCAATCTTGAGGGATTAAAAAGTACGTCGGAATGATTTACCCTGTTAAATCGGCTCCGCCGTCTCGCATAGCAAGAATTTAACAGGGCGGGGATGAAGTGCAACGCTCCAGATGGACTTTTTCCGAAGCCGTAACATATTTGGATGAAAGGATAGTTGTCATGCCGATATATGAATTTCGTTGTTTGAAGTGCAACGAGATTTTCGAGCTCCTCACAGTTAAGACCGAGGACGAAATGGAGATGAAATGTCCCCACTGTGGGTCCGAAGACTTTGAACGTGTCCTGAGCACCACCAGTTATACAATGGGTTTTGGAAAAGGCGAATCAGCACGTCCGAAAGTTCAATCAAGGGAATGCGCTTCGGGTACCTGTTCTACGATAACCTTGCCTGGTCACTCCAAGAACTAAGCATATCCTTGCTTCTGGGTAGAATCTCAAAAAAAACATTTGACAAGCTAAGGGCTTTGTATTATCCTTATTGTAATTCAATTTCAATAAGGAAATAACTGATGGAAACAATTCACGATCAAGAAAAAAAGCAGTTTAAACACCTTTTTGAAGATGAAGAAATCGACTACATCGAGGACAGATTGGCCATCCTGGAGGTTCTTCTGAGTATTGAGCGGCACATCAGCTTTCAAGAATTGATTGCTGCTTTGAGAGATAATGGCTATAGTTTTGAGCCGGATTTCGTAAAAAAGACGTTAAACCTCCTTTGCCGCTATGGGTTTGTTTCAAAAAAGAAATTTGAAGGTCAGCCTACCCTGTATGAACATCGACATCTGGGTTCTCACCATGACCATCTCATTTGCACTAAGTGCAAGAAGATCATTGAGTTTGAAAACCGCCAGATGGAAGAGCTTCAACGTGAGATAGCTGCTTTACACGGTTTCCACGTGCTTCAGCACAAGATGGAGATATACGGTCTGTGTTCTGGCTGTCTTAAGGAACGTATTCGTTTGATGCCCCTTTCATTTGCCCAGGAAGGCGAGAGAGGCATTGTAGAAGAATTTTTGGGAGGGGCTGGCGCACAACTGCGATTGGCTACCATTGGGTTGCGGAGGGGTGACGAGGTAGAGGTCATAACCAACAGTGGTGAAGGCCAGCTAGTCGTCGCTGTGAACAGTACGCGACTGGCCCTTGGCCGGGGCATTGCCAGGAAGATCATGGTAAAGCCCAATGGGAGGAGAAGGAAAGGATAGGGATGAACTTGAGTGAGTTGAAAGAGGGCCAGACAGCAACCATTGTTCGTGTTGGTGGTGATGGTCATTTTCGCAGACGGCTCCTTGAGATGGGGTTCTTGCGAGGTACTGAGGTCTATATTGAAAAATATGCCCCCTTGAAAGACCCTATCGAACTCATCCTAAAGGGGTATCATGTCTCCCTCCGTGTGGATGAGGCTGCCCGCATTCAAGTCGAAAATTTGAGGGGTAGAGAATAGCGCATGCCTCAAAAATCGATCACCGTGGCCCTTGCCGGAAATCCTAATTCGGGCAAGAGCACCATTTTTAACAATTTGACCGGAACCCGCCAAAAGGTGGGGAACTGGCCAGGGGTTACTGTTGAGAAAAAAGAAGGGCACCTCAAGGCCAACGGTTATGACCTTACCGTTGTGGATCTCCCTGGGACATACAGCCTCACTGCTTACTCCATTGAAGAAGTTGTGGCCCGCAATTTTATCTTGGATGAAAAGCCGGATGTGGTTGTCGATATCATTGATGCATCCAATCTGGAGCGCAATCTTTACTTGGCCACGCAGCTTCGCGAACTTGATACAAAGGTCATTTTTGTCCTCAACATGGCTGATGTTGCCAGAGAACGAGGTGTCAAGATCGATGCAGATAAACTGAGCGAACTTCTTGATGTACCAGTGGTCTTTACGGTCGGAAATAAGAACACAGGAACCCGGCAGCTTCTTGAAACGATCATCTCGGTGGCAAAGTCTGAAGTAGAGCTTCCTCGCACCCGCCGGGTTTATTATGGCAAAGATATTGAAAAGGCCATTCATGAACTATCAGAGCTCATTGAGGAGAAGGCTGGTTCAAAGCTTCCCTACAATATCCGGTGGGTTGCAATAAAGCTCCTTGAAAACGATAGAATTGTCAAAGAGCGAGTACGCCAGTTCACAAATCCACACGGGGAAGCCATACTCCAGGAGGCGGAATTAAAGCGTCAGGGGCTCCGTGAGTTTTTTGATGAGGAGCCAGAAATTGTCATGACCGACCACCGCTATGGCTTTATTGCGGGAATCCTCAAAGAGGTCCTGAAGACAGTCTCAGAACGACGGGTGGATATTTCGCGGCAGATAGACCAGGTATTGACCAACCGCCTCCTGGGGCTTCCCATCTTTGTATTCTTTATATGGGCCATGTTTCAACTCACCTTTTCACTTGGGGCCTATCCTACAGGTTGGATCGATGCGGGCGTGGGGTGGCTGGGCCAGACTGTTGGTGGAATCTTGCCAGATGGCTTATTCCGGGACTTGATCGTGGACGGTGTGATTGCTGGCGTGGGAAGTGTCGTTATATTCTTGCCAAATATTCTTATTTTGTTTTTCTGCATCGCCCTATTTGAGGATACCGGGTATATGGCCCGGGCTGCCTTCCTAATGGACAAGGTCATGCACCTCATAGGGCTTCACGGCAAATCTTTTATTTCCCTGCTCATGGGCTTTGGGTGCAATGCTCCGGCCATCATGGCCACCCGGACCCTGGAGAGTGAAAAGGACCGCATTTTGACAATTTTGATTAATCCCCTGATGTCGTGCTCGGCCAGGCTACCCGTATATATCTTGCTGGCCGGGACGTTTTTTGGGGCCAAGGCTGGTAATGCCATCTTTTCCATCTATGCCCTGGGGATTGTACTGGCGATTGCCCTGGGCCGCCTATTCAGATTTACGCTGTTCAAAGGGGAGGTAGCTCCCTTTGTGATGGAACTCCCACCGTACCGACTTCCTACGTTCAAGGGTCTATTAATCCACATGTGGGATCGAAGTAAGATATTTTTGAAAAAAATGGGAGGTGTCATTCTGATCGGTTCGGTCATTGTTTGGTCCTTGAGCGCCTTTCCCCGACAGGTGCAATTTTCAAAGGATTACGAAACCGAGGCAGCACAGATCAGGGCACAATATGGCGCCAGCATAGCTGCCGCAAAGGGAGATGACCTGGAAAGACTCAGTCGCGAAAGGGATAAAGCCATTTCGACCTTGGAAACTGTTCAGGCAAGAGAAAAGATTGAAAAATCGTATATAGGCCGAATCGGCAAAGTATTGGCCCCTATGTTTGCCCCCATCGGCATGGACTGGCGAGGTAGCGTAGCAGTGCTTACAGGTTTTGTGGCCAAAGAGATTGTTGTCAGCACCATGGGGGTCCTGTATGCAGCAGGGGCTGATGAGGACGAAAAGAGCGAGGCACTGAAAGTGGCCCTGAAAAAATCTGATATGACACCTCTTTCTGCATATGCCATGATGGCCTTTGTGTTGATTTATGTGCCCTGCGTTGCCACAGTGGCGGCCATCAGGCGTGAGACCAATTCCTGGAAGTGGACCGCATTCAGTATTACTTACAGCACTATCTTAGCCTGGCTTGTCGCTTTTGTGATTTATCAGGGTGGAAAGGCAATCGGGCTGGCATGATTTTCGCTGATTTCCTACACCGCAAAATACCATCCCATTTCTCTATTCGGTAGAACCCTCTCAATTTTTCGGAAGATAACCACCTTGTAAACCAAAACTTTGTTCCCTCCCCTCACAATCCATCATTCGTTTCTCGGGCATGCGACCAGCCACATAATATGCCATAATTTCAATATCTTATAGAATTTTTGAGGCAAATAATCATTTTTTTTCTTGACACAGAGAATTCATTATTGTAATTGTATTACAATTGCATATATAGGTTTATAGGATGTCAATCTTGTTGAGCTCCATAAGCCTGAATAAGGAGGATATCCCAATGCAATCGACTGACTTGCAACTGCTTGATAAAGATACACAAATTAGCTATTCCGGCATAAAGCCGGTCTGGCAAATTGATATACCTTTCAAGTGTCCAGTTATAGGCGCTTGCTTGACCGAGCGGGAATTGAAAAACATTCTCAAGAAGACAGGTATCTGTATCAAATATCTGAATGCGTATCAGCTCCATAGAATCGTGATGGAAAATGGAAAACATGGGAGTTGGAAAAGCAAGTCGATAACATGATGGATCGGATGTCTTCTTTGAATCAGTGCGACGAGCAGTGCCCTGCTTTTGATCTTTGCGCCAAACGTATTCTGATTGTTGGCGGTATCACCAAGTTGCAGGCCTATTACCGCAAATTGATTGAGGAGAAGGGTGGCGTTTTTGAATACCACGACGGCTATATGAATGGTGGAAAACGTGGTCTGGAAACGCGGGTTAAACGTTCAGATATCATCCTGTGTCCGGTAAACTGCAACAGCCACAATGCCTGTTTGAGCGTTAAGAGGTTATGCCGGAAACACAACAAGCCTGTCCAGATGCTGTCCAGTGCCAGCTTGAGCGCTATTTCGCAGGCATTAATTGGAATTAACGGAACAAATTGATCTATCGGGTATTGGGTATCGGGTATCGGGTATTGGGTATTGGGTATCGGGTATTGGGTAAGGGATAACGGATAACGAATAACAAATAACGAATAACGAATAACGAAAAAGGGAGGTGATGAAAGTGAGATTGGCAATACCATCCTCGGGCAAAGACCTGAGTGCAGTGGTAGATCCGAGGTTCGGCAGATGTGATTATTTTACAATAGTGGACTCGGAGACTCTGTACCTTGAAACCATCGAAAACCCTTTCACAACGTCTAATGACGGCGCAGGGATAAAGTCAGCCAAATTGCTTGCTGATCAGGGCGTTGACGTAGTCCTGGCCGGGAACATAGGCCCCAACGCCCTTGAGATACTGAAAGCGGCTGGGATAGCTGTGATCACAGGGGCAAACGGAGAAATTAGCCGGGCAGTTGAAGATTACCGGTCAGGAAAACTTGAAGCCTCACCCACGATTCCACAAAGCCACCGTAATAGCAGATTTTCTTTGAACACGGGCCGGCGCGGGCTTGGGCCGGGCGGTGAATGCGTGTGCACTAACTGCGGTGCCACAATCCCCCACAGGCAAGGTTTCCCCTGCAGAGAGGAAACATGTCCTTCCTGCGGCGGAAAGATGGGGCGTAAATAAAAGAAAGGAGAAGGTATGATGAAATTATTGACCGACATCGAACCAGAGGCAAAGGTAACTGTTAAGAAAATTGAGGGAGGCAGCGAGGTAAAAAGACAATTACAAGATCTGGGGATCTCCGAAGGAATCGAGCTTATTATGCTGGCACAAACACCGTCTCATGAACACAGCGGAGCCATTTCTGTGAAGATAGGCGACAGAGAGGTTGCATTGGGGCACGGAGTGGCAGAGAAGATATATATGGACAAAGGTGGCGTTATGCTTTCCCTCCTCGAATTAGAGCAGGGAGACAAGGGCGTTGTCCGGGCGCTCGGAGGGGGTAAGGACTTTGTGGGTTGGCTCTCTGAGCTTGGTATCAATGAAGGAACCGAGGTGGAATTTCTGGGCCACAAGCCCGATAGTACTCTGATCTTTAGGGTGGAAGACAAAGAGATAAAGATGGGTGAAGGGCAGGCATCGAAGGTGCTGGCACAGTATGAAGGAAGCCCCATCCAGATCAACTACCTGAAAGAAGGTGAAAAGGCTAACGTGATCAGGCTTATTGGTGGAACGAGCGTCAAGGAAAGGTTAGAAGAAATGGGGCTCAAGGAAGGGGCAGAGATAACCCTGATCCGCAAGGAAGCTGCTGCACCAACTCCTGTGAGGGGAAAATATGTGCGTGCTCAATTAGGAGATCAGTTGATAACCATTGGTTATGGCACAGCACAAAAAGTCTGGGTGGAGTAATAACATGAGCTGTGAGGTTCAAAATGACAACAAGACAACTGGAAGTCTACGTAAAAAAACGATTTGACATGGGCATCTGTGAATTCATGAAGCATAAGGTGGAAGCAGAAAGCCTTTACGATTATGAACTTGCCAGCCTTCTGAACGTAGACGGCGCTTTTATCAGCAAGTTGAGAAAAGCCTTTGGAATCAAGAGGGCTAACGGCTTCCCGAGACGCTTTGAAAGCACTTACGGCAAGGGGGCCGTAGACACATTCAAAAAGATCATAGAGAATCCCGACAATACCCTGATCGATGTGGCCAGCCATTTCGGGTTCTCCAGAGAATACGCCCGGCAGGTGTATAAAAAGCTCTATGGACGCCCCTATACCGAAATTTTCCGGGAAAAGATCCTGGCAAGGAAGCGTAAGAAGCTTGAGGCCAAAATGAAATCCACAAGATTTGTGTCGTTGGCAGAAGTTATAGAAAAGATGAGCTGCCTCGGTTTTGTCCCCCGTATTACAAATAAAGGGCCAGCGTTCACGATTTTTGTAAACGGCTACAAGCTGGCTCTCAGATGCACCTCAAAACCCATCTTACTTGGCAGGAAGCACTATTTTCGTATCAGTAATGGAATTGGCTCAAATATGGACTATGACTTTGTCATCTGCCTTTGCATGAACAACGGAAAGAGCACCCATTACGTTATTCCGCGGCATGCCATGCCAAGATACGGGGTTTCCATTCCGATCGAGGCAGGGCCTCTGGAAAGCAAGTACGCAAAGTTCAGGGAGGCTTGGCATTTGCTTGCCCATGAAAACCGGAGAGAGGAGGTATCATGACAGTCAAAGACGCAAAGCAGACTGACACGGACCCCATCCTTGGTGGAGCCCGATCCAGCAAGAACGTTAAATCAGGTGGCCAGCCAGGGTACATCAATTTCGGTTCATACCTGGACCCCTATAACAGCTTGAGCGCCAGGGTAAAAGCTGAAATTGATCGCCGCTTGTGCGGTTGCCGAGAAGACAATCAGTCGAAATAGTTGCTACAGTTCGCTGGCAGGCTATTTAATGCAAGATGGGAAAAATGCCAAGGTTAAGCAATAGAAGATTGAAAATAAAGCACAACAGGTCCCAGCATCAGCGCATTAGAACCAGCAGGGGCACAAGGACCATGTCAAAGATCTGGCTACAGTGGATGGGTCCTCCGAAGATAACCAGATATCAGACGCGCAAAGAGCCGTGAAGTATATAACCGGAGGCAGGAGCAATAATGTGGCAAAGTAGAATTAATAGATTATGGAAGACGCAATCTCCCCTAAGGGATGAAATACTTGTATGAAAAGCAGCTTTAAGATGTATGCCCAAAAGGCAAACGCTAAGGATAACGAGGCAGCGCTGGTTTTTTGCGACCATGTGATGCCTGAGATGAATGACGTTGTTGAAGACAAAGACTTTTCAAAGAATCGTACACTTGAGGTAAAATTGGCTGAAGAAAAAATTTTTCATCAGACTATTGTGAGGACCGCCCAGGTTCTTATTATTGTGCTCGATTCTGATGGTCGCATTTTAGTTTTCAATGAAAAATGCCGGATGGTGACCGGATATTCATCGAACGAAGTGTTAGGCAAAAAGATATGGGATGTTCTTCTATCAGAGCCGGATTCTGAGACCTTCCAGGAAATGTTCAGGGACCTTGAGAGAAATTTTCGCACGAACTTTGAAAATACCTTGCTTACAAAAAACGGTGAGAGTCGCACGATAGTCTGGAATAACACGCTGATTAGAAAGCCACCAAAGATTCTCTGGGTTGTCGCAACCGGAGAAGATGTTACGGAGCGACGGGCGCTTGAGACTCAGCTTCGCCATGTCCAGAAAATGGAGGCAGTAGGAACCCTGGCTGGCGGCATTGCCCACGACTTTAACAACATGTTGACCGGTATCCTGGGCAATATTTCTTTGGCTAAAATGCTATCGCCGGAAGAATCCAAAATACACCAGCTTTTACATCAAGCGGAAGAAGCCGCTGAACGGGCCGGAGAACTGACCAAACAACTTTTAGGTTTTTCGAGAAAACAGCAACCGAATTTTGGTCCAACTGACGTCAATAAAACAGTAGACAAAATTGTGTCTCTGATTCGTCGGTCTTTCCCCGAAAACATTGAGATAAAAACCGAATTCGACAAGCTTATTCCAACCATTAAAGCAGATCCCAGCCAACTGGAGCAGGTTTTGTTGAATCTGGCGATAAATGCTCGCGATGCCATGCCGGAAGGGGGACATATAATATTCAGGACAAAGATTGTAGAAATTAATGAGAAGTTTATAAAGAAATATTCCTATGCCAGGTGCGGTTTCTTTGTTCGGATATCGATTATCGATACCGGAACAGGTATGGACAAACAAACCCAATCCCGTATCTTTGAACCCTTTTTTACGACAAAGAAAGATAAAGGAACAGGGCTGGGATTGGCAATGTGCTACGGTTTGATTAAAAACCATGAAGGGTGGATCAATCTCCACTCTGACGCTGGTATCGGTACAACATTTGAAATCTATCTGCCTGTGATCAAAGCAAAGGAAGAGGAAAGACATTGTGAGGTTCTCACGCTCTGCGACATGCCACGGGGCAGTGAAACCATCCTTCTGGCGGATGACACTGAAGCGGTACTTTTTTCTTGCCGCCACATGCTTGAATGCCTTGGCTACAAAGCGCTGGTTGCCCGCGATGGGCATGAGGCATATGATATTTATGAGCAAAGCAGAGATGAGGTGTCATTAGTGGTTACAGATCTGGTAATGCCGCGATGCGGAGGTCGTGAACTGCTTAAACGGTTGCGCAGCAACGGGCATCAGGTGCCGGTGATACTGGCGAGCGGCTATGCTATAACCAGTAATTCGATTGCAGAGATAGAGGAAGAGGGATTCTCGGGTTTTGTGCCAAAACCCTTTACGCTTGTCTCTCTGGCAAGCGTGGTTCGCAGTGTTTTGGATGCACATGAAAATAAAAGCGGAAAGGACGACCATGTATGATGGAAACAATCGATAAACTGAACAGAATCGGATGGATCGTTTTCACTGGCAGCTTAGCGGGAATGGTATTTCTGGTCATTTGGGGGCTGTCAAGATGACTACGTCCCTACACAAAGCGAAGAAGAACCCAAGGGGGATGCCGACATGAAAAACAACTTCACAATGTACGCCGAAAAGGTGAACGGAGCAATACATGTCAACCTCTCGGGACGACTCGACGTATCACGGGCCGTGGAAATCCTCCGTTTCCTGCATTTGTATGCTCGGGGAAAGTGTCCGATTGTCGTGGAGGCGTCCAATTTGTCTCCAGACAACAGTACGAGCTTTGATGTCCTTCAAAAAGGCCTTCAAAGACTTTCCGACCTTGGCCATCCCATTCGACATTCCACCCTGCAGATTGAGGGCGACCGGATAAGAAAACCTAATTCTATTGCGAATTGGTGAAGATTGAGGAAATTGAGGCGTTGACTTTTTCTTGGCCTTATAGTAACTGCGACTCATTAAAGACTGGCGTTGTGCTGTCCGTTTCAGACCAATCTACTATGAACTGCCAATGAACAGTAATGCATTTTCAATCAAAGAAGTGGCGGAATATTTCGGGGTATCAACGCGTACTATCAGGGACTGGCTGAAGAGAGACGAGAGCTTCCCCCGACCGTTCAAGAAGTTCGGGACTCTGAGATTCCGGCGGGAGGAAATCGAGAAATACTGGGCAAGGAACACATGGGGTAAGAGAAAATTCATGTGAAACATTCTTTAAGGAAGTGAAAAGTGACAGTTCAAGAAGCACTTAACCAAAGCGCCCAGGAGCTTCAACAACAGCTTGAGGAGCATCGGCGCCTGCTGGTTCGAGCAATTGAAGGAGATGCCGGCGGTATCGAAATCGAGAACTGCCTGCTGCTGGCCTGTCCGCACAAACGCACTCTCAAAGGGGTCCTTGCGGAGACCATCGGAGTGTTGGAGGAAACACGAAAAGCTTTCAAATCCAAACGGCTTGAGGTCTTGAGGAAGAAACTGATCCGGGTACTGGCGGAAAATGCCTGACCCGTCAAGTCGGCAAGAGAAGTCCTAATGCATAATACAAATTTAGACACGGATTACACGGATGGCCACGGATTAGGTTTTATATTGTTTGAACAATGGCGCCATTGTTCAAACAACGCTTCCATTTCATAAATGCTGGCGCATTTATGAAATAAAGGGCAGTGTAATCAGTGCCTCTTTTCAAGCCGTTAAGGCGCAAATCCGTTTCAGAGATTTTTTAAGTTCGCCCGAAGGGCGCTAAGTTCATCACGATGCTGACAACAAACAAGGAAGTCAAAGCAAGGATTCTCGAGCTGTACGATGAACTATTTTCTCATAATGGGTATGGCGAGATGAAGGTGGAGATAAGAATACTGCGCCGGAGGCAGAAGGAGATCATCATCCACTGCGGCAAACAGTATCGTTTTGTAGTAGATTACGAGAATAGGGGTCGCACCAAATTCGCTTGAGTACAACCCAAGGCTTGGGGGATGAACCGCCTGAAACAAACGCGGCCTCCAGTGTCAGAAAAAAACCTGATGGAGCAAAAAAGGTGAATATAGGTGAATGGATCGATGGCAGATATATTATCGAGGAACGAATCGGCGCCGGTGGGTTTGGAACCGTATGGAAAGCAGTGGAGAGCAAACGAGAAGAGTTTGTGGCCGTAAAGGAGGTCAGGCACAAATGGCTCAATTCGCCTAAGATGCTAAATTATTTCAAAAACGAATTCAAGGTGCTCGAAAGATTGAGCCATGAGAGTACCGTATGCCCCATTGACCTCGTGCGTGGCAATGGCACATACCTGATCATTATGGAATATCTATGCGGCGGTTCCCTATCTCAAAGGCTCCGCCACAGTGAGCCATTGGAGATAAGTACTGCACTGTTGATTACTGTGAGGATGTTAGACGTCCTTAAGGCCTGCAGCAGGCTGAAAATCATCCACAGGGACATCAAGCCATCAAATATACTTTTTGCGGACAAGAGCTTTGAGCAGCCAAAACTCGGCGACTTCGGACTTGCCTGCTTTAAGAGCGAGCTACTTGCGCTCTCTCCGCGGGCGATCGGCTCAGAGATAGCAGGGACCCTGACATACATGTCCCCGGAACAACTCAACGGAAAGAAACTGAGTGTCAAAACCGACATCTATTCCCTTGGAATGACACTGTACAAGATGTTGACTGGCCGGTTGTTCTTTGACCCTGAACTGCTCAGCCGGGCTGGTATCAAAAGGGCGATTCTCCGCCCTTTTAGAGAGCATCCGGGCCGCTACCGGCCGGACCTGCCATACTGGTTGGATGAGCTGGTTATGAATATGATATCTGTTGAGCCGCGTAAGCGCCCCGGAGACCCTCAGGCGGTGCTGGATGTTATAGAAAGGAATTCATAGTCTTTCAGAAGAAAAATTTTAGGTTATCTATTCTGATAGCACTGGTACCTTCGCTTCGCTCCGTCGGGAGCGGTGTACTGGATGGAGAGATTTAATTACAGGGAAGCGGGACCGAAGAATGGGCGGGCAGAACTATACTACCTGAGACAAGCTTTTCACTTCATTCACATAGAATTCTTTGATTTCGAGCCAGTCGCAAGAAGCTATCATGCTTGGCATGGGCTCCTTTTCGGCATCATCAAAATAGCACAGGCTTCGAAGAATATGATTCGTGTTAAATTGAACCCCAACATATTTTCGTGGGAGTTCCGGGATGAGAGAGTGGATTGGTTTGAATTTCTTGGCGACAAAAAACAGATCGATGAAATCCTTTATGGATCCTCGTTGGAAAATCGCCACTATTTTCATCAAGGCGATATCAAGTACAGAAGCCACGTGGAGGCCATTCCATTCAATCAAGGGCTCCAACAACCTGTAAGGATATTCAAATAAACTTATACGTACGCGATCAAGATCGCCGATGATAGTCCCCTTTCCCGTTTGGTCAAGTCGGAGATCTCCTATAGTCCTTAGATAATTGATTATCGTCATTTCTTCGAAGCCTGATTGAGTAAACAAATCAAGGTCTATGGAGGTCCGGTGGCCCAGATGTAAGGCAAGAGCCGTCCCTCCTGCAAGATAGAAAGGGCTCAGCCACGGGCGGCCTTTGATTTTCTCGATCAGCCTGCCGGTATCGGGTGAAAGGGTTTCTGAAAACAACGGATTTCTCTTCTTGAAATGCTTAACAGAATTGCCCAAAGGTTTGCTGTGCGCGGGGAGAGCCTGCGACTTGATTTAACAACTTTTCTAATGGCTTCATCCCCGATGATTTGCCTCAAAAATCGGACATCTTTCCATTGTCCATATTCCAGTACGCGCTCAATGGTGTGGTCCGGCCAATCAAGAAGTTCACGACCTGTAAATCGACTATCCCAGAAATAGGCCCTGAAATGGTCTGGGAGTAATCTTTGAGATTTCTCTGTTGATTTGGTATCATCCATAATTTAACGTTTCGGAATTTCTACAACCCTTTGAAATTATAAGCTATGTTGAGGCAGTCTTTTGCTGCTCTGCATATGGAATAATGGAATGTTGGAATAATGGAATGTTGGGTTTTGCGAGATTTTGCGAGTTTGTAATAATGCAAGCAAATTGGCCTCATGATCGTTGGGTTTCGTTCCTCAACCCAACCTACAAAATCTGAACCCATTATTCCAACATTCCATTATTCCAATATTCCAATTGGGGCGAAGCCCCTAAGTTCTGTTTACACGAGGTAGATAGAGTTGTCAAGGGATCCGGCGCGGATTCCCCCCCCTTTTTGTAAAGGGGGCAGGGGGGATTTTGGAAATAGTGACTTGGGCCTTTGAAGAGGAGCGCAAAAAAATCTTTCTTGTGAAAAAAAAGCTTGACATGGAATTCGCGTCGTGTTATTGAGCATGTAACTCAATTAGGATAAGCGTTTTATCTAAAGGAACTCCTTACGGTCTTTTGTTCCCGCAGTGGCGGGAAGCAGGAGAAAGTGAAGGCGTGACTTGGATTGCGGAAAGCAGTCTGGTTGCGCCTTTTTTTGTGGTCATGTTTGTGAGTGGTCAGTAGTCAGTGGCTTCGACAGAGGCGAATCATATGTCGTCCAAATGACAGATAACAGACGACAGATGACCAATGACAAATAACCAATGACAAATGACAAATGACAAACCGAAAGGAGGTGATGGGGAGCAGGTTGATGCCCCTGTCGCTGCGGGTGCGAAGGTAAACTAGGAATCAAGAATCTTAGCGGGCAGGCTCTGTGGGGGAGGCGTCTCGCAAGGGAAAGAACAAAACAGAAAAATTAGGAGAAGCAAAACATGAAAGCAAGAAATCAGAAAGGTTTTACCCTGCTTGAGATGCTGGTGGTCCTCATGGTCATGGGATTCCTGCTTGCCATGATCGCCCCGAGGCTTCTGGGCGTCTTTCAGGGTGCAGAGGATGACATTTGCGACACGAACATCAAAGAGTCCAAAAAGTACGTGGCAGCCTTTGAGATGAATTACAACAAGCTGCCCGATAAGATGATTGTTCCCGGGTACAATGATACTGCTGGCACATGGTATGGGCCAACCGAGGAAAATATAACTGCAGAAGGCAATGAGGTATTTACAACTGCCATCCTGGAGCGGATCAGGCTCATGCCCCATACCCTGAACGCGGATGAGATTGATGAGATCATGAATGACCTCGGGATTCGTGAGGTAGTGGTGCTCAATAACCCGGATGATATCCAGGCAGCAGCTAAGAATGACATTTGGGGTAATGCACTTCCTACTACTGGTACCACTGAGGATAGTCAATTTAAACTAATAACGCTTGACCCAACTGCAACGTATACCTGGCCTATGATCGGCGCTGGTGATGCTGCTGGTGATGGTACAGGCTGGGCTGCTCATGCTGATTGGGATACAGCCGCAAACGACGGAACCATTGGCGATCCAAGATGGGTTTACCGGCTTATTCTGGGCATCGGTCCTGATTGCGAGCTTTTGCACAGGATCGTTGCGGCTGAAGGGACATGCCCGAGCTTTGAGAGGGCAGCAGCAGACGATACCATGTGGGGCTGGTACGTAGTGGTTCTGCCACGTTTAGAGAATACTGTGGCAAAACTCGTAGCTAACCCCGGCATGATTCAGGAGGTAACATGCGCGGCTGAGGATAACACTGACGCAACAGCACAGAGAAAGACGTTTGATTTGAGCGAGGTGGACGAGGAGTACAAGAGGGCTGCTTTTGACGTCTTTTGCCCGGAAGGCCACAGGTATCCTGAAGTGGTAGAGGTGTGGCAGGTTGATGGTGTTGCTCCTGTCAGATTCTAATCTCTGCTAACAACCACGGGGCGGGGAAATTCCCCGCCCCTTCTTTATGAGGAAGCCATGTCCTTTGTCTTGCGCTTTTTTCTTTTTGTACACTTTGTCTTTCTTGGCGCACTTTCCGGCACCGCCTTTTCCGCCGCAACGGACGAGCGGATTGCTGTTATTGAGATATACAATCAAAAGGGAAAGGTGATCGGAAAAGAAGCGGGTGTATTTGTCTCAAAAGATGAGGTCCTTACCCACTACTATGTATTTTCCGGTGTGGATAAGGCTATATTGCGTGCAGGTGGCAAGGCCTTTCAGATAAAAGGGATCTCAGGGAGAAACAGGGAAAAGAAGCTGCTAAAGATAAAAATAGAGGGTAACGGATTCAGGCCGGCAAGCTTTGGCAGCAAGATAAAAGAAGGCCAGCAGGTGTTCATAAAGGCGCCGGGGGGCGATCCGGTGAAGGGAAAGGTCGGCTCTTTGGGGGACAGGGCAGAAATTGAGCTGAGTTCAACTCTTCCCAGGATAAGGGGGCTTCCTGTCTTTGACGAAAAAGATGCGGTCATAGGGATCATAGAATTTTTTTTGAGAAACAAAGATGTCGTCCATGCCATTCCACTTTGTGACGGGATCTCATTTGAGCCGCTCGGGCTCTTAAGTATAAGGGAGTGGAGGGAAAAGAGAACCGAGGAGTGGATGGCAAGCGACAGGGGAAAAAGGCAGACAATTGTCTATCTTATGGGCATTGGAAAGTACGAAGAGGCAATTCCAAAGCTAGAGGGGCTGATTGAAGAGGCTACCCAGGATAAAGAGGCGTATTTCAAACTTGGTGTTTGTTATGCAAAACTCGAAAGATACCGACAGGCCCTGGATGCCTATGAGAAATACACGGCCCTTTCGCCCGATGATGTAAAGGGCCATTATAATCTTGGTATTTGCCATCTTTTTCTTGATAGACCCAAAGAGGCGCTGGCAGCGTTTAGTGAGGCCATAAGCATAGACAAGAATCACCTGAGGTCCCATTATAATCTCGGCATCCTGTATGCGGCTTCAGGGAAAAAGGAAGAGGCGAACAAAGAGTATGAGTTTTTGAAAGGATTTAATTCAAAAGCGGCAAAGGTGCTTTCGGACAGGCTTTTGGAATACATTGAAAAGGGAAAAGGGCCATGAATAAAAAAGGCTTCACCATGCTGGAACTCCTCTGGGTGATAGTGATCATAGGCTTTCTGACGGCCATGATCGCCCCGAGGCTCGGCGGGGTGTCTGAAAGGGCCGAAGAAAGTATAAACGAGGCAAACCTTAAGGATACAAAGAAGTACGTGGAGACATTCCAGGATGAAAATGCCGGGGATTTTCCGAATCATCTGATCAATTTGGTGCTGGCCGATGATGACGGGATTGCTGCTGCGGTCGGAGATTGCATCATGGCAACGGTGGAAGATCGCACGAATCAGGTCATGGAAAGCATTTCGTACGATTTCTCTGACCGGTTGCTTTTGAGCGAGCATGTGTTGAGCGCGAACGAGGCAGCCGAACTTCTGGCCATGGGTGTTAGCGTGGTCCTTTCCTGGAACCATCCGGATGACCCGAACTATGTCTCTGCCACGCACTGGAATCGATATGACTGGGTGGATGTGGCGGCAGGCGTAATGGTGGTCATGATCGGCGGCGGCGCAGCAGACAGCGCTGTAGACATAACCGCCCATGGCGACTTTGATGCGCTGGGAGAAGAAATCGGCAACCCTGACTGGCTTTACAGGATTGTCGCCGGCATCGGTCCTGATTGCGAGCTGGTCACCGAAGACTATGTCGAGGCCGCGCCTTTGTGCCCGGCGGGGCTGAATAACAGGCATTATTTTTACAACTACTACAGCATTGTCCTGCCCAGGCTTGCCGCAACAGTGAACGGCCGTTTCGGGGCACTTCCTTTTGACGACGATGACGGGGACGGCTATCTCGATTTCGATGTGATCGATGCGAGCGACACCACAGACGGCCAGATAAAAAGAATCCAGTTAAAACCGATGACAGGCACCCAGTTTGATATCTGCAATGCCACAGGTCACGGCCGGCAGGAGGATGTGAAGTGGTGGCAGCTCTACGATAATGGTGATGGGTTGTAGGGAAAAAAAGTGAACACATAAGTAAACAAACAGGCTGAAGGCACAGGGCAAAAGGCGCAAGGGCAAAAGAAAGAATATGCGCGGGAGAAAAATGACCAACAAAGGATTTACTCTGGCCGAAATTATTGTAGTCCTTTTCATCGTTGGTTTCCTGATTGGCTCGGTAGCCCTGGTGGTGGGACGAACCCAGGAGAGAGGGGCAGTGATCACTACCTTGAGCGAAATGAATAACATCAAGAAGACCATCAGGGAGCGTTTTTACCCGGATCTGGGCCTCATCCCCGAAGATGCGGCTGATCCTGAGTACGCCACAAGATATCTTTGTCTTAAAAATGACGGCGCCGGGAATCCGGAGTATCAGGAGATGCGAAACTTCCTGGGAAGTGACAACCTCATGGTATGGGACAAGTATGTCAGAAAAGGCTGGCGTGGTCCCTACATGGAGCCGGATACCCGCTACCATGATCTCGTTGATGACGAGTGGTATCCTGTGCTCACCGATTCATGGAAGAATTACTACCACATTTTGATGAACCCAGCCCAGGACAAAGATTCCGCTCGGATTGTCAGTTTTGGGGCAAACGGCCTGGATGAAGGGGGGACCATCCTGCCGGTGCCGGCGGATATTGGTGATGACATTGTGATGTTTGTCTTTGGCGGGGGAGAGGCGAGGAGTCCGCTTGATTGAGCAGGTGGGCTGGTGTGAAAGTGAGCTGGTGAGTGAATATGGGGAACAATCCTGAACCAAAGTCCATTTTCTCACCCGCCCACCTGCCCACCCGCTTCGCTTCCGGCTTCACCCTACTTGAGCTTGTGGTGGTTCTGACCATCATCGGGTTTCTGGTGATGATCATGACCGGGGTCTATTCCGGCGAGGATGACCAGAAGCGCTTTGAGCAGACCCGCGAGCAGATGGAGGAAATCAGAAAGGCACTCCTTGGCAGTGATGGCACTTATGCCAGCGGCCAGAGGCGGTTTGCCGGGTATATTGCAGATATGGGTGGGTTGCCCGCACTGGTGGATGTTCTTGGCACGCCGGGTGATACAAGCGATGACCAGCCAGAAGGGCTCTGGGATCAGGGCGGCCTTCCTGACTGGGAACATAAAGCTGCTTCAAGGACCTGGATGGGGTGGCGGGGGGCCTACATTGAGGCCCCGCCAGGTAACGTGCTGAAAGACGGCTGGGGCAATCCCCTTGTCTTTTCCGTTGCCAATGGAGACATGACCATTAAAAGCTACGGGGCAGATGGTGCGGAGGATACAGGCGGGGAGACGGGTTTTGATGAGGATATTACCTTGATCATCAACAACACCGAGTATCTGGCCCCCGTGGCCGGGCGGGTAACCGGTTTTGCTCCTGGTAATGAGGCAAACATAAGGGTGCTACTCTACATTGCTAGTGACGGCAGTGAAGTTGCACTCACCATGGATGTTGGCGTGCCATCGGACGGCTATTTTCGTTTCGAGCCTCGCGACCCGGCAGAGCCGGACCCGGAACCGGCAGGTAGTGGAAGGAAGTACGCCAGTATACCCACAGGGATAAGGAGCATTTACGCCTTTGATGTAACCAGCCCTCCAGCCAGTCCCAGCCCCATGGTTTTCACAGTGGAGTCCACAGGGAACTGGATTGGGGAGATAGAGATTCAGTAGATTGGGGGAATTAAGGGATTGAGCGATTCCTTAATCTTCGGTTGCAGTGCTTTGATTTTAAAGCGGACAATTAAAAATGACCGTGGACTTGTCCTTGTCTCGGCAGCATTGATGCTGACGGCTTTAGTGAGTGTTGTCCTGGTATGTTTTTTTGTCCTCGGACATGGGGCAGGTAACGACCTTCGGTACCAGGCGACGCGCCGCCGTATGCACGACGTTAAACGTGCCCTGTTGGGGCGTCTGGCAGATGCCCGGGGCGGAAAAGACATCACGGCCTGTGGGGGTTTTATAAGCGATTATGGAGAGCCTGATGATATGACTCCATTTGCACCCGGCACGGATAATTTCGTAGGGGTTCTACTCAACCGGCAGAGCGTGGCGGCCTGGCAGGGGTGGTCCTATAGTGGTTCACCAGAACAATTCTGGGCTGGATACAGGAGTGATCGTTACTTAACACCCTCACCTGGTGAATGGAGCGATGATCCTCCGTTTCCCCATGACCTGCGAGACGGATGGGGATATCCGATTGAAGTCAAATTTATTCAGGATTCAACACCTGAACATACAGTCATAGAGATAAAGAGCCACGGGAGCGACGGGCTGACCGGGGGGGGCGGAAACTACAAGGAGGATGTAGAAGAGGCCTTTTACTGGAAAAGAAGTCTGCATGTAATATTTCAGCTCGATGCAACGGGACTCGGTCTTCCCGATGGTACTGACGTGGATGTTGAAGCTCGCACGGTTTATCCCTTCCGGGGAAATGTTGCCACAAAGGATCAGACTGTGACCATAACTGTGAACAGCGGCATCGGTAGTGGGGTCTACGATTTCCCGATAGCGCCGCCCGGCAACATGGATCCCACAAAGTTTCCTGTTGGCTCAAGAAAGATAATCTGGACCTTAAAGACAGATCTCAGCCCCTGGGGCGGGCCGACTGCAGATACGTTATTGGCCACCAGAATGGTCTTGATCCCGGCCAGTCCGGTGACTTCAAGTCCACCGGGACCGCCCCGTACATATAGCATTAGTATGCAGGTTACGATTTAGTTCTAAGTGATTACGGGGCCTCTTTTGTCTCTCACAGAGCACACAGAGGCGCTGAGTCCTTGAGCAGATTTCCTGACCCCATGTAAATAGGCCACGCATTTAACGGGGCAGGGAGGGGAAATCTGCTCAAACTGCCATCCCGCTCAGGCGGGAAAGCAATGTAAAGGGAAATGGTAAATGACAAATATTTCCGGAATCTTTTCCGCTCTTCGATCCAGAGTTCCCTCAACGTCACCAAAAAAAGTGATATCGATTCATATAGGAAGGAATTCTCTGAAAGCGGTAGTTGTCAGAAGGGACCGAAAGAGACTCGTAATTGTGTCAGCCGCACAGGTAGAGACAGATACGGAGGCGACCTATGATCTCAACAAGATCGGCCGGGCGCTGAGCAATCTCTTAAATGAGCTGGGTTCTTACCCGAAAGACGGGATCATAGTGACCGATCAGGTTAAATTCCTGGCCAGTGAACTGCCGATCCCGCCCGGCAAGAAGCTGCCTGAGGAGAGGCTGGCAGCGGCAGTGGCATGGGAGATGGAACCCTATATCGATTTTGTCGTCCAGGAAGGCCTTTTCGCATATCGGCTGCAACAGGACAGAACCAGCACGGATAACACCCCTGTGCTGATATCAGCCATGGGGAAAAGCGAATTTGAAGCAATTTCTGAGATCTTGAAGGACTTTCGCATATCGCTGTCCCATGCCTATTCGCCTGATGGTGCCTTTGCCTTTGCGTCAGAGGTGCGAGGCGATGCGGAAAATAGAATCGTCATAAGCTGTCAGCACAGTGCCATAACCGCTTTGTTCTTGAGTACGACTTCGGAAGCCTTTGTCTTGAAAGCAATTCCTGTCGAGCCGGGCTTTCATATTGCTGTCATAGAAACCATTCCTGTCGAGCCGGGCGTTCCTCTTGATCAACAAATAAAACGGGTGGTTCATGAGTTAACGGGCTCCATCGGCGAGGCAAAGGAGGTGGTTGTTGCCGGAGACCTGGCCTCAGAGGAACTTATCGATCAGCTCAAGGCGGAACTGAGCACAGAGGTAACAATCTGGAAGCCCGAGGAAAATCTCAAGGGATTTGGCATAACACTTGAGACCGGAGACATGGGTCCCGCTTATGCTGCAGCAATGGGCGCGGCCGTGCAGGAGCTAGGACTTGTGGGAAGGCCCCTGGGCGTTACCGACAAGATTCCTTTGATTAAGAGGGTCAGGGAAAGGGTACATCTGGCGCCGGCTGTGGCTCTGGCCACCGTCATTTTGTGCTTTATCGGCCATTACGCATTTGTAAAGAGTCGCATCGGGCATTACACCTCAGAGGTCAAGGAGCTGGAGCAAAAAAAGAAGGTGTTTACCCGGTTGCGAGATGAAAGGACAAGACTTACTTCAAGACAGAAGGATATCGCCGGGAAAAAGAGATATCTCGAAAACCTGCCGGAACGCCAGAAAAACCTTGTTCTTCTCCTGAGCGGGATTCCCGACCTCCTCCCTGACACGATGGTGCTGGAAAATATTATCCAGGAGGATGCTACCAGTTTCTCTATTGCGGGCTCCGCTTTACAGGCAAGCTCCATCGGCCTTTTTGCGAATCAACTTTCCCGGCTGGAAGCCGGAAAACAGGTAACGGTAAAGGCTATAACGAAACAAGATGAGAGCAAGGAAAAAGGGAGATTGCCATATGGTTTTTCAGTGGAATTGACCCTGAAGGAGTAGGCACAGAGATGGCCAGGAGAAAACTGACAAAGCTTGAGCAGATAGGGATTGTAGTGATGGTAGGAGTTGTGGGATTGTTTTTCTACCTCAAGCTCGTCTATGATCCTACTATGAAAAAATACTCTGCCATCCGGAAGAAATGGGTAAAGCTTTTCAATGAGGTAGCAGTGCTTGAAGACGAAGAGATGGCGGCCAGGGGGGCCGAGGGCCTGGCGGAACGGCTGAAAGAGCTGGAGCAGGACCTGCGCAACGCTGAAACAACTCTGGTCAAGGATGTTGATAGCGCAGACAGTCTGATGATCAATGTCTTGAAGGTAGCGGAGAAGAATAACCTTGAGGTAGCCAGCTATGAATCACTGGATATCACCAGGGTTAAGGAGATAATCAAATCGCTCTTTTATCAGAGGAGATACTACGACGTGCTGTTGAGAGGGAGCTACGGAGATCTTATTGCCTTCCTGACAGAAATCAGCTCACTGCCTCAACTCATAACCGTAGAAAAGATCGACATCAGGCATGAGGGTAGGGGCGAAAATGGTTCTTTGGATGTGGCTTTGTTGTTTGGTATATGAGTCAGTGGTTAGTGGTCGGTGGTCAGCGGATATCCAGTAAGGAGAATCTCAATGTTGCAGAAATATTTCTTTGCTCCTTTTTTGCTTTTGTGCCTGATTTTCTCGTGTCCACCCATAGGGTCGGTCAGGGCTGAGAAGAATTTGCCAGAAAAGGGGAGCGATCACACGGCAGAGGTGCGAGATCTAAAAAGAGACCCTTTTGAGCTAACTCCTGCACTGCAAGATTACATTAAGGCCCGGAATCCCGATACGACCCCGCGGGACTTCGAACCTACCAAAGTCAAAGTCACCGGCATCATGATCGTCAGGGACAGGATAATGGCCACGGCAGAGATCGAGCAAATCGGAGAGATGGCTTTAAAACCCGGAATGCAGGTAAATGTGACGAAAAAGGATACCCCGGCGATTTCCTTTACGGTTAAGGAGATTTCCAGTAGAGGGGTAGTCGTCGTTTTCGAAAATGGAGATGAAGTGCTGTATGAGTATGAATAGTGGTAAATTGTCATTGGTCATTAGTTATTGGGTATTCGGTATTGGTGACTGGTTATTGGTTATTGATCAGTAGTCAGTGGCCAGTGACAAATGACGAATGACAAATGACGAATGACAAATGACGAATGACAAATGACAAAACGGTCAGGGAAGGAAGTATGGTTTGCATTTGACTGGGGTTCGGAAGAGGATTGGTTTCATCAGGTTTGGTAGAGTCGGTTTCTTCTTATTCGCATTTTTCATCACTTTTCACCTTTCGTTTCTTCATATCCCCTGTGGCCCGGGCATGGCAAAAGCCGGGAAAAAGGCAACAGCTTCAAAAAAAGAGAACCCTGATGAAAAGATCTATTTGTTTGATTTCAAAGAGGCAGCACTCAGCGATGTGCTGAAGGTTTTCACCAAGCTGACAGGAAAGAATGTGGTTGCGAACGAGAACATCCGGGATTTCAAGGTGACCATCTTTCTAAAACAGGTTCCCCCAAGGGCTGCCCTGGAGATACTCTGCAAACAGAACAACCTCTGGTACAAAGAGGATGATCATCACATACGTCTGATCAAGGTTGAAGACTTTGGCAAGGATATCATTGTAGAGTATGAGGATAACACCAGGGTATTTAACTTGAAATACGCCTCTGCCGAGGCAGTGGCCGATGCCATTGCCAGCCTCATGGAAGATAAGGTCGAATACTCCGAACCAGGCGTGACAGAAAGCTATGGTCAGCTTGGGGCAGGGGCTGGTGCAGGCGGCGGCGCAGGCGCCGGTGGTGCAGGAGCGGGCGGGCGGGGCGGTGCTGGCAGAGGTGGCGGCAGAGGCGCCGGTGGCGCACGAGGGGGCGGCGGTGGCAGGGGCGCCGCGGTTACCAGAGAGGTTCACATCCCTACTATAGCTGAGGAACTGACGCCAGAGATGGTAAGGGAGTTCCTAAAAAAAGAGGAGGAAGCGAAGGAGGAAAAACGGGAAATAAAAATCGAGGAGGTACGCAGGATCAAGGTCCCAAGGCCACTGGCCTACATGACGGTTTTTTTACCCAACAACAGCATCCTTCTCTATTCAGCCAATAAAAAGATGCTCAAAGAAATTACAAAACTCATCAAGGCACTCGATACGCCTATCCGGCAGGTTCTGTTGCAGGGAAAGATACTGGAGATAACCCTTACGGATGACTTTACGTCATTGTTTGACTTGAGCTATCAATCAGATGAAATGACGACCCGGACTTATCCCGAACCTGCGACAGCTCCCCGTCATTCGGGCGTACTGGGCAGGTTTGGGGATCTGGAAGGGGGCACCCTCCTTTATACCTTTTTCGGCAAAGAGCTTGAGGCCCGGGTGGAACTGCTCAAAAAGGACGGAAGGGTCAAGACGATCGGCACTCCGATGGTTCTTTCCGCCAATAATGCCCCTGCAAAGTTTTTCATCGGCGAAGAACGCCCTGTCGTCACCAATTATGAATTCGAGGTAAGGGATTTTGAAGAGCGAACAACAGAAACAATTCGCCCTGTGATGAGTCTCGAAGAGATAGGTACAAAACTGGAGGTTATCCCCCGTATCAATGAAAACGGTACAGTCACCATGAGGCTCGTTACGGAGATATCCACGCTGGGCGCCGGGGCAAGCGTGAGTCAGGTGGACCAGTACGGAAATGTCATTGCCCTGCCGATCGATACGATTGATTCATCTACTGTGGAGGGTATCATCGTGGCGAACAACGAAGAGACCGTAGCTATTGGCGGACTTCTGCGCGAAGAAGACAGCGTAGTCGAAAACAAGGTCCCCTGTCTGGGAAGTATTCCGCTGTTAGGGTTTTTCTTCAAGAAATTTCAATCCATAAAAGAAAAAACTGAAATGGTTCTGCTGATCACCCCCCATATCATGATGAAGCCGGAAGAAGCTGGCGCAGTATCTGAAAGAGTCACCAAGGGACTTTCCGAACATCCTTATATCAAGGATGGAAAAGAAAAGCTCCTGAGGTATGACGAAAAAGAAAAGGGACTTGAACCGCTGACAGAGGAGCCTGGGATAGAAGAGCGGTCGATGAGATGATGAATTACAAGTCGACTGTGGACTGTCGACGGTCGACAGTCCACAGTCAATACCCAATGACCAATGACAAAATGACAAATGACAAGACGGACATACTCGAGCTTCTGAAAACAACCGTCGAAAAAGGGGCCTCTGATCTGCACCTCACGGCAGGCAGCCCACCCATGGTTCGCATCTTCGGGGACTTGACGCCCGTTGGCAGAAAGAAGCTTTCCCCTGAAGACACCAGGGAAATGGCTATGAGTATCCTGTCTGCTAAACAAAAAGAGGTATTTGAGCAAAACCGTTCCATTGACCTGGCGTACAGCCTCGACGGAGCATGCCGCCAGGCAGGCCGTTTTCGCGTGAATGCCTTTTATCAAAGGGGCCGGGTAAGCGTGGCTTTTCGGAGACTTTCGGATGAATTTCTCACTCTTGAAGAGCTTTGTCTTCCCTCGACCCTCTATAATCTCGCGCAACTGCGGGACGGGCTCGTGCTCGTCACGGGGCCGACAGGCTCCGGAAAGACCACTACTTTGGCCTCGCTCCTGGATATGATAAATCAGACCAGGCCATGCCATATCATTACTATCGAAGATCCTATCGAATACGTCCATGAGCACAAGAAAGCGATTGTCAATCAGAGAGAGCTTTACAGCGATGTTGCCTCCTTCGGGGAGGCCCTCCGGTATGCCGTCAGAGAAGATCCGGATGTTATCCTGGTTGGTGAAATGAGAGACCTTGATACCATGCGGACTGCGATCATGGCGGCAGAGACAGGCCATCTGGTTTTTTCTACCCTGCATTCCCGGGATGCGGTATCCACTATAAATCGCGCCATAGGTGTTTTCCCTATTGACGAACAGCAACTTATAAGACAGCAGCTTTCCATGACATTAAAGGCCGTGGTCTCGCAAAGGTTGCTTCGACGTTCAGACACGCCGGGCCTGGTGCCTGCCGTGGAGGTAATGATAGTGACATCGGCAATAAGCAACTTGATTCGCACAGGCAAAGATGAACAGATCTATTCTGCCATTGAGACCGGCGGGGTGCTCGGCATGCAGACCATGGAGGAATCCCTTTGTACTCTTTGTCGAGCAGGAAAAATTGCCAGAGAGGCAGCTTTGAAAACGGCAAAAAGCGTGAGGCTTGTAGAGCACCGGTTAAGGTGACCTTTTTCACCCTCACCTAACCTCCCCCGTCAAGTGGGAGGAACCGAGAGATGGTCTGCCTCTCTTTCCCCTCCCCTGGCGGGAGGGGTTAGGGGAGGGGGTAGCCAAAAGCAGGTGGTGCACCCAAAGTCAGGTACTCAATTGAGGGGTGGTGAGAGAGAGGACGATGGCCGAAAGACAGGATAAGGTGATCATAGGCAGGGCACTGATAGAGAAGAATAAGAAGCTCCTTGGGCAGGCCCTGGTAGAAAAGCGGGTTATTAATGAACACCAGCTCAACGAAGCCCTTAAGGTGCAGGCCAGGACACGGGAACTTTTGGGCGCAATTCTTATAAAGATGGGCCACTTGACCGAGGAAGACGTTGCCCGTGCCATAGCCGATTCCTTTGACTTGGATTACATTGACCTCGAGGAGGCAGAGGTGGAATCGAATGCCCTCGAAAGCATCCCCTCCGCCCTCGCCCGGCGCCATGGCGTCCTGCCACTGTGGATAGAAAACAACACCCTGCATATCGCCTGCGACAAGCCACCGCCGGTCCAGGTACTTGGAAACCTGCGGCGGCTGACAGGCAAACAGATTGTCATCCATATTGCCACTACCTCGCCCCTCTGGGCTTTACTCAAGGATGCATATGAGGGGGCAGACATTTCATCAAGTACAGCGGCCTCCAGTTCAACAAACCCCCTCCTTGCGGAAGTGGCGGAAGAGGAAGCTGATATAGAGCAATCTGTTATCCAGCTCCTTGACGAGTTTGTTGCCAAGGCCCTTAGAGACAGGGCGTCTGATATCCATTTTGAATCTGCTAAGGAAAGGCTGCGGGTCAGGTTCCGGGTGGACGGCATACTGCGGGAGGTAGAAACCTATCCCCCTGAGATCAGCCCGCCTCTGGTTTCCAGGATAAAGGTCCTGTCAAATTTGAATATAGCCGAAAAAAGGGCTCCCCAGGATGGAGGCTTCACCTTTGAAAATCCTTTCCAAACCGTGGATATCAGGGTTTCTATACTTCCGAATATTTATGGCGAAAAAGCTGTCCTGAGACTTCTGACCGCAGAGAAGGAGAAGATCGATTTCGAGCACCTCGGCATGGAAACGGACACAAGCCAGCTTTTTATGTCCCTTCTAAAGAGGCCCCATGGGCTGATTCTGATAGCAGGTCCCACAGGTTCCGGGAAATCGACCACTCTTTACGCCTCTTTGTTGAGCATCAGGTCGCCGGAGGTCAATATCACAACGGTTGAGGATCCGGTTGAGTACAAGATTGGAGACATCACCCAGGTCCAGGTGGATCAGGCCAGAAAGATCACCTTTGATAATGCCCTGCGCTCCATACTGCGGCAGGATCCGGACATCATCATGGTAGGTGAGATCAGGGATCGAGAGACAGCAGAGATATCCCTTCAGGCTGCCCTTACAGGGCACCTTGTGCTGGCCACAATACATACCAATGACGCACCCAGCGCCCTTGTCCGGCTCGTGGAGATGGGTTGTGAGCCTTTTCTGGTAAGCTCTGCCGTGAGCGGAGTTATGTCCCAGAGATTGGTGCGCATAAACTGTGAATCGTGCAAAGAAGCGTTTGAACCGACTCCCATTGAACTGAAGAGGTTCGGATACTCAAAATTGCCGGAAGGCGGACAATGGGCTCGAAGCTCGGGATGCCGGCGGTGCGACAACACAGGTTACAGGGGACGAATCGGTATCTTTGAGTGTTTCAAGATGGATAAGACTATCCGGCAGGAAGTAATAAAAGAATCATCTGCCGAAAAGATCAGGGAGATCGTCCTACAAAACGGGATGAGGCCCTTGCTGGAAGATGGCCTCTTGAAGGTAAACAGCGGGCAGACAACCCCCGAGGAGATACTTCGGGTGACTGTGCTGGAGTAGTTGTCACTGGTCATTGGTCATTGGTCATTCGTAACTTGGTTTAATGATTGAACATTCAACTAGTCAACTACTCGACTAGTCAACCATTTGACCATTCAACATTTTTGGTGATGATATTTGACCGAGCAGATAAGGCCTTCCTAATCGCCAGTACGGGGTATTAAACTGTGCCATTATTTCAGTATACAACGATTGACAGAAGCGGAAGCGAAGTTGAAGAAACTACTGAATTCCCCAGTCTGGCTGCAGCGGCTGCATCCCTGAGGGCCCAGGGGAAACTGGTAACCTCGGTGGAGGAGGTTGCAGCCAGGCCCAGACCTGGCGCGCCTGCTTTTGAGTTCTCTCCCCTTGATTATCTGAGTTTTATACGCAGCAACGATATTGTTTTATTCTTCCGCCAGCTTGCCACCCTCATCATAGCCGGTGTTACCCTGTCCAATGGGCTGCTTGTTCTCGAAAGGCAGGCCAAAAAGAGGAAGATGCGCAAGGTAATAGGGAGGCTTCGGCGTGACATTGAAGGAGGGTCATCCTTCAGGGATGCCTTAAAGAGGCACCCCCGCATTTTCAGCACACTTGTAGTTGGCATGGTTCAGGCAGGAGAAGCAAGCGGAATGCTCGATGTTATCCTGGACAGGATTGCCACCTACCTTGAAGATCGGGCAACCTTTCGCACCCAGGTCATTACCAGCTTTATCTATCCAACGGTTGTAGTTGTGATGAGTATTGGCGTGATAGGTTTTTTGGTAGGATTTGTGATCCCTAAGTTTGTGCCGATCATCAAATCGATGGGGGCAGAGCTTCCCTGGAATACACAGTTTCTTATCGATTTTGCGGATTGGTCTAAAATGTACGGAAAGGAAGTGCTGGGTGGTGTGGCAGGCTTTGTTGCAATATCAGTCATTTCTTATAAATACGTCGCCCCTCTCAGGTACTGGACAGATCGCATTAAGATAAGGCTTCCGGTTGTGGGGCCGATTTTTCTCCATGGGATGGTTGTGCAATTTTCTGCGAACCTTTCCACGCTCACCAAAAGCGGGGTGAGCCTGACGGAGTGCCTGAGGATCGTGCGCGATGCTGTAGGCAATGAAGCGGCAAAAGAGGTGATAACGACCATGGAAAGGCGGATCACGAGAGGCGAGAACCTCTCTTCACCCCTTAGAAGCGCAAGCCACATATTCCCTCCAATGGTTGCTGATATGGTTGCTGTTGGCGAGGAGACCGGCAATATGGACACCACGTTGGAGCTTGCCGGAGGGATCCATGAAAAGATGCTTCAGACCCATGTCAAGAGAATGAATGCAATGATAGAGCCTGCCCTTATCATTGTGCTGGGCAGTATAGTGGGGTTTGTGGCATGGGCCCTTATTGCGGGGGTGCTCACAATGTACAGTAGAGCAGGTTGATCTGCATTTTTCAAACATGCTCTAAGGAGGATAAACCATGAACAGATGGACGGTCGCTGTTGTTTTTCTTTGCTTGCTTTTGGGATTGCAAGGTAGTGTCAGTGCCCACAGCACCAAGGGGAGGGTACGGGCGGTGTTGAAAAAGAGCACCGTAACCGTGGACGATCTGGCCTACTATATTGAAGCGTACGTGTTTCAAAAAAAGTACAAAGACAAATATGAAAAGAGTGCTAACAGGTTTGGCGTGGCAGAGTTTTTAAACGTGGAACAACAAGACGGGAAGGCTCGGGTTTCTTTTAAGGTTCTGGACTGGATCACCAAAGAAAAATTTGAGGACTATATGCTTTTTAAGAGAAACTCGGATCATACCTGGTCTCATATTGATGATAAAGGCAATGTTATTCGCTCGGGAATAAGGACATGGGTGAAGAAAAAGAGTATGCTTGAAAAGCTGTGGGTCCCGGTGGGGTCCGGCGTCGTTCTCGCTGCCTTAATATTGGTGACCTATCAGCGCCTTAAGAAGCGCTCCCGGACCAAAGAGGCAGCGCAGGAAAGTGCCTAATTCGACAGGATTTACAGGATTAACAGGAATGGCTGAGGTCAGGAAGAATTCGGGAATGCTCCCGATGTCTTTGATATGCACACTTTGATCATCAAACTTTTGGCGGCGGGCATCACTCTGGGAATTATTGCAGGCAATTCCGACGAAATCATAAAGTTCTTCAACGATACTGAAACAGTCGCACAACAGATTGCTACTGCCGGGGATATGCGAAGTATAAGTACTATGCTGGATTATGAATTCATACGCCGGGGCCGCTATCCCAGGACTGAACATTTTGAAAGATGGATGGGGGAAAAATTCAAGGAGAATGACCTTAAACCCTTGACCCAGGACCATTGGGGATATGAGCTTGTTTACAGGGCTACCAAAGATCAGAAAAAATACACACTCATAAGCCTTGGGCCTGATGGCATAGAGGGAACAGAAGATGATATCAGGATCACAGGACCATGAGTTGAAAGGGAGTAAAGCAAATGGAAAAAGAAAAAATAGTGCGCAGGAAGTACATCCTAGACAAGCCTTTCCAGTTCGGGTATGTGATTGTCATGATTCTGTTGCAGCTTTGTGTGGCCGTCGTGGTAGGGTTTGGGATGTCTTATCTTTATCTTTTTGTTTTCAATGACGGGAAAATCGCCTACCAGCATAACGTGACTGTTTTGCTGCAATGGGCCATCCTGGTCGGATTTTCATCCCTTGTCTTGATCATATGGGGCCTTGTCTACTCACACAGGATCATCGCGCCTATCCACAGAATGCGTATCCTGCTGCGGTCCGCCGCCTCCGGAGACATTCCATCTGGCAAGATTGCATTTAGGAAGAACGATTGCTTCAAAGGGCTTGAAGATGACCTTACAAGTTGCTTGGAGACGATGGAAAGATACAGGCAGGGTTGGGTGAAGGATGAACAAAAGTCTTGATCTTGATTGTTTCGCCGGTTAAATTCAAACCCTTTCTATGGTTCCAATCTAACAAGCCAGTCAATCCTGTCATAGTCCTTATCGTAAGAGTAAAGTTCTTCTATACCTTTTCGGGCAACCTTTTTCTTGGTATCGGCTCTGAGCTTTTTGAAATCAACAGGCTTCTCTTTTGCCGTTACGCTGCCCCTAAGATCAAGAATATTCCCTTTAAGGGGTTTTAAAATCACCCTTTTACCTTCAATGAGGTAAAGGATTTTGTCACTGGGTTTAAGTCCTAAAAGACTCCTTATATCTTTTGGAATAGTAGTTTGCCATTTCTTGGTCAAAACTGATACTGGCATTTTCAATTCTCCTTTTGTTTCTATTTTGCATTACATTTTACAGTTTGCCCTTAGCTTTGTCAAGGGAATTGTTTAATAACAGCCTGTCCTTATGTTTTCTTGTAATATCGAATTTCTTTCTGGCTCATATCCCGTGATGGCTCGATCAAGCCCTTTGGGCTTTAGATCAAAGACAACAACCAAATATCTTCCTAAGGTAGCTGGTCCGGCGGCGGATTGAGATGAAAAGAGCACTTTTAGGAGGGATTGTGCCTCATCATTTTCTGGCCAAGAAAAAGAATCAGATGTGCGCCTTACACTTGGGACAGTAACCCAACACTTCAAATTTATGGCCCTTGACCAAAAAGTCATATTTTTCAGCCAGCCTGTTTTCTACTTTCTTTAGATATTTCTCTTCAAACTCAATAATCTTTCCACAGTTTAAACATCGAAGGTGGCAGTGGTGTTCATGCCCATAGATATGCTCGTAGTGTAAGTGGCCATCTTCAAAATAGGCCTCTTGAATTAGGCCGGATTCCAATAGATATGGAATGAGGCGGTAAATGGAGGGTTTGGAAATCTTTTTTTTCTTGCTTTTCAGGCGCAAATAGAGTTCATCCACATCAAAGTGATCGTGGCTGGCAAAGATCTCCTCGATGATGGTCTCACGCTCAGGTGTATTTCGGAGGCCCTTTTTCCGAATAAATTCCCTGAATATCTCTATTTCGCTCTTCAAAGAATTTCCTTAATTTAGGTTTGCCTTTTTCTATAACAATTTATGGGCCTTGTGTCAACAAACAAAATCTGAAGGCCGCGCGACTACAAAGAAGACCTATGGACAGCCGCCTTGGAAAAAGGTATGCATCCATTTGACAACAAGGTGTTTCTATTGTAAATGAAATTCATTTCTGCAGGCGTCTCAAAGCTTCATGAAACAAGGCTAATATGAAGGTTGCAATCACATCGAAAGGAAGGTCCATGGACTCTGAGATTGAATCGCGGTTTTCCCGAAGCCCATTTTTTGTCATTGTGAACACCGAAACAGGAGAGTTTAAGGCCTTTGAAAATCCAGGGGCCTCAGCCAAAGATGCTGCCTGTGTTGATGCTGTCAAGTTTTTGGTCGGCAAAGAGGTTAAAGCTGTATTGACGGGCAATGTCGGGCACAATGCCTTTGTTACCCTTCAGGACACCCTGATTCAAGTCTATTTAGGGGCTGCAGGAACGGTGCGCGAAACCCTTGAAAACTTCAAGAAGCGCAAATTATCTCGGCCAAAGGAACCTTCTGTTGGATTCAAGGAGGGACTTAGAAAAAAATAGCATATGGGAGGGCCGGTAATAGAGCGACATCCAGATAAGACAGATGATCCTCAGGAAAAAAAGGCCCTCCCCCACATGCATGGAGGAGAGCCCCGTGAAGTTTTCCGGTCAAGCGGGTTAGCCGGACCTATAATAGGAGGAACTTTGCTATTTCATATCAAGGGCTTCAACCCAGATGACTGCATCCTGGGAGAGTTCCTTGCCATTGTGCTTCAGGTCTCCGCCGGCGCCAAGGGCTGCAAAACCCCACCAGCCGGCTTTAGGAATGGCGTAGGCAAACACACCGTTTTTGTCAGCCTTGATGGTCTGGGTAACTAGAGCATCATGGGGTGCCTTTACCTTCGCCTCTTTGACAAAGGCATTTCCTTCAACATCGTGGTTCAAGTACTCCACTTCGATCTCGGCATCAGGAACCGGCTCGCCTTTGCAGGTGACAACGCCACGGAAGACGTTTCCGGTCCATAGAGCATAAGGCTTGTCGAGGGGAACAATTTCCACTGGCAGGGGGTCGCCCACCGGCGTATCCCAATCAGTCGGCGCACCAGCCACATTGAATATGACCTTTGTGCAATGTTGGATGTAGATGTCTTCTGAGCCCTCGTAATAGGGAGCAGGCACAAAATAAAAGATGTGGTCGCCCATCCCCTTGAGTTTTACCTTGGCCTCATAGGCCTTGCCTGAATTGCTAAGACTGGTGAAGGTGATAGATTTGAGCTTTTTGAGAAGGTCTTTTTTCTTTCCCTTGTGCATTTCACCAAAGGCTATGGGCGGGAGGATCTTACCTTTTTCATCTTTTCCGATATCCATGGTGTGACCGGCCTCAAAGGGATGGGTGAAGACCAGTTTAAGATTCAGTTTCCTCGATTTCGGGCAACTGTCCGGACTGTAAATCATCTGAAAATGGGCATAGGCAGGGGCACTCAGCGCAAAAGCCACAAGTAAGGACACCAACAATACTATTTTCTTCATCTTCATCCTCCTTTTATTTTTCGCATCTTAAAACTGAATTCTCTCGCCCGCTCCCGCTGGTCGCTCGAGCACACAGAGATCACAGAGATAATGTTTCTTGGCCTGATTTTTTGAGAGGGAAAAATCAGGCCAAACAATCAGCCCCTGCGGGGCATAAATAAGCATGCAAACGTTGTCTCCTAAGAATTTCCTGCAACAGCGGGATTGCAGTTTGATCAGAATTCCCCCTCAGGAATTCTGATCAAAAACTCTGTGGCTCTGTGGGCTCTGTGAGAGATAAGTAAACACAAAAGTCCTATTCTGTAATTTCCGAGCTTGGCACCTTTACAGTGTGGCCGGGACCGGCATCAAAGATGACCGTGTATTCGCCTTCCGGCTTCTTGAATTGGAATTCGCTATCCTCATTCATCTTCCCTTCAATGATGACCTTTCCGTTGGCATCGACCACCTGCATCTTCACACCTTCGCCCGACGCCCCGTCAGAAAATCCGCCCTCGCAGAGAATGGTTCCGTCCCCTTCATCCGAGCACGAGCAGAGCGGGGTGTGTGCAAGGGCCTGAGGGATAAAAAGAACAGCCAATAATAGACAAGTTAATAAAACTGCTACGATTCTTCTCACAGTTACACCTCCCTTCTAGTGGTTAAGTCGTTGCGTGGTCGAGTGGTTGAAATGTTTTCTGTTTTTTAAGGGCAGCTCTTTCTCCTACAAAGTAAGTAGCGGCCAAAATCGTGAACACGAATAGGGAGAACAAGGTCATAACCTGTAGCGCAGTAAGGCCCAGGAGCTGTCCCCCCTGGAAGACGATGACCGCTATGATGAATCCCAGAATGATGGGATATGTGGCCGCAAAGAGCATCCACTTTGTACTTCCTGTTTCGACCCTGACCATGATCAGGGTAGCAATGCAGGGGGGAAACAAGGCCACAAACAACATTAAAGCCAGAGCGTGCACGGGAGTCCAGCTTTGGGCCGTGTCCTTTGCCATGGTGACAGCAAGCGTATCCCCGGACTCCTCTCCGACGCTGTAAATAGTGCCAAGGGTAGCAACCAAGTTCTCCTTGGCCGCAAAAGAGCTGGCCAAAGCGATGTTGATCTTCCAGTCGAATCCGGCCCACTGGCTGACCGGCTCAAGGAAACGGCCAAACCGGCCCGCAAAGCTCACATGTACTGTTTCCTTGCGCCGGGCCGTGTCGAGTCTTTTCAGGGTCTTATCCAGACGCTTATAAGCAGTATAGACCTTCTTCGCATATTTGTCCTTTTTTCCGTCCAGACCTTTTCCCTTGTTTACGATCTTGAAAAATTCCGGGTGTTCTCTGCTAAACTTCTCATTCAGGGCATCTTTTTCCTCCTTGCTTCTGGCGCCCATTTTCTTCTTTTTGTAACGATCCCAGTATTGTCCAAATTCCTTTAGTCCGGTCCCGGCCAGGAGTTTGGCGTAGGGGTTGTTCTTGCCAAGTTTTTTCATGAAGGCGTTTGTGGCTTCTTCAGCCTGGGCATCATAGTATGCGGTTCTCTCTTTGCTAAGGCCCGGAAAGGTTATAAAGATCCAGACGACTATAGCCACAGCAACAATGATGGTTATGACCTTCTTTACAAAAAGCCAGGTCCGCTCAACGGCCCTCCGGATGACCCCCGTGATGGTGGGTAGGTGATAGGGGGGCATCTCAAGAATAAAAGGTTCACTTTCCTGCCGCTTGAGTACCGTCCGACTCAATACGCTGGCTACGATAAGGGCCACACCTAAGGTGATCAAAGACATGAACCACAGCATAATCGCCTGGTGCTCTTTAAAAAAGATGCTGACTAAAAGAACATATAGCGGCACCTTGGCCATGCAGTTCATCAAGGGGACAATCATAATGGTTGTCATTCGAGCCTTCTGGTCCTTCATGGCACGGGTGGCCATCACACCGGGTATGGCGCATCCACCTACCACAACCCCGCCAAGGATCATCGGGAGGGTCGATTGCCCGTGCAGACCAAAGGCCCTTAAAGCACGATCCATGATAAAGGCGACCCTAGCCATGTAGCCACTATCTTCGAGGATGGCTATTAATAGAAAGAGTATGAGGAAGATCGGCAAGTAATTCATTATGGCAAAAACACCATCAACAATGCCGCTCAAGAGGAGGGAGCGGATAAGTCCCTCTGCAGGAAGAATGCCGGCAATAACATCCCTGAGCATGGTCCAGTATTTCCAGGCCCAGGGAGCAATGTGTTCGCCTCCGATCTTCATGGTAAGGTAGTAGAGCAAAAAGAGAACTCCCCCCAGAAAGATTGGGCCAGCGACCCTGTGACAAACAACCTGATCAATCCTGTCGGTCAGGGTCCTGTGCTCCTCTTTTCCCCGTTTTACACAGTGCTCTACGATCTCTCCTGCAACCTGATAACGCCTGATTGCAATGGCTTGTTCAGAGGCCTCCCCGTGTTCGGCTTGAAACACTTCCCGTTCCCTGGCAACACTGCTCAGGATATTTTCCTTATTTGTGGCATGTTCACGAACCAGCCTCTGGACCTCGCTGTCGTTTTCCATGAGCTTCAAGGCCAGCCATCGCAGAGGATAACGCGTGGCCAAGGTCACATCTTCTGAAAGACGTTTTTCCAGCCTGCCCAATACAGGTTCAAGTGCTGCCCCATAGTCGAGACGCAAAAACCGCTGCCGAAGGTCTGCCCTCTTTGTGGCGGAAGTAGAGTCCCCATCTTTTGAGATTTGGTTTATAGCTTCACGGAGCTCTTTTATCCCGACCCCTTTATTCCCGATAGTGGGAACCACGGGCATGTCCAGTTCCAGGCTAAGCTGCTCTATATCGATTCTTAGCCCTCGTTGCCGTGCTACATCCATCATGTTCAGGCCAACGACCATGGGAATACCCATTTCAGCCAACTGAAACACTAAATACAGGTTTCGCTCTAAGTTGGAGGCGTCCACAACGTCAACAACAGCGGCGGGCTTCTCATGGATGAGAAAGTCCCTCGAAACACGCTCTTCCTGGGTGTAAGAGGTAAGGCTGTAGGTGCCCGGGAGATCAACGACGACCGTTTTGCGCCCATCAAAACGGTAGGTCCCCATCTTTTTTTCTACTGTAATACCGGGATAGTTGGCCACGTGTTGGCGGGCACCTGTAAGGGCGTTAAAAATAGTCGATTTTCCTGAGTTGGGCTGGCCTGCCAGGGCAACAATTATTTCGCTTGAGGACCCCGTCATAATGACGTTACCTCCACGCCCTTAGCCTCTGAGCGTCGTAGTGCCAGCATGTACCCCTTCACCTTGACGTCAATCGGATCCATTAGAGGCGCATTACGTATGACACTGATGGTCGTGCCGGGCATAAACCCCATATCGAGCAAACGCTGTCCAACAACGCCCCCCATATTTACCTTCACAATGCGGCACTCATTACCGGGCTTCATTTCATCCAGGGTCATTCTGTCTTCCTTTCCCTCCTTTGGGTTTATTGAGTTCCTTGGGCTATCGGTGACACCATGATCTTATGAGCGATCCCGGCCCCGACAGCCAGACGCGTGTCACCTGCGGAGACCAAAAAAGGTCCTGGAATTCCTTTTTTTATGACCTCAATCTCTGATCCGACGTTCAAGCCCATGCTGGCCAGGCGTTGGTGCATTCCCCTGCCGCCTGCAAGCATTACGATGCGCACTCTTTCCCCCGCACACGCCATTGCCAGCGGCATTCCGGGCGTCATGGCTGCATCAATCTGATGATCCTTCTGGTGATCGAACAAATCATAAACAACGCCGCTTTGTTTCATGGTTCCTCCTTGTCTTAGATCTTCCACCCAAAGAATAATGATGTCATGTCCAAAGCAAATTTATGTATCCTGTCTTGGAATGATTGGTGCGATGCATATTATTTATTTAATTGAATTACATTTACGATATCATTCGCTAATTGGATTGTCAAGAAAAAAACTTCAACAAACGCCGGATGAACAACAATTTTTTTTCTTGACAAGAGGCCCTGGTTATTGTAAGTGTATATCAATAACATAATAAAGCTGAGCCTAAACGTTAATTTCCTTTTTTATTTTTCCTTAGTAGCGACCTTAGAGCTATGTTATGCGACTGGGAATCGAAGTTTCCGCAACTAGACATAATTTTGGGAAAAACCAGGCCACGAAGGCATATGACTTTGAACAGGTCAGTGTTTGTGGCTTTTTTCTGGAAAGGGATGGGGATAGAAATCTCCCTGCACTTTGCATTTTAAAAAATTAAAGAATTTTGGAGGGAAAAAGCATGAAGAAACATGGTTGGATTTTTTTGGGGGTCACGTTTTTTTGGGGGTTATTTTTTATTGCAATAAACGCATATGCCTTGAGTCCAGAAACCGCATTGTTGTTAAAGCTTCTTGAAAAAAAAGGCGTTATCACCCAGGAAGAGGGCGATGCCCTACGACAAGAGGTAGAGGCTGCCGCCCCACCAGCCTTAGACAAGGAAGCCATCAAGGCAGAAATAAAGGAAGAAATCACACAAGAATTGAAGGATGAGGGCGGCCCCTTAGCGGGTATCCAGGACAACATCACCATCAGCGGGGCCGTGGAGGTGGATTATCAATATCTAGATCACCGCGACCGAACGGACAAGGGCAGTGATGGCACCTCTGACCTTTATGCCTCGACGATCGAACTTGGCATCCAGGCCCAGGTGAATGAGTCGACCACAGCCAATATCATCTTTAAGGCCGAGGATGTGGATAAGAGTACCAATGCTGCCAATAACAATGACGGAAGCGACCCGGACAACCCGTTCATCGACGAGGCCACCATCACGATCTATAATCCGGAAAAGTGTCCATTTTATGCTGTGCTTGGCAAGCGTGGCCAGCCCTTTGGTAATTTTTTTACCCATACCGTAAGCGACCCAGTCACCAAGGCTGCCTATGAAGTTGCTACAACGGGTGCTACTGTCGGCTTTGCCCCGGCGGATTTTTATGACCTGGATGTGGCTTTCACTGCGTATAAGGGGGAAAAACTCATTAATGCTTTGAACGGGGCCGGAACAGGTTGGGCGAGAAGTAACACAGCCTATGCACCAACCGATGATGTGAGTTCATATATCGCCAGCCTGTCCCTAAAACCGATTGAGGCGCTGACCCTTGGCGTAGCCTTCGACTCAGAGCCGGGTGATGGAGATCGAAATGAAACATTTAACGCGTCTGCGGAACTCCTCATGTTCGACGTTATTTTGGATGGTGAGTATTTTGTTGCCACCAGCCGCGAAAAACATTTGACTGACGACAAAACTTATAAAGAAAAAGCATGGGTCGTTGGTCTTGCCTATCACGTTGTCGATCCGTTGGAACTCTCCGTGCGCTTTGAAAAGTTCGATGTGGACCATGACAGTGATCAAGATGGAGACTTCGATTATATCTTCGCCTTTGGCGCTAATTACGAACTCCTCCAAAATGTTACGCTTATGGGCGAATACCGAAGAGTTGTGCAGGAAACGGCAGCAGGCAGTACCTATGAGGAAACGGTCAATGAGTATAATCTCAGGGTAGCAGTCGGATTTTAGATAGGTTGTTGCCCAAATAGCTGAATGGCCTACTTTTTTACACACAATATTATGCTTTCATAAGTAACCTATGTGGGAGAAAAGTACCAGGTGGAAATAAGCCTGGTTGGATGTCCAATATTTAGAAGGGGTTGTGTCGAGTGTTTAGGCCTTGAGAAATTCGCGAACGACCAGTTCTCTTGTCGCTTGCTTGTTGTAAAATCGTTACACATTCAAGGACGTTAAGGTGAAGGTCGGCAACGATCACCTGACAGGTATAAAGGCCATCTTGAACAAGGTGAGTTACCATGAGGGCTTTTCGGTGATGAAACGGCATCCTACAATGAAGCATTGTTTGGTCTTCCATCGCCATAGCTTCTCTTCGAATTCCCCCTAGAAGCGGTTTCAAAATCTTTCTCTCGCTTGTTTGACCATTTTGAGAAGTTCTAAGCTTGCTTCGCTAAAATTGTAGCACGTAGTGCCTCTGTCCAAGGCGTCAGCCGCAACCCATGCGCTAACTCGGGCTGACCGCCCTCAAACAGTTACAATTTTCTAAGAACTTTTTGCAAAAATGGCCAAAATGAGTCGTCAAAGGGTTTTGAAATAGCTTTTAATCAAGATTGTCAGCCATTTACCATGGCACGATTCTCTACAATGAAAAAATGTCTATTCTTTGACGCCCTTCTCGCTCTGCCTTTTTAACCATTCTTTTTCGACGCACGATTTCAGCAAGTGATTGACGCTTTTGAACAAATTTTGTATGTTATGTATTGATGTATCAGGCGAGATCATTGCAGCCTGGTGTATATATTTCATCCTATGCCGATTTTTAAGCCGTAAAGGCGCCATCCAAAAGGGGCTTACGGCTTCGTCAAAAGAGGGCAAGAGTGAGAAAGTGGCTGTGGAGCTTCACTTGTCGTGATTTGGGCAACAGCCTGTGATGAGGTGATACCCATGGATGATTAGAATTTTAAAGACGTCCAATGACAACTGGAAAAAGGGGCCCAGCCGTGCTCTTTGTGTATGAACTTTGCAATTGTGAAGGGATCAGTTTGTGATGAAAATATTAGATAGGTTCTTTTCAAAGGGTGTGAAAAAAGAAAGGCCACAGGATGTGATGGAGATCGGTATCATTAAGGTCATCGGGCCTCTCATAGACAGGACAGCAAACCGTATTTTCACCTTGTACAAGACAAAGCTGTTGACCGAACCAATCACCTATATTGTTCCAGCAGTTTGGGGTGCCAAGAAGGATGGTGAACTTACGGTTACCCAGAAGGAAATTTACAAGCAGGTCGCCCCTGTCATCAAGGAGATCTTTGACGCTTTTCAGTTTAAGGCCTTGAATGACGCTCAAGCATTTGCTGTTGGATTTCTTATACGGGGATTAATCATTTCAAAAATTACCTATATGATTGAGCTGATCAAGAACCAGACCATGAGCAAAAAGATCTCGGAGGAGTCAGAGACGGATATTCTGGAACATCTTGAGCCAGCGGGAACAGCCTGAGGGATAACGGGTGCCTAATGAATCGAAAACCAACTCCGGTTAGTTATTTTCTGGAGCTCGGCTATATATTTGTGGCCAGCGAGTTTACCAAATAGTAAAGGAATCAGAAGGGTGGACGTTATTGTTGGTGTAGCGGATATGAAGGTGAGTGATGACCCTAGTGTCACGCTGGTTACCCATTCGTTGGGCTCATGTATTGGCCTCACTGTGTATGATCCTGTGGTCAAGGTAGGGGGCATGCTTCATTATATGCTGCCTGAATCACAACTGGATTCCAACAAGGCAAGAAACAACCCCTGGATGTTTGCTGACACAGGCATACCGATCCTGTTTAAGTCCTGTTATAAGCTTGGGGCGGTGAAGGGGCGGATGATTGTGAAGGTTGCCGGTGGGTCCCAGGTCATGGACTCGTCTGGTGTCTTCAATATCGGAAAACGCAATTATGCTGCTTTGAGAAAGATCTTTTGGCGCAATAATGTGCTTATTGATGCCGAAGATATTGGAGGCTCGGTCAATAGAACCATGCGGCTGAGCATTGCCACAGGGGAAGTAACTCTCAAGATTTCTGGCCAGGGTAATAAGATACTATGATAGATGTTGATGTCATCATAAAGTCAATCAACAAGCTTCCACCCTTTCCGGATGTGGCCAGCAGGGCCCTGCAGATACTGGATGATCCAAGGGCATCTGTAGATCAGGTCATTTCGGTTATCCAGTATGATCAGGCTGTTACAGCGAATGTATTGAAATTGTGCAATTCGGCCTATTACGGGCTCAGAAGAAAGGTACATTCGCTGCGGGAGGGACTGGTCTTGCTGGGTAATGCCGAGTTGAAGAGTATCATTTTGGCAAGCACAACCGTAAGACTCTTTCAACAGGAAAATAAAGGGTATGATCTGGCCAAGGGGGAACTTTGGAAGCACGCGGTTGCAACAGGGATCATCTCTAAAATTATCTCTGATCGTGTTGGTGCTTCCGAACACCCGTCTTTGTTTACGGCAGCCCTTTTGCACGACATCGGCAAAGTGGTGCTCAACAGCTTTGTTGATAGATACTTTGAACAGATTATCGCGCTGGTGAACGAAGGGGAGCTTTCTTTTCTCGAGGCCGAAAGCAAGATGCTTGGTATCAATCATGCAGAAGTTGGGGCGAAGACAGGTGAATCGTGGAATTTTCCGGGAGATATTGTTCAAGCGATACGGCTGCATCATAGTCCTGAAGAAGTTTTGGATGATGACCCGATCACACCCATTATTTACCTTGCTAACATTATAACCCTTTCCATGGGGATTGGGGTGGGACGTGACGGACTTTCTTACAGAGGAAAACAGGAGGTCTTGAAACACTACGGACTGAAGGCAAAAGACCTGCAAGAGATCGTGGTCGATTTTTACGACCAGTACAGTAAGGTCCAGGATATTTTGAAACTAAGTTAGCGAGGTGTCCTATGGCATTTAACGTTTTGATTGTTGATGATTCTTCGTCCATGCGAAACATCATCAAGAAGACCATTGAAATGTCTGGCTTTGATGTTGGACAGTTTTTTGAAGGGAGTAACGGCCGGGAGGCATTGGCTGTCCTTGATAAGGAGTGGGTGGACGTGATCCTTACCGATATTCACATGCCAGAGATGGATGGTATTGCATTTTTGAAGGCCTTGCAGGACCAGGCAATTGTGTCGACAACGCCAGTGGTGATTGTGACTACAGAGGGTCGAGAAGAGCGGATCGAGGAGGTTTTTGGTTTAGGTGCCAAGGCCTGCATCCAGAAGCCGTTCAGACCGGAGGAGATCAGGAAGGCCTTGATGAATGTGCTGGGCGTGGATGAGCAGTCAATGGAAAAGAGGGAAGTCGAGGAGGGGTGTGATTTCTGACAGTCGGTTCAACGTCTCGCAGGGACAGTAATCGTCAGATAGAGGATTATCTTTAATACTCCCGGAGCGTTGTTCCATAGGTTTGCCTTGTTGAGCCATCAGGATGTGGAGGGGGTATGGCAAAAAAGAGCGGGTCTTCGCTCGGCCGGGGCAATGATGATCGCTTTGGAGATATCAAGCTAAGACGTGTATCAGAAAAAGTGATCGAGTGGAGAGGAAGATGAAAAGAGAAGACATCCAAAGGGCCGTAAAGAAGGTTGTTCTTCATGTATTCGAGGACATGTATTTTATGTTTCCAGAGGCCATTTCAAAAGATGAGCCAGTACTTTCCTTCCCTGAATCGTGTTTCAAGGCGAGGGTTGCCCTAAAAAACGGTTCAGAGGTGTTCATGCTTTATGGCTCTGAACAATTGGTCGTGGATATGGCAAAGAATCTTTTGGGTATAGACCAACCGATTGCAGAGACCGATCTCATTGATGTATTTAAAGAGGCTGCCAATGTAATTGCTGGAAATCTTGTAACCAGCTTAGCCCTTGATAGCAGTGTTGCCCTTGACGTTCCAGCGGCAGAGAGGTTGCAAGACTGCTCAGAACTCCGCAAAGCTCCAGGCGCCCAGGAGGTTGTTTTCAAGATTGACGATGAATTCTTAAAAATAGCTGTTATGACTTCAAACGGGTAAGCTCCAGAAATAGATCTCGGTTCCACGTTTTTCTTTCCAGTATTTTTCCCATTTATCTCAAGCTTATTGCCTAGAGCCTGTTTCATAACTTCCCTATTCTCTTCTAGAGTGTAGTGATTTCAGCTAATTATGAAACGCAACTGAAGTTTTGAAACAGGCTCTAATCATATTCATTTTAGAATCATTACCCTGGGCATCCTGGACATAGTCATGCCGGATATGGGGTGAAGGGGCATTCGTTCATGAATCATACCTTTTCGGCTGAAAGAACATCAGTTTCCCCATCTGGTTTTGACGTCTGCGTTATCGGTCACATCACAAGAGACATCATAAGGGTAGGGCGGACAACAAAAGCCACCCACGGCGGGACTGCATATTATACGTCGATCGCCTTGAAAAGACTTGGCCTGAGGGTGGCCGTTGTGACCGGGGTGGCGAAAGAGGACAAGATTCCTCTACTTCGTGATCTAAGAGCAGAGACAATTGCGATCTTTTGTAAAAAAAGCGAGGCCACATCGGTCTTTGAGAACACATACGATGGAGAGGATCTGGACGCCAGGATCCAGCGGATCGAGTCGATCGCAACTCCGTTTTTACCAGAGGACGTGGCGCGAATTTCAGCGACCGCATTCCATCTCGGTCCTTTGACCCGCCAGGATATTCCTCTACAAATCCTGAAGCAACTAACTGCCAAGGCAAGGATCGTGTCACTGGATGTCCAGGGGATGGTAAGACCGGCGCGTGTGGGCGTGGTCAGTGAGGAGGATTGGCCGGAAAAGCAAAAAGGACTTGCCTGTGTGGATATTTTAAAGACAGATGAAAAGGAGTCCTTGATTCTTTCCGGACAAAAGGTTGTAGACAGGGCGGCAGAAGTGCTTGCCTCCCTTGGCCCCAAAGAAGTCATCATAACCATGGGAAGCAGGGGGGCACTTATCTATGCTGAGCAGACCTTGCACAGGGTTGGGTGCTGTCCTCTAAGAAAGACGGGGTATCCAACAGGGAGCGGTGATACCTATATGGCTGGATATCTGTATCAGAGATTAAAAGGCACCGCCCCCGAGAGAGCAGGTAGGTTTGCGGCCGCTGTGGCGAGCTTGAAGATGAAACACCTTGGTCCGTTCAGGGGGCGTGAGGAAGACGTGCAGGCCGTTCTATTCTGCAGATGAAATCACCTCATATTTGTGATCCTGAAGGGCCTTGATAATTGGTTCTATGGGGCAATGTTTAAGGCGAAAGTAGTAGATCTTTTTATCGGTTCTGTGGGCAGCAAACCCTACACTGATGATATCCCCTCCATGATCATTGATAATACGGGAGACCTTTTCAAAGCCCCCTGGTTTACTACCCACATTTACATCAAGCCGAGGGCTGTTAGTTAGAATACCCATAATATTGATGAAGGCCCCCAGTATGTCAGTCACTGTAATGATCCCCACGAGTTTGTTGTCTTCCACCACAGGGAGCCCGCCGATTTTTCTTTGATAGATAATTCGGGCAGCGGTCTCAATATCCGCATCGGGGTGTATGGTGATGGGATTTTTTATCATAAGATCTGCCAGAGATACGCCGGTGATCATGGAGGGGAGAAGGCCTTGCTTCAGGTCTGCCAAGGTGACCCATCCTATGAGCGTTTTGGATCGGTCTACCACAGGAAGATGGCGGATTGAGTTGTCTTTCATCAACGCAATGGCTTCATGGATCGAGGTACGATCTGAAATGGTAATAGGATCTTTAATCATGAAGGACCTGATACGCATAGTGATTCTCCTTTATACGAATGGTAAGGTCATGTCCGTTGGTTATTAAACATCTTATTTCACTTTCTGGAAATCAGCGATTCGGTACAAAGAACTGTCCTTGCTACAGGTCTAAGACAATATCTTGCTAGTCGATGCCTGTGGTTGATATGCACAGAGAGGTTCTTCGGCCAGATAGTCGCCTGTCGCCTCATAAGCCCGGGCGCGACACCCCCCGCAGACCTTCCGATACTCGCATTTGCCACACTTGCCTTTCAGGTTATTGTAATTTCTAAGCGCTTTGAATACTTCTGATTCATTCCAGATAACCTTGAAGGGTGTCTTCTTTACGTTGCCGCAGTTGAGGTCCAGAAAGCCACACGGCTGCACGATGCCGGTATGGGATATAAAACAGAAGCCTATGCCGCCCAGACAGCCGCGGGTCACTGCATCCAGCCCATGGGTCTTGAACGTAACGGTCTTTCCTTCCTCACGGGCCCGCTCCCTCAAAATCCTGTAATAGTGGGGCGCACAGGTGGCCTTTAACTGCAACGGTGCCTTGTCCCGCTGGTCATAGAACCAGTTCAGGGCCTGTTCATACTGCTGCGCTGAAATCTCCTGATCCACGATGTATTTTCCCCGCCCTGTGGGGACCAGCAGAAAGATATGATGAGCCACAGCACCCAAGTTCACGGCAAGTTCCTGGATCTTTGGCAGCTCTTCAAGGTTTTGTCGTGTGATCGTGGTGTTAATCTGGAAGTCGAGGCCGGCCTGTTTTGCCCATTCGATGCCACGGATGGCTCCGTTAAAAGCCCCGTCCACCTGACGGAACCGGTCATGACTTTCTCTTGTGGCCCCGTCTAAACTGATACTGATTCGCTGAATACCGGCTTCAACCATTTCTGTAGCAATCGTCTCAGTGATAAGTGTGCCGTTGGGGGCCATGACCATTCGAAGTCCCTTCTGCGTACCGTGTCGGGCAATTTCAAAGATATCTGCCCGCAGAAGGGGTTCGCCGCCCGTGAGGATGACCACAGGTTTGCCAACCTCGCTGATTTGGTCGAGCAGGGCAAGGCTGGCATCTGTGTCCAGTTCATCCAGGTACGGCCCCTTTGTGGCTGCGGCACGGCAATGGATACAGGAAAGATTACAGTTGCGGGTCACCTCCCAGGCCACAAGGCGGAGGCTCGATTCCCGGTCCTTGCCTCCCTGGTGGGTGATCTTTGATGATGGATGTGGGTGATCTTTCAATGAAAACGCTCCTTGGTTGGTCCTTGGTCACTAGGCATTAGTCACTGGTTTGGGTTGCGGGACGAATGACAAATGACTAACGGCTGGCCAACTCCCTTGCCGCTTCTTTTGCAAAATAGGTCAGGATCATGTCTGCGCCAGCCCGCCTAATGGCAATCAAGGATTCCATCATAACTTGTCTGCCATCAAGCCATCCAAGCTTATCAGCTGCCTTGATCATGGCAAATTCGCCGCTTACGTTGTAGGCGGCTACCGGCAGATCGATTTCTTCTCGAACCCGGCAGATAATGTCCAGATAGGGGAGTGCCGGTTTCACCATGATGATATCAGCACCTTCCTCCACATCCATGGTCACCTCACGAATCGCTTCTAAGCTGTTGGCAGGATCCATCTGGTAGGTACGGCGATCCCCGAATTTTGGAGCTGACTCAGCTGCCTGGCGGAAGGGATAATAAAAAGCAGAGCAGTATTTGGCAGCATAGGACATGATAGGTGTGGACTCAAAGCCGTTTTCATCCAGGGCGTCGCGTATTTCGGCTACACGACCATCCATCATATCAGAGGGGGCCACCATGTCCGCACCAGCCTGAGCGTGGGAAAGGGCTGTTTTCGCCAAAAGCTCAAGAGTCGCATCATTGTCTATGACCCGATCCTGGACCACGCCGCAGTGGCCATGATCAGTATACTCACACAGGCATACATCGGTAATGACCACCAGATCTTTGACCTTGTCTTTCAATGCACGCACTGTCTTTTGCACGATGCCGTCCTTGGCATGGGCCGACGTAGCCATGGCGTCTTTTTTGTCCGGGATGCCAAAGACCATCACAGCCGGGATACCGAGATCTCGGGCAGCCCGGGCCTCTTTCACAATATTGTCCACAGAGAGTTGATAATGTCCGGGCATTGAGGGGATGGGATTCCTAATTCTCTTCCCCTCTACGGAAAACAGGGGCAGGATCAGATCATCAACCGATAGCCTCGTCTCGCGTATCATACGCCTGAAATTCTCGTTTTGCCGCAAGCGCCTTGGCCTGTAATCTGGAAAAAGCATGGGTTACTCCTTAGGTTGATTAGATCTCAGGGCTCAGGAGTCAAAAGGCAGAATAGATTTAGAATGAGATGAAATATCAGTCATTGGTTGTTACTGTATGCCAATTTCCTCGTCGGTGAGATAACACGCAGGGTCAGGGGCCCATAGGTCCCCTGATACGGCCTCAGCACGGACCCGGAAGTTTCCGGCGCAAATATCAAGCCATCGACACTGGGCGCACCGCCCTTTGACATACTTCTTCTTGTCCTTAAGCTGTTTCATAAGGGTATTGGATGTGTCGGTCCAGATTGTACTGAACGGACGCTCTCTCACATTGTCAAAGGTGTAATGCCGCCAGAACTGATCGGCATGGACCGAGCCGTCCCAGCTAACACATCCGATCCCACGACCCGAGTTGTTGCCTTCATTCATCTTCAAGAGTTCAAGCACCTCCTTGGCTCTCTCTGGATCCTCTTTACGGAGGCGAAGATAAAGATAAGGGCCGTCTGCATGATTGTCTACGGTCAGTACTTCTTTGGGTTTGCCTCGGTCGTGAAGGTCCTTGGTGCGATCCATGATCAGGTCTACCACGGCCCGGGTCTCCTCATGGCTCAGGTCCTCTTCAATAAGCTTTGAGCCGCGTCCGGCATAAACCAGGTGGTAAAAACAGATCCGGGGCACATCCAAATCTTCAAGGAGATCAAAGATGGCAGGGATTTCTGCGGCATTCAATTTGTTAATTGTAAAGCGGAGCCCAACCTTGATGCCTGCTTCCTGGCAGTTTCGTATCCCGCTCAAGGCAGCCTGGAAGGCCCCTTTTATACCCCTAAATCTGTCATTTACCTCCTCCATGCCGTCGAGGCTTATTCCTACATAAGAAAGCCCGATTTCCTTAAAGAGTCTGGCCTTTTCAGGTGTGATCAACGTGCCGTTTGTGGAAATCACGGCTCGCATGCCATGTTCTACAGCATAGCGGGCCAGCTCTGGCAAGTCCCTGCGCAGCAAGGGTTCACCACCAGAAAACAGGATAACCGGGACACCAAACTGCGCAAGATCATCCAACAGGGCCTTGCCTTCATCTGTACTCAGTTCATTTTCAAACGAGGTGGTGTCTTTGGCGTGGGCATAACAGTGGATACACTTCAGATTGCACCTTCGGGTGACATTCCACACAACCACCGGCCGCTTGTCTGCGGAGAACTGCAAGAGGTGGGATGGAAGCCTGTGCGACTGTCGTTCGTACCGTAAGGCATCTGAAGGTTCAACCGTACCACAATATAACTTAGATATACCGATCACGGGTCATCATACCTCAAGTATAGTATTTGAAAAAATGTTTTTTGGATAAGTAAGCTGGATGCAATTCACGGTTAAGTCGTTGAGTGGTTGAACCGCAAAAGCGAGCGCATTCCCCGCAGCCTACTGCAGGGAGCTTCAATCGTTTTCAGTCCAACGACTCAACTATCCGACGACATTGAATTACGATTCGGGGTTTTCAGCATAGATCTTCTTTACTAATGTATTGAAAAACGCCTCAGGATTTTCCAGGGCCTCCTTGGTGATCACAAAGTTGTTTTGGCCTACCCTGTCGCGAATCAGTCTGAAACCGTATTCAAACTTGGTGGTCAGTTGTTTGTAAAAATCTCCCAATGCTGTTGGAGAAGAGATCATTTGCCGGATAATCACATCTATGGCATCTTCGTCCATGACAATATTCAGGTCATGGGTTTTGTGAAAATAGGCCTCTACCTTTTTGACCTGTTCATAGTAAGTTTGTATCTTTGCCATAACACCATTTACGTCGCAGGTATTCATGGTATAGGCATCGGCAATTAAATCTATTCGCGAGGGGGTCATTGCGAACTTAGATTTTTCAGTCACCATAGCCAGGTTGTTATTGATATATTGCTTGATCCATTCCTTTTCTTCTTGGAGCAGCTTTTCGTAAAGCTGTGTCCACTTAGGATCGTTCGGCGTGGATATGATTTCTTGGAGCATACCTTCTGGGTCCTTTATGACCTCTTGTGTCACCGGCAGCTTCTTGATGTCCGTAGAGGGGAGTTTCTTCTCAAACTTCAACAACACCTTTTCGATGACACTCACCAGACCACGGGCCCCGGTCTGTTCCGTAGAGGCAAGGTGTGCAAGGGCGCGAAGAGCCTGGTCTTCAAACTTGATAGATATATCATAGGCATTGAAATCGAATTTTTTGCTGAGTATGACAGGGTTATTCGGATTTTTTAAGATGGCGTAAAGGTCCTCTTCGTTCAGGTGTTCAAACACCGAAATCACTGGGAGTCGACCGATGAACTCGGTCTCAAAACCAAACTTAATCAGGTCTTCTGGCTTGACATGTTTCAGATAATCAACACATTCTGACCGACTGGTCACCGATCCACCAAAACCGATGCCCTGGTCCCCTATCCGTTTCTTAATAAGCTCTGCAAGCTCGTGAAAGGCGCCACTCATGATGAACAGAATGTTCTTGGTGTTGACCACCCGCTTTTTTTTCTTGCCGGTCTTCCGGTAGCGTTCGATTTCCTCAAGCATCGAAATGGGATCATGAGGGACCTTCAGGTCAACATCGGTTTCTTCCATTGGTTTTAGCAAAGCGCGCTGAACGCCGGTCCGAGAAACATCAGGTCCCATGAGATTCGGACTGGATGCAATTTTGTCAATCTCATCGATATAGATGATACCATACTGGGCCAGTTCGATGTCATCATCTGCTTCCCGCACCAGGTCTCGCACCAAGTCTTCCACATCACCTCCAACGTAGCCGGTTTCACTGAATTTTGTAGCGTCGCCTTTGATAAAAGGTACACCGATCTTCTGGGCAATCAATTTAATCATGTAAGTCTTACCCACGCCGGTAGGCCCAACCATCAAGATATTATTCTTGATGTGACCAACGATTCCGTTATTATTTTTGCCAGAAGATTCGGTGTGTTTGATACGATTGAAATGGGTGCAGATCTTGGTGGCCAAAATCGCCTTGGCTTCGTCCTGTTTGACGATGTATTGGTCAAGATAGGCCTCAAGTTCCTCAGGCTTTAATGAGAAGTTGATCTTCTTTTTGGTACGAGCTTCCTCTTCTTTCTCTTTCTCAAAAGAGGCCTCCTGAGGCAGGACGACAGGGGTGATGAGCTTTACGCGACCACCGAACTTTTCTGATAGGAACTCGCTGATTTCTTTTTCGATTTCCTTGGGATCTGGAATTTTTTCATCTTTTTCCATCATAACATCATGCTCCAATGTGTTTCTTATGATTTTTTATGGCATAGGTCAATATATAATCACACCGCGCATATAATTCAAGCATTACTGGGCTTCAAATCTTCCTTGACAACAGAGGAGAAGATGATAAGCATTTATGGTACTTTGTTTGAGGGCGATTAGCTCAGCGGATAGAGCACAAGCCTCCGGAGCTTGGTGTCGCCGGTTCGATTCCGGCATCGCCCTCCAATTGAAGCTCCCGCTCACAGGGCGGGGGGTTCTGCCTTGGGCAGCGCTTCACGTCCGGGAAGCAGGCTGGTCAAGCAACCTGGCCACAAGTTCAAGGGCCTCCTCCCTGGTTCGGATTTCTCGGTTTAATCTCGCTTCTTCCACCTTTTGCAATAACTTTGCGAAAAGTTTAGATGGCGCGAGGCCAAAATGTTTGATTAAATCTTTTCCGGTAATTAGCCGTGGTGCCATCATCCTGGGCTTGAGATCAGTCAAATATTTTTGGAAGACCTCCTTCAAAAATGCCATGAATGCCCCCTCGAATTCGGTGCCTTGCCCGGGTTTGGCCCGCTGGTCTGCCATGCTGTGGATTAAAAGCCCAATCACATCATCCTGATATTTTCTGACAAAGCGAACAATGCCCCTTGTCGTAAGCGTGCCCCTCTGGCGGGCGTTAAAGAGAAGCAGTGGGTGAAGGTGATTTTGTACGATTAACTCTAAGTATGATCGTTCCTGACCGGACATCCTGAGCCTCGAGCAAAGGCATCTGGCAATTTGAGCCCCCTTTTTCTCATGGGCCAGAAATCGCAACCTTCCGCTCGGATCAATACTGCGTGTTGCAGGCTTGCCTATGTCATGAAGCAAGCCTGCCCATTTCAGGAGCACCTTCCGATTGCTTTCAAGATAGCTGCGAATCGGTTCAGCATACTCAGGCCAGAGCGCTGGACAATGGCTAAGAATCATCTCAATTTCTTCATAGGTACGCATGACATGCTGGAAAACATTGTATCCGTGGTCATGAAGCGGGCAATCCCGGCATGGTTCAAGCTCGGGGATGAGCTTCATCAGCAGCCCTATCTCGGACATCTGCTTGAGATAAGGAAAAGATCTCTCCGTTTCCATCATCTTGAAAAGCTCTGCCCTTATCCGTTCCCCGGCCGACTTGGCAGCCAGTGTCGCGTGCTTTTTGATGACAGACAGAGTTTGCGGTGTAATCTCAAAATTCAAGACAGCGGCAAGACGAAACGCCCTGAGCATTCTCAGGGGGTCGGCTAAGATTGCATTTTCTGAGATCAGTCGGATGGTTTTTGACCTGATATCGTCCAGGCCCCCAACAGGGTCGATAAGGCTTTCAGAAGACAGGTCAAAGCCGAGGCCGTTAACAGTAAAGTCGCGTTTTCTCAGGTCGTCTTCTATGCTTTTGCCATGTATGGGGGAGAAATCAAGGGTTTTATCTCCTGATACAACCCTGTAGACCGCTTTTCCTCCCTTGCCCATCTCTATCATACGAGCACCCAGTTTTGCCGCCACTGTCTTTGCAAAGGCCCTGGCATTGCCGGGCACTGCAAAGTCATGGTCATTGGATGGTCGATTGAGCATGCGGTCCCGGAGTGAGCCGCCCACAAGATAAACAGGTCCAATGCCGGAGAAATCAGGTAGTTGGCATGCCACCTGAATTAGTTCTTTTTTCAATGGCTTGAAAGGCTTTATCACAGTAATGAATGACGCGGGTTACCATATCAAGGTAGTCGGGATCGTCTCTGAGTGCAATAAATTCTGGGTGTTTTTGCTTGATCTGTCTCAAGTGCTGGAGGTCTTCTGGGGTGCCCACTCTCTGTAATGCTCGAACGACAATCCTAAGAAGTGTTATGAGAGAATTGAGGTTTTCCTGACTATTTTTCAGATGATAGATCTGACTGCGCGGATCGCCATATGCCCGGACAGCACTTCTGAGCACGTGACAGGTGATGGGCGGATTTAGGATGGAAAGAAATATGTATATCTCTCTTTCAAGCGACAACAGGTATTTTACAGACAAGCTTTCATCCTTGGCAGAAGCCCCATCGATCCATTCCCTGGTCGCGGTATGTATGGTCTCAACTTTCCTGATAAAGCCATCTTGTCTTTGTGCTATGATCTCTGTGGCCGCCTTAATGGCTTCTGGATTAATATTATCTTCTACGAGGAGGACCTCTTCAGGCGTTATTTCAATTTCGGTGTCTATTTCCCGATTTTCTTTTCTGACCAATATATTTGCCAGCACCATTGCGTTTCTATCAGAGGGCAAGACCTGTGTGGGGCTGCTGCTAAAATCTTCCAAAAGCTTCTTGATGCCCTCTTCTGGGTGATCCAGCCTGGCGATCAGAAACTGGAGGGCATTCAAAAAGGATATGCGGTCGCTTTTTCGGGTCATCTCTTTGAGGTAAAACCACAAAAAAAAGAATATGTTCTCGCCGTATTTTGCAAACTCGGCAATTTTGTTCTCAAAAGATTTTCTTAGAAAACATCCCTTTTCGTTAAAGCATGCCTTGATGATTTGAACCAGGTGTCGAGCCTCTTTCGGGGAAACATTAAACATCCTTGCAATTATGTCGTAATCGTGATCATCAAAGGTCACTGATGCCGTCATTATTGCTATCAGCTTCTTTCTGGTCTGTGAGCGGCCTTTGAAAAACTTCACCAAATCGATGATCTTATCATGGACTTTTGCAGAAAAGGGTTCTTCGCCGGGGCTGCTTGCTTCTATGATATCCCCCTTGATGATCAAGCTATCAAGGAGTTCATCCCTCACGGGGTCCAGCCTGTCTTCCACATTACTGAGGAGTTCATCTTCAATAGCCTTTCCTTTATTGCCAGCTTCGATGCCTTCTAATACCCCTGTGATTTTTTGAAGGCTGACCCCAATGTCGAAAGGCGAGAAGGCGTCGAAATCTGCTTCATATACGATGTTGATAATTTTCACGGCTTCCTGGGATGGGCCACCAAACTTTTCAAATACCGCGTTTATCAGGTCCATCTTTTCTTTGTGCAGGATCTCCTGGTCACTGGCCAGCATGAGCCATTTGACGTTGTTGACCTCTATTGGCGGTTTGACGAGTCTTGCTTTGAGTTTTTCAGTACTGAAAATGGCATTGTACACATTTGTGATGTCATCTACAGGAATATATATATTCTCCTTTTTTATGAGGTTGTTGATTTTTTGCACCAGGGCTTGCATGGAAGTCTTGCCCAAGCGATTCAGGCCGGCAACCATGGTCAGGTTCGGATCGGGTTTGTCATCCTCATTATATACCAGAGGCACCTGAACCTCCTCCCCCTTACTGGTGACTACAATCGGGTCGCCTTCATAGACCGCTGGGTAGTATTGGGACAGGACTTCAATACAGGGTCCTATAAGCTCTATTTCCTCCTGGCCATGAGCAATCCTGATAAAGATTGTGCTGATGCTGTTAGTCTGAAAGGCGCTCCATGCCTCAATGAGATGCTTATGTAAATGTGGATGGGTGGTTTGGTGACGCTTGGCAAGGGCCAGTGCGGATTCAAGGTTGATGATGAGGCCTCCGAACGATATCAAGTAGTCAAGTTCTATGGGATGTATGTCGCTGCTGTGAAGGCCTCGGTACCTGATAAAGATCTGCCCGTCATGATTGGGCATTTCAGAAAGCTTTTTAACTTTTTCAACAATACGCTCAATATAATCTTCTTTGGTCAGGTTCCCTTTGAAAAATTCGTGATGCAGAAAACAGGCACAGATCTCGCAAACCAGTTCGATCAAAAGGATCCTCCATGGATCAGCCTGTACCTGTTCTTCCTGGTAGGCCCTTGCGATTTCGCCGATGATACTAAGTGCTTCGCGCTTTTCTATGCCGCCAAGTCTTTGAAATAGCTCTTCGGCCTCTTTGTCAAGTATGGTTGAACGCTCATTCAAGGGGGGGCGACCTCTACGCCTTTGTCCCTCAAGGACTATTCACAATGAACACAAAAATCAAGCTCTATGTCGTGATTATGAGATCTTGTTAGTTTCCATCCATAAATGGTTCTTTTTGTCGCCGAGCGATGCTTCGCGCTGATAAGCGACGTTCTCCGCGGGTTTTCATCTGCGGCGTACGCTGTTGAGACGAGAAGCAAGGGGCAAGTTTCTGTTTCTCATTGCTGATCGCCCAATGCCCATAGCCTATTATCGGCCTTGCTCATCGAAAAAAATCCTCATTTATGAGCTGGAAACTTATTTGGTGCCCATTCTTGTACAGATTATTTATGGACGGACACTTGTTACCTTTCGCGCTTGCGCCTCAACCTTCGGACATCCTTTTTCCAGGCGATCTCCTTTTTGAGCCCTTTTCGCCTCAGTCGCTGTTGCTGAAGGGTCCGGGAGCGTTCCATGTCAAAAGTAAAGCTACCAGGCCGCTCTTCAGGTATGACCGGCCTGCTTCCCGGACGCGAAGCGCTGCTGTAAGGCAGAACCCCCGCCCTGTGGGCAACCGGTTCCTTCTTGGGTTTGGGGGCCTCCCTCTTTTCTTTTGGAAGCGGTGGCCCCGTGAAATAGCCAACAGGCACATGGTCGGTTATGTAGATGAATTCTCCCTGTTTAGAGAATTTTACGCCTGCCTCAAAAGCCCTTTGTGCCTGAATAGTCAGCAACACAGGGGCCGGATCTCGCCGCTTTCCCATGCGCTGTGCCAGTTCCTGGGTTGTGGCCAAGAAGACCCGGGCTTGTCCCAATGGGATGATTCCATGCTGGCAAACGACAGGATAGGCCCTACGACGCACGCAGTGATAAAGGAGTTTTGGGGGAGCAATTCCCTCCTCAGGATTCAGGGCATCATCTTGGCAGGTAGCTTTGATCTTGTCATCTTTCAGGACAAAGGGTTCTTCAGAAGAGGTCATGAGGACCTCATGAATGTGGGATTTTCGTACATATCCCCATCTGGGTTCTTCTGTGATCGCCTTGAGCAGTTCCTTCAGGCGGACAAACCCCTGGTCGTCCGGGACCAGTCCAAACTCATCGGGTCGTCGTCCAAGGATATAAGACATCAATTTGCCAAGCTGCTTAGGATCCTTTCCCCTTCCCATTGTAAGTGGTTTTCTTAGCTTAGATTTTTCTGATTATCAATAGCCAAAAAACTGCTTTTGGGTAAGGTGCGACTGGCACAACACGGACAGGCTGGATGAAGACCCTCATGGTAACTTGGATATGTGGGTAAGCGTTCAGGTATTAGCGCTCAGTTTTCAGTAAAAACCAAGGGATAGATGAAAATTTCCCTATAATTGCCCAATAAACCTTAAGCGCCTCTCTACTCTTAAGAATGATCCGCCTTGAGGGTTTCTCCATACGTCTTCGGCCCAAGCGTCCGTTAAGTGAGAGGATGGCGGATCCGAACCTGTTTAAAAACAGTGTTGCCTTAAGCGTTTTCCTTGCATTTTGAAGATTCCTGCAGCTTGCTGCAGGGAGCTTCAAGGGGGTTGATGCGCGTGGAAATTAAGAATCGAAAACCAGGATTCTCCTCAAGTGAGAAAGAGGAAGGGCCTCGTGATCGAGAAGGCTGGATATTCATGGAATCTGAAAGGAGATGGGTGGTCAGGTTTGGTCCACGAGTCAGAAACACGGCAGATCATACAGGCGCGATTTGGGGTGGAACATATGTATCAACCAGCGAATTCGTCTATAAAAACGCCCACCATCTTTTCGGCTGTCTGATCGTAATCGATTTTGTAAGCCCCCTTGTCGACCTCATCCTTGATGGCGTCTACCTTTTCTGACCTAATATCCGGTTCAGACTCGATGACCTCTTTGGCTCTTTGGACCTCTTTTGAGGTCTCAGAGAGATCAACGATGGCGTCCCCTTTTGAGTCCGGAGGGCTATGGAGTGGCGTGGATGCCTTTTCGGCCTGTTCCTTGCCCGGGCTCGGGGTTGTCTTATTGATGAATCCGGCAATTTCATACCCATTGTCTGTAATCTTCATCAGTAGATACCTCCATATTATGCTATCATATGATTACTAACCTTGTCTTTTGTGATTTCTTCCAGGCGATCTTTCAGCAATTTGGAATCCTCGATGGAAAGGGTTTTTGTTACCTCCCCTTTTTCTTTATCAATGACCTTGAAAACCATCTCGGTATCCTCTTCTTTCACGGAAAGTTTATTTCCGTATTCATCCTCAAGTTGCTCAAAGACCTCTCTTGTCATGTCGTCACGGGGGCCATCATGGATTATCTTATTAATAATATCGGATGTTACTTTGTCAATAACGGCCTTTCGCCTTGCCTCAGAGGAAATATTAATCCTGTCCGCGCGATTCGGCTCTGGAACTTTCTTGTTGCCTGACAGTCGCCTGGTTTGGCTCAGCTGTTTGCCGTAGGCCCTTAAAACATTATGGATCTGGTAGGTGGATATGGTCATATACACATCTCCTTAGCCCTCCTTTCGGAAGATTCCAGAAAAACTTTAGAAAAAAAAGCCTGAAAATGAGTGACAGGCGGATCTATCCTCTCAAGCTGCAACATTTTTCCTGTTTTTTCCCGTCTCCAAATCATATTTGCAAATCATTTAAGCATAACATACTGATTTGATACATATTTACACCTTGTCTTTTCTGGCAGGCACACAAGTTGGTGGCGTTTCATCCGAACTTTATCGCTATAAAAGACAGCGTACTTTATTTCTGATAGGGCCTAGGCGATTTCAAGACTATCGCTTTTTCTTGGCTCTTTATCTTGTACGAATTTATATCCTTGCCAGTCTTTCCGCCTTCTTGCCATGATAGGCTTGGTGTTTCCGAAATTTACAGGATTTCCCTTTTGTCGAGTTGATGAACGTTTATTACAAAGGTACCGTACAGCAAAATAAACGACCACTCAGTGAACCGCAAAAGCGAACGCATTCCCCGCAGGTTCTGCCTGACGGCAGTGCTTCGCGGGCTGCAGGGAGCTTTAATAGACGCTATCAATCGATCCACCTTGTTGGTCCCCGGTGGAAGGGGGCGCTTTGCCGGGAATTCTATCTGCATCAAAGGGCAAAACGCAGGGCAGTGCCAGGGAAAATTTGGTTTTTTTGTGTTGTTTGATTTGACGTTTTTGCCGGAAAATATTGCCGGGATTTTGACATCTTTTCCCGGTGGCGAGGCCTCTTTTTCTATCAGTTTTTTTATAACTAATTGGAAATGCGGAGTATTTTATTTTGGCACAACAGTTGCTAGACCATTCACTCAGTGAACGGACATTGACGCCTTCTGCAAAAGATGATACAGGCACTTCAACATGATACAGCCGTTTCAATCTAAGTTTCTGACACCTACCAAAAAATTTAGGCGGTTATCTATCCTTTTAGCTATCCGAAATGACCCCCGAATCAGCCAGCATAAAGTCGCCCGGGTGACCCATCTGAGCAGTTCGATGGTCAACAACTATATGAAAGAACTTCAGCAGGAGGGACTCATCACTGTCACGGGCAATACCAATCGAACCCAAGAATATCACCTTACGTCTTCGGGCCGGGATGAGCTCATCTCTGCACTGCTTTCCTATTCTGCGGAGATCATTCAGCTTTATGGGGCTGCCAAACGTGAGCTTACCAGAGGACTTCGTAATATGCATTTGGAGGAAGGCATCCGGACCGTGGCCTTATTTGGGGCTGCGGAAACTGCCGAGGTGGTTTACGCAGCTATAAAAGAAACGCCATTGGCAGTAACAGCCATAGTGGATAGCGACCGAACGAAACAAGGTAAACGATTTAATGGATTGACCATTCAGGCACCAGAGCAGTTGATAGGAATTAATGCTGAGGCAGTGGTGATCACCTCCTTTGCCAGACAAGAAGAGATCCAGGAGTGCATTCACCAGCTCATGGGCAAACAAATCAAGGTCATAAGATTATCCGATTTGTAGACGTCAAGATGAGGGGATGGCTCCTTTGGTAGCAACCAGGGACACTGACATGAAAACAATTAAAATCGGAGATCGTGTAATCGGCGATGATCAACCCACATACATCATTGCTGAGATTGGCATCAATCATAATGGTGACGTAAAGCTGGCCAAGGAACTGATCGATGTGGCTGCTGAGGCCAAGGTGGATGCGGTGAAGTTTCAGAAACGTCATCTGCCCAGCCTCTATCGGGAAGATGTGCTGACGGACACACTGAAATACGAACAGAATTTTCAGTACATGATTCCCATCCTCAAAGAGGTAGAACTGGCCGAAGAAGATTTTTTTGACTTGAAGAATTATTGCACTCAAAAAGGACTGGAGTTTCTCTGCACACCTTTTGATCTTTCCAGTGTCGATTTCTTAATGAAGCTGGGCGTCAATGCCTTTAAGATCGCATCTGCTGATCTGGCAAATCTGGAGCTACTGGAATATGTGGCAGGGAAGGGCAAACCCATGCTGGTTTCAACCGGTATGTCATACTGGGAAGAGATCGAAAAGGCTGTCAGCTTGCTGAAAGACAAGAACGTGCCATTTGCCCTGCTTCACTGCAGGAGCGTTTATCCGGTGTGGCCCCGGGAAGTGAATCTCAGGATGATCAACCGGCTCGGTCGGTTTGGCTGCCCCATTGGCTATTCTGGGCACGACATCGGCATCACGATCCCTCTCGTGGCCGCATCCATGGGAGCCTGCATTATTGAAAAACACATCACCTTGGACAGGAGCATGCGCGGTCCTGATCACAAAGTCAGCTTAGAGCCATATGAGTTGAAACGCTTGGTGCGCGACATTCGAGTGGCCGATCAGGCCATGGGTAAAGCCAAGCGTTTCTTGCTGCGGGGGGAAGTGCTGAATCGTGAATTGTTTGGCAAGAGCCTGATAGCTGCCACCAACATACGAGCAGGGAGTCGAATCACTCGGGAGATGACTAAGGTCCTTGGACCGGGCAAGGGGCTTTCTCCAAGCAGAATCGGGGATCTAATAGGCAAGGTTATTCATAGAGATTTGCGAGAGGGCGATTATTTTCTGGAAGAAGACATTGACGGCCCTTGCACCCTGGATTTTAGCAACTCTTTCCGAAGCCGCTGGGGCCTCATTTCCCGGTTCAGCGATTTCCAGGAAATGGTTGCACACGGCCCCAGAGTCATTGAGTTTCACTTGGCTGAAAAGGACTTTCACCTTGGTTTTAAACCCAACGGTTCCTGTCCTCAAGAATTGATTGTGCATGTCCCGGAATACATCGGCGATCGGCTCCTGGATCTTTGCAGCGGAAATGGAGAAATCCGGACCGAGTCTGTAAGGATGGTACAAAGGGCGATTGATCTGACCAGAATTATGGCACCCCACTTCCAGGGAAACCCCAAAGTGATCATCCATCCAGGCGCTATGAGTTTAAATACCAAATTGAGAAAAGAGCCATTACGACAGTCACTAAGCCGGTCCCTTGAAGAGATCGATGGGAAAGGGGTGGAAATACTATTGGAAAATCTCCCTCCTTATCCGTGGTATTTCGGCGGCCAGTGGAAGGGAAATTACTTCATGGACGCTGATGAGATTCGCTCTTTTTGCAAAGAAACTGGCATCCGTATTTGCTTTGACCTTTCCCATGCCGCTTTGTATTGCAATGCCAAGGAAAAAGACCTGACAGAGTTCATCCATACAGTCAAACCATTTATCGGCCACATCCATTTTTCGGACGCCTATGGCTTGGATGGGGAAGGGGTTCAGATAGACGAGGGAGATATCGATTTTGCCAAGATCATGCCCCTTTTTGCTGATTACCAAGGCACATGGGTTCCGGAAATTTGGAGAGGACACCTTCAGAATGGCAAGGGTTTTATAGAGGCCCTAACCAAGCTTAGAAAATACAATCTGTAAAAATGGGTAGCTGGTCACTTTTATCTCTGAACGTTACAAAAATATTTAAGTTAAGGAGAGTAGAGGCCGATAAGATGACTAACCATTCAGTGAATGGATGGTTAGGTCATGGTTTTATCCTCCTTGCGTGATGATAGAGTTTCATCTCTATCATCATCCCAAATTTTGCAAGCCTTTCTGGAAAAGCCTGAATGGCATGCTCTCTGAAGCACTCATAGGGTGACAGAGTTTTACCCCGAGGCGCGAAATTCAACAGTTTCAGGAAGCACTTGCGAAATTCGGGATGATCATGACCGGCCCGTGCCCCGCTTGCAAAGCGCTACCGTTAGGCAGACCCCCCATCTTTCAAGATGGGGGCAAGGGGCATAAATCGAAAATGGTCTATTCCTTACCGGGTGCGTAAGCCCGCAAAGCGAACCTCCGCTTTTTAAGGTGTAGACCTTCGCTTTTTAACGCGAGCAGTTAGCGCGGATCAATAAAATAGATTGGACAAGCGCTGCTATTAGCGTAAAAACATGTATTATTAAAGACTTATGATACATCATGTATGTAATCGAAGGGGCGGAGCTGTGGACGCCCGAAACGATTTGTCCTTTGCATGGGATTCAATATGAACGTTTTAATGATTACAGCAAACGATCCGGCAGGTATGGGCATTGCCTTTACTCATGCGATAAATCGCTATACTGAGCACACCTGCCGGCTCATCACCACTGCTGAAAGGTACGCTTTTGATTATGAAAAAGATATCCACATCCCCGACATTGAAGATGATGACTTTGGGGAAGTGGAACAGTTATTGAAGGATGCAGATATTTTTCATTTTCATGTATTGAATGATGAAAATTCACACCTTGGCCCCCTTGTTATAAGGGATTACATCAAAGGAAAGAAAATCCTTCATCACCACCACGGTCATCCAGACTACATAATCAATGTCGATTCCTACAATGAAAAGTATAGAAAGTTAAAGCGCAAGGTGATTGTCAGCACCCCTGATCTGCTCAAACTGGCAGAAAACGCCACCTGGGTTCCCAACCTGATACCGATCCATGATGTCCAGTTTCTTCCCCGATATGACAGTTCCTTACCACAGGAAGTAATCAAAATCTGTCAGTCTCCAACCAGAAAATATCACAAACACACTCGTGAATTTAAAGCTGTAATGCAAAAACTACAAGAGAAGTATCCTTATGTGGAATCACTGATTATAGAGAATCGACCATACATTGAATGCCTTAGGATAAAACGGACCTGCCATATCGTTTTTGACCACATGCGTGGGTGGTTCGGGATTGCGTCTTTGGAGTCACTTAGCCAGGGCAAACCAGTCATTGCTGGCTTGGATGACTGGAATATTCAATGTATCAAAGAGTTCACCGGTTCAGATGGGCTACCCTGGATTGTTGCGCGAACCCAAGATGAGCTGGAAGAGAAACTCGAAGCGTTGATAACAGACAGTGACCTGAGGAACAATATTGGTGTAAAAAGTCGCCGTTTTATGGAAGAGCACTGGACAGAGCAGCAGGTACTCAAAATTCTCTTCGAGATTTATGGAACCTTGTGAGAAGCTTCTATCACAGTATATGTCCTACCATGGAAACAAACAATAGGATAGAAAAGGTCTTAGCAATTATTCCTGCCCGTGGTGGTTCTAAGGGGGTTCCCAGAAAAAACATCCGAGAACTTTGCGGAAAACCATTGATCGCTTATTCTATTGAAGTGGCCCTAAAATCAAAATTGATTGATCAAGTGGTAGTTTCTACGGAAGATGAAGAGATCGCAGAAATTTCTAAAAGCTTTGGCGCTGAGGTCCCCTTCTTGCGACCAAAGGAAATGGCGCAAGATCGTTCAAGTATTGGTGATGCAATCAATTTTACGATTAATGAGTTACGAGATGATGGATATAATCCCAATATATTGGTGACTCTTTACCCGACGCATCTTTTCAGGACTCCAAAACTTTTGGATTTTCTTGTGAGTAAAGGACTTGAAGGGTACAGTCCGGTCAACACTGTTAAGCTAGTCACTCATACTAATTTAAGCATTTTTTCGAGAAACAGAGATGAAGGCATTGTTCCTTTGTTAAATTCCAAACCGTTTAATAAAACCGTAGCTAAGAAATCCTTTTTTAGACAATACGGACTGTTCCTCGGGACAATTCATGGATGCCTTGACAGACCTTACCTTCATGTAATTAAAGACCCTGTCAGCCTTATTGACATTGACTCGTTGTCAGATTTCTTCCTGGCTGAAGAAGTAATTAAGGAGGGTCTTTTTGATTTCGGGTAAACTAATCGTAATAGTTCACCACTAAGGCGCAGAGGACGCAAAGAGACGATAATGTTTCCTTTCTGCTGAGAGGACAGAAAGGAAAAAACTGACGTCTCGCTGCTCCTTAGTCGATAGGATTATCGATGGATATCAATAAAATAAGCAGTAAAATCATCGGCGCGGCTATAGAGGTACACAAAGCCCTTGGCCCTGGTTTGCTTGAATCTGCTTATGAGGAATGTTTATGTCATGAACTAAGTCTCCGAGGCTTATCATTTGAAAGTCAGAAGCCTTTACCTGTGAACTATAAAGGAAAGAGACTGGATTGTGGTTACAGATTGGATATAGTTGTTGAAAACGCAATCATCCTTGAATTGAAATCATGCGACAAGATTGAGCCTATTCATAATGCCCAACTTTTGACATATCTCAAATTGTCGGGCACTAGTCTGGGATTGCTTCTGAATTTTAACGTACCCGTTATGCGGGATGGCATAATTCGAATTGTAAACAGGTTAGAGGAGTAGCCCCGCAGGGCTGAGTTTTTTTGCTTTCCGCCCTGTGGAATGCGAAGCCTATTCCTCCGGGGTCAGCGGAAAGCAAAAAATATTTTAACCTCAGCGTACTCAGCGTCTCTGCGGTGAGTAATAATAATGATAGCGATAATTCCTGTTTTTTTTGAAGATGACCGTGAGCTATGGAGTGGAGTCGAGGGTAAAGGGTTAATGCTAAAACCCTTTGAATCTGTTCTTAATGCCCGAAAAATAAAAAAAGTAATTATTTTCACCAATGATAATTCAATATGTAATTTGTCAAAATCACTTAATATAGATTCTTATATGATCGATATCGAAACTGAGACCGAAAAATCTGAATTGCTTCCTCTGGGCACTTATTCTTCAGTAAGATATCTACAAGAAATTCTAAAAGTAGATTTTTGGAATCTGATGATTCTGAATTTCAGAAATCCCCTGATAACACCGGATTTGATAGATGAGGCCATCAGCAAATTCAAGCTTTCGAAAACTCCAGTCCTGATAAGCGTTAAAAAATCAATCGATCATCCGGTTCAACTCAATGCCTACTACCGAATCGTAGATGTCGGCTTTATCCATATATTCGATAATGACGAAGCAATTCCTCCTTATCTTCAAATCCTGAACGATCATTTTTCCATGAAACATACTCCTAATCAGCGTTTTAATCTACTTTACAAAGTCACCAGACCTTTCTACTTTGATTGGGAGGCAAGAGGTGTTCAACAAAAGGGTGAGTCTGGTATGTATATTCGCACGTATGAGGGTTTGAGCATAAGATACATCCCGGTTGACCAGATTTCTAATGATACCTTCGACGAAATATTGAGACCTTTGTGGATATATGACAGCCCCGATAAGGCAAGAATCCTCATCCAATTCAACAATCATGAAAAGTTATATAGTGAAGTAAGCAGGGTTGATAAGAATCTTCGTTTAGCTGGCTCGGCATTTTCCGATAATTTTAATCATATTTCTTCTTTATTGTTTAAAGATATTAAAGGGGTCGAATATTTTTTTACCTTTAATCCAGAAGATTTTTCATCATCACATTCCCACGTGCTGAGGGCTCTTCCTGTCGGATCATCCGGCCCGTTAGAGGAAGGGATTATAGAGATTGAGGCCGATGATTTCTCCGAACCGATCCCTTTTCAGTATGAAGACAAAGATATTTGCGGAATAGTTTATTCGCTTCTCAATGTGGCACAAGATGATACTTATGATCTGTGCGAACCTTTTCCCCCTGACGAGAGATTGTGGACCGGTTCTACAAAAAAGATTAATGTCAAAACAGGGAAAGAGATAATGGGCCGGCAGGACTTCCCTGATGTGTTTGAACCAGAGGGGACCTTCTTCATTATGAGGGCAGATTTGATTTCATCTTTTGACAGAGAAGTATCAAAGGGTAACGCTGATGGCCTTATCATGGAAGAAACCAATTCAATCCAGATTAAATCAAGGTTTGATTTATTGAGATACAGAGCTATTATAAGGGCAAGCAGTAAACATTCATGAGGTAAAAAGCATTTTTTGACAGGATTAACAAAATAAACAGTGTTAGTTTAGAGGCCCTTGTAAATTCAGATTTACAGAGTTTTTTATCTTGTTTACTCATCCCGGTAAAGATTTTTCAAAGGTAATTGGGGTATGGTAGAAAAGCATAAAAAAGATTTTTCTGCGTTGTTAAGGAAAATTGAGTCATTAAATTTGGATCAGATCTCAATTTGTAATAATAAGCCGGATGAATTCCTTCAGAGTGTAGAAGACGACTATCGAAAAATTCAACGAAGCATGGTCACAAGACGCGAAAACTTAGGTATTATATCGGATATCCTTGACCAGTGTCATTGTTGCAATAGCAATGAAGATTATAGCAGCAAATCACTACGACTCGTAGTAGATAAGGCAATTGGCAAGGTAAATAACTATGTCTTCTTTGAAATGCGAGAGAGACTAGCTCCCTTTAATCTTAAAAAGGGAGAATGGTTATTTAAGCAAGGTAGAATCGAGGAAGCACTTGATGTATGGGAGGAAGTATTAAGGGTCGAGCCGGACAATAAGTATATTCACTCCAAACTTTCACAAATAATAGATAACTGGGATCAAGATGCCAAAACAAAAAATCATCGTCCCATATGATTATGATTATATTGGCGTTTATCTTACAAACAAATGCCATCTAAGCTGTCTTTATTGCATCACAAAGCACCACAATTCCCCTTTTGGTAATAAATCTATGGAATATTTGAAACCAGAGGAATGGATTGAAGCATTAAACCGTTTAGTATTACCAGAGGGAGTTCCGATAACGTTACAAGGTGGCGAGCCATTCTTATATAAAGGAATTTGGAATGTTTTAGAGAATGTGAATCACAAGATTGATATTCTTACTTCGCTCCCTCCGTTCATAACTAAAGAAGATTTTTTTCAGCTGAGAACACTTGATTGGAACAAGAGAAACGCTCCCTATCCAACAATTCGTGTCAGCTATCATAAAGGGCAAAATGATTTTAAGGAACTCATAGAAAGAATCTCAGAATTACAGGAGAGTTTAAGTATTGGTTTATATTATTTAGACCACCCTGCATATCCACAAGAAGAATTTATGGAAATAGAAAAATATGCCAAGAAGTATGGAGTAGAATTAAGAAAAAAGGAATTCCTGGGGCAATGGAATGGAAAGCATTATGGGAGTTATTTATATAAAGGTGCAGCGATAGGGAAAAGAAAAGGGATTGGTGTGCTTTGTAAAAATACGGTTGCGCCGATAGCCCCAGATGGGGCTATTTATCGATGCCATTCTGACCTCTATTTTCAACGCAAGGAACTGGCATTAGGCAATATTCAAGATGATTATTTTGAATTTCCAAAAGACTTTCTTTACTGTGATAATTATGGATTATGTAACGAATGCGATGTAAAAATCAAAACGAATCATTTGCAAATCTATGGGTACACATCAGTTGATATCAAATTTTTAAACGATGAGATCTCCTATGGTGCAGAAAAATAAAAAAGTATTAATAATTAAAGTTGGGTATTCTGAAACTCTGGACCCTAAAATCAGCAATGTTACTAGTTATGGTGATGTTTTAAGAACCACTGTAGTTCTGAATCTTTATAAAAATGATCATGTCACCTGGCTTGTCGACGAAAACGCATACCCGATTCTTAGAGATAATCCTTTTGTCGATAGAATACTCATTTATAACTTGACCTCAGTTCTTCAGTTACACTCAGAACATTTTGATACAGTAATAAATCTGGAAAAAGTGCCAGGGCTATGTGCTCTTGCTGGCCAAATAAATGCCTGTCGTCGTTATGGCTTCCGGTTTGACGTGAAAACCGGTGAAGCAGAAGCTTATGACGGGACTCATAGAGCCTTGTCCGTATGCAATAATGAAAATGAGAAGAAAAACCACAATAAATACTGGCAGGAACACCTTTTTGAGATGGTGGGTTCAGAATGGAAGGGTGAAGAATATGTCTTTGGTTACAAACCGGATCAGGAAGAAATTTACGATATTGGTTTCAACTATATGGTTGGGAACAAGTGGCCAAGCAAGGCATGGCCAATGGAACATTGGCAACAATTAGAAAGCTTATTGAAAAACGAATATACGGTTTCATGGCAGCAAGGTTTGAATAATATGGATGAGTATTTTGAATGGATTAATAGCTGCAGATTAATTGTAACCAATGATAGTTTTGGATTACATTTAGCTATTGCTCTAAAGAAAAAAATTGTGGCTCTTTACGGCCCGACAAATCCCAAAGAGACCTATCTTTATGGAAGGGGGATTTCCTTAATTTCTGAGGGGCACTTCTGTCCATACCTTCCCTGTTATGTTCCAAAATGTAAGTTTCAAAAATTCTGTCTTGGGGAAATAAAGCCAGAATTCGTTTATAAGGAACTAAAAAAGTTATTTAAACAGGAGCCAAGTAAAAGTTAAAAAAATAACGGGAACAGTTTAAGTGAATGATGAAATAAAAAAAATTTTGGTAACTGGTGGCGCCGGGTATGTGGGAGCGATGCTAGTCCCAAAACTTCTCAATAAAGGTTATCAGGTTAATGTTATTGATCTCTATATCTTTGGAGAAGATATATTCGATTCTGTCAAAAAACATCCAAATTTAAGACAAATAAAAGGGGATATTAGAGATCAGGAGTTATTGGAGAGAGAGATTCCTGGTACGGATGCTCTTATTCATTTGGCTTGCATCTCTAATGATCCGAGCTATGAACTAGACCCTGTGCTGGGAAAGTCAATTAATTATGATGCTTTTATTCCGTTGGTGAAGATTGCCCAAAAAAATAATGTAAAAAGATTTATCTATGCCTCAAGTTCAAGTGTTTATGGCGTAAAGGAAGAAGATGAGGTTACGGAGGATTTGCCTCTTGAGCCTCTGACTGACTATTCCAAATACAAAGCCCTGTGTGAAAAGGTTTTATTGGATGCTGCTACTAATGATTTTATAGCCACTGTTATTAGACCATCTACAGTATGTGGGTATTCACTACGCCAACGCTTGGATCTCACTGTGAACATCCTAACCAACCACGCCATCAATAAAGGTCAGATCACTGTTTTCGGGGGTGAGCAAAAGCGTCCTAACATTCACATTGAAGATATGACTGACCTCTATATCTTACTGCTGGAACAACCTAAGCACAAGATTCAAAAGAAGATTTACAACGCAGGCTATGAGAATTACAAGGTGCGTGAGATTGCCGAGATGGTCAACCGAACTTTAGGTAATAATATTCCGATTGTTACCACCCCCAGTAACGACAACCGTTCCTATCATGTTTCTTCTGAGAAGATAAAACAGGAGTTGGGCTTTGAAGCCAAGCATACCATCGAAGAAGCTATCTTGGATCTGAAAAAGGCTTTTGAGTTCGGGAAGATACCGAATCCTATGGATGATATCCGTTATTACAACATCAAGACAATGCAAGCCCTGAACCTGAAGTAAGATGAATCTCGTTGAACTCGAAACGATTGTACGCCGTATTCGCAGTAGACTCGTTGAAATGTCGCACAAGGCTCGCGCCTCGCATCTGGGATCATCGCTTTCGTGCGTTGACATTTTGGTGGCGGCTTACTGGGGGGCTTTGACGATTGATCCTAAGAATCCCTATGATCCTGAGCGCGATCGGTTGATCCTCAGTAAGGGCCATGCAGCATCCGCGCTTTACGCAGTTCTTGCTTATCGAGGTTTCTTTTCGCCTGACCTCCTCGACGCTTACGCCAAACCTGGTAGTTGCCTTGCAGAACATCCCAGTCCCGGATGTGTGCCAGGCGTGGAAGTGGCAACAGGCTCTCTCGGACACGGGTTGTCCTTGGGCATGGGTATGGCGCTTGCTGGCCGTATTCAGGGGCAATCTTTTCGGGTTTTTATAGTTATGAGTGATGGAGAGTGCAATGAGGGGTCTGTCTGGGAAGCTGCTATGTTGGCCCCTGCCCAGCGTCTCGACAATATTGTTGTGATTATCGATTTCAATCGTTGGCAGGCCACTGGACGTAGTTGCGAAATCATGGCACTCCAACCCCTGAAGCAAAAATGGGAAGCATTTGGCTGGAGTACGCATGAGATCGACGGCCACGATCTAAAGGCTCTTGTGGAGAGTCTTAGAAATGTGCCGGACGGGACTGGTAAACCCGTTGCGATCGTGGCTCACACAGTAAAGGGAAAAGGGATTTCCTTTATGGAAGATGACAACAACTGGCACTATCGTATACCAGACGCAGACGAACTCAGAAGAGCCAGGTTGGAACTGGGAGTTTTATGAGAAACGCATTCGCTGAAGAACTCACTGCGCTTGCCTCGGAAGACGAGCGCATTGTTTTGCTCTCTGGGGATATAGGAAATCGTATGTTCAATGACTACAAAAGCCGCTTTCTTGGTAGATTTCTTAACTGTGGCGTGGCAGAAGCTAATATGATGAGCATGGCGGCTGGCATGGCCCTTTGTGGCCTACGTCCGATCACATATACGATAGCCTCTTTTGCCACCATACGCTGCTTGGAACAAATCCGCATTGATATTTGCTATCATAATCTGCCAGTAACCATTGTCGGAGTTGGGGGCGGATTGTGCTATGCAGCCAATGGAGCCACCCATCATGCGTGTGAAGACATTGCTTCTCTGCGTATTTTGCCTAATATGACGGTTATCTGCCCTGGGGATGCGTGGGAAGTGCGGTTGGCACTGCGGGCGGCCATCAAACATAAAGGGCCGGTCTATATTCGCCTTGGCAAAAAAGGTGAACCAGTGGTGCATGAGCAAGTTCCGGATTTTGCAATCGGCAAAGGAATTATTGTTCGAGAAGGGAGTGAAGTCTGTCTGTTCAGCACGGGGAATATACTCCCCCTTGCCATACAGGCGTCCGAAGAACTTGGTAAAAAGGGCATTTCAGCACAGGTAGTGAGCCTCCATACCGTCAAGCCAATAGATGAAAACCTCCTTTCTGAAGCCTTTTCCGAGTTTTCAATAGTCGTTACAGTCGAAGAGCATAGCCTGTTTGGAGGGCTTGGTGGTAGCGTGGCCGAGTGGTTGGCTGATCACCCACATCAAAAGGCCGGCCTTGTCCGTATAGGAACAGACGACAAGTTCTTACACGAAGCAGGCGGACAAGATTATGCACGCCTATGTTTCGGTCTGACACCAGAGACCATTGCTGAAAAGACATGGCGTGCATATCAGGCAAGCGTTTCGAGTGACGTAACTTAAGGAATAAGATGAAGACAACTGCTGCGGTCTTGATCGAACTAGGAAAACCATTAGTACTAGCAGAGCTTGATATTCCGGTTCTGAAGCCTGGCCAGGTACTAGTGCAGATTGCTTTCAGTGGCATCTGTCACACTCAGATCTTAGAATGCCGGGGCTACCGTGGCGAAGATCGATATCTTCCGCACTGCTTGGGACACGAAGGCAGCGGTGTCGTTCAAGATGTGGGCCCTGGAGTCACAAAGGTAAAAGCTGGTGACCGGGTGATTTTATCGTGGATTAAGGGTTCCGGAGCCAATGTCCCTAGAACGGTCTACCAGTGGGGTAGCCGCACTGTAAACGCTGGAGGCATTACCACGTTTGGCCGTCACTCCGTGATCAGCGAAAACCGCCTTACGGTCATACCTGGAGATATTTCAATGCGTGAGGCAGCTTTCCTGGGATGCGCTGTTCCTACAGGGGTTGGAGTTGTGTTCAACACTGCTCAGCCGAGGTCCGGCCAGAGTATTGCCATCTTTGGGACCGGCGGCATCGGTCTTTGCGCCGTTGCAGGAGCGACCATTGCGGGTTGTACGCCGATCATCGCGGTTGATATCCAATACAATAAGCTAATGCTCGCTAGGCAGATGGGTGCGACGCATTGCATTCACGCCGCCGAGGTAGACCCTGTTGAAAAGGTTAAACAAGTCTGTCCGAATGGCGTGGATTTCGCCATAGAAGCGAGTGGCCGGCCCGAAGTCATGCTGCAGGCTCTCTACAGTGTTCGCGATCAAGGGGGAGTTGCAGTCGTTGTTGGCAACGCACGACACGGAGAGCAGGTCGAGCTTGATCCGAAGCAGCTCAACTTGGGTAAGCAGCTCCGGGGCACATGGGGTGGAGACAACTCGCCTGACCGAGATTTTCCACGTTATTGCAGGCTACTGAGTTCTGGAAAGCTTAACCTCGATCCTCTGCTATCGAAGATCTATCGTTTGAGTGAGATCAATGATGCCATTGATGATCTAGAAGCTGGCCAAGTCGTACGGCCTCTTATTGACATGGCAATGGAATAAGAATGACCAATGTTGGTCGGGGTTGATTTCGACAACACCATTGTTTGCTACGATCAAGTGTTTCATCGGGTTGCTCTTGAACAGGGATTGATCCCAGCAGAGGTGCCCATTACTAAGGCGGGAGTGCGTGACTATTTACGCCGGTGTGGCAATGAGGATGCTTGGACTGAACTGCAGGGTTACGTCTATGGTGCCTGTATGCATGATACCCTCCCATTTCCTGGTGTGCTGGAGTTTTTCGCTCGCTGCAAGGGGCACGGCATAAGTGTCTGTATCATCAGCCACAAGACTCGCCACCCTTTTCAGGGCCCCAATTACGATTTGCACCAGGTCGCCCAGGAGTGGCTGGAAAGTCACGGTTTCTATGATCCCTCCTTGATAGGCCTGGGGCCACATCAGGTCTACTTTGAACTGACCAAGCGAGAAAAACTGGACCGCATTGCTAAGGTGGATTGCAGTCATTTCATCGATGATCTTCCTGAATTTTTGACGGAACCTGGGTTCCCTGCCGGTGTTGAGCGTATTCTGTTCGACCCGAATAGCCATCATCCAATAGGAGGCGACTTCTATTACGCTACTTCATGGGCAGAGATCGATCAATTGATTATCGGCCAGAAGGTGCCAGCTTGAACTCTGAAAACCTTCGGCCAGCCACCTTTTCCCTGCTGGCAAAGGCCGGTCTCCAGGGTGATTTTTCTATCCATCCCTTGCAGGGTGGTGGCAACAACAAGGTTTTTCGTGTTGATTTGAAGGATTCCTGTGTCTTGCTGAAGGCCTATTTTCAGCATCCAGAGGATCCAAGAGATCGCCTTCAAGCGGAGTTTTCTTTTTCCAGTTTTGCCTGGAAGAATGGCATACGTTGCTTGCCGCAGCCGATCGCTTGCGATTCGCAGAATCGTCTTGGCCTGTACGAGTTCGTCCAGGGACGCCAGTTGCTTCCCCATGAGGTTACGGAAACCATGATATGGCAAGCGTTCAACTTTTACGGGGAGTTGAATCGCTGTAAGCAGCTTCCTGGTGCTGCGGCTTTGCCCAAGGCATCAGAAGCCTGCTTTGCCATTGCCACCCATCTGCAGTGCGTGGAGCGCCGCCTTCGAAGATTGAGAGGTGTGGACGATTCCTCAGGAATCGATCGCGAAGCGGCCCATTTTATCCGGAATGAATTGTCGAGGGTATGGAGCAGGGTGGCAGAGTCTGTCTTCGATCAAGCCTGCAAACTGAGCTTGCCGATTGACAACGAAATCGCCCAACAAGACAGATGCTTGTCCCCGTCTGATTTTGGTTTCCATAATGCCATCTTGAGTGACGAAGGCCAGTTGCGGTTCATTGATTTTGAATATGCAGGATGGGATGATCCAGCGAAGATGGTCTGCGACTTCTTTTGCCAGCCGGCTGTGCCGGTGCCTCTGGATTACTATGATATGTTTATCGAAAGCGTGATCTCAGACCTGTCACAGCCGGAAGTGCACCTTCAGCGGATCGTTCTTTTATTGCCCGTCTACCAGATAAAATGGTGTTGCATTCTTCTGAATGATTTCCTGCCGACAGGGAGTGAACGGCGGCGTTTTGCAAGCCATGTAGTCGATCAGGAGGCGCAGAAAGTCAAGCAATTAGAGAAGGCTCGGCACGCCTTACAGACCCTAACTCGATTTTAATACATCCCACAAAACCATGAGCAAGAGCAAGAAAATCGTAGTCCTTGGTGCCAACTCCTTTTCAGGTCAAGACTTCGTTGACCTCTTGCTTGATGACCCGGGTAACGAGGTAATCGGCGTTAGCCGGTCAGCAGAGCGCTCAAAAGTCTTTTTAAAATACAAGTTGCGACGCGACCTTTCACGTTATCGATATTTTCAGATCGACCTGAATCAGCAAATGCCCGAATTGTTGCAACTCCTCGACGCAGAGCGTCCAGAATACATAGTCAATTTTGCTGCTCAGAGTGAAGTGGCGCCAAGCTGGGACTATCCTGAGCACTGGTTCCAGACCAACTGCGCTGCATTAGCGCGATTGGTCAACCATTTGCGGAAGCAGAACTACCTAGGCCGCTATCTTCACATTTCCTCCCCAGAGGTGTACGGCACATGCGTCGGTAATGTGTACGAAGACGCTCCCCTGAACCCTAGTACGCCCTATGCGGCCTCCAAGGCGGCAGCGGACCTACTTCTGTCCACGTACTTCAAGCAGTTCGGGTTTCCACTGGTCACAGTACGTGCAACCAACGTCTACGGTGCGCGGCAGCAGTTGTACAAAATCATCCCACGTTCTGTAATCTATCTGAAGCTTGGCAGAAAGATTGAGATGCATGGCGGCGGTGTGGCGGTTAAGTCCTATATCCACATTCGTGATATCTCCCGCGGAGAGTTGGCTATTCTTGAACATGGCCAACTGGGAAAGATCTACCACCTTTCCCCGGATCGAGGCATAGCTGTACGCGAAGTGGTACGAATGATTTGCGAACAGTTGGGACAACGATTCGAAGATGTGACCACTGTTGTGGAAGAGCGTCCTGGTCAGGATTTAGCTTATGTGATTGACTCTACCTGTGCCCGTTCAGAATTGGGCTGGTCACCTCAGATAAACCTCAAGGAGGGATTGTCAGAGGTCATTACCTGGATTGAGCAGAATTGGGATGAAATCAAGAGCCAACCGCTGGAGTATCAGCATAAACCATAGATGCAAAAAGGGCTAACCCATGGCATACGTTGATTTTATAACGAAACTCCACAAGTCTACCAAACGCGACTACTCCCAACGTGTTATTGAACACGTTAAGGCTGAATACGTACAGGTCGCTATTCAATATGGGAGAGGATATTGGGACGGAGACCGCAAGTACGGCTACTGCGGTACTTCTACGCTGGACACGGCAGACTGCCTCAGTGGACAAGGGATCGAGACAGCCGTTCTTCTCGTTCCCACCATCAAACCGTTGGACACGGACGTCATCGTCATCCTCTGGTACGCTAAGTGCCCGTCATTGATCGTAGGGATGTAGGGATAGGGAGCGCTGTTTCTGGGATGGTTTCGGAGATGGATTTCAACCCTGCCAAGCGTTTTAAGCGGATTGGCATCCTATCTGTATTCCCCGGCGAATATGGCTCCCAGACGAGCCTTATGTATAGATCGTTACCACAAAGAACCTGATATCTGAATTAGGAGGCTGACTAAACAGCGCCATGAGCAATTGCGGACATTCTGAATGTGGTTCGCTGATCTGATAAAGTTCAACAAGCGTAGCGCACAATCGACCAATAGCTGTGCGAAGCTAATCACAATTTTATGACAGAGGGTTTCACATGAGTAAACGATTTTTAGTCACTGGAGCAACGGGTTTCGTTGGAGCGAACCTAGTAAGACGCTTGGTGAAGAACGGTGACGAGGTCCACATCCTGACACGACAGGAGTCGAACAAGTGGCGCATTGTTGATATCCTTGACCAAGTGACGGAGCACCAAGTCGACCTTAGAGATCGCTTTAGACTACAAAGTACTCTGTCCAGGGTTCGTCCTGACATTGTCTATCATTGTGCAGCATATGGTGCCTATTCCTTTCAACAGGACGCAATTCAAATCGCTGAGGTAAACCTGATGGGCACTGTCAATCTTGTGATGGCGCTAATGGAGGTTGGCTACGAGTGCTTGATCAACACCGGTAGTTCTTCGGAGTATGGGAGGAAAGCAAAACCGATGGCCGAGGGCGATCTTTTAGAGCCAATTACTGCTTATGCCGCCACAAAGGCTGCCGCTACACTGTTCTGCCAAGCTATAGCTCGATCTCGACAACAACCAATTCTAACTTTAAGATTGTTTTCGCCGTATGGTCCTTACGAAGATTCCACGCGCCTTATTCCAGCTGTTATTAAAAAATGTCTGGCAGGTGAAGCCCTCGAACTGTCTTCAGGAGAGGAGGCCAGAGATTTCTTTTTTGTGGATGATCTGGTTGACCTATATCTCCGTGTGGCATCTTTACGTTGGTCTCCAGGCGATATAGTTAATGTTGGATCAGGAAAACAGCACACGGTCCGAGAGATCGTGAACAACGTTATTGCGCTTACTGGCGCTAACGTTAGGCCTCTTTGGGGGGCTTTGCCACCAAGGGACTTTGACACAAAGTTTTGGGTCGCAGACATAACCAAAGCCAAATTACTTTTTGACTGGACTCCAAAAGTGAGCCTTGATGAAGGCCTGCGGCGAACAATTGAGTGGCAGCGCGCATCCAACAAGGCCTCACAGCAATTGTAGAGTCAAAGAGTAGGGAGTGTCATTTCTGTGAATCAGTGCCGAGCGTGCTGCTCCATGCAGCTTCAAGAGTATCTCAATTTTGGGTATCAACCTCTTTCGACGGTGTTGTTTGATCAACCCCATTGGAACCCACCGCGGTTTCTAATGGCTTATGACTATTGTAGCCATTGTGGTCATGTTCAACACCGCTACCCGATTGATCCCTCATTTTTTTATGAGGAATATGGGAGAATGAGATCCAAGATCATTCCCGCATACGTGGGGGATCTGACCCGGGAAATTCGAGAAAGAGTAGGTGGGACGAATAAATTGGTGGTGGAAATAGGAAGTAACGACGGTATGTTCCTGCAGGAACTACAGAAAGTAGGTTTTTCGAATGTAATTGGCATCGAAGCAGCAAAAAACTGCGTTGAAGCAGCACTTCAAAACGGAGTGACTACACTTTATGGGTACTTCTCGTTCGAGATGGCAGACAAGGTTCTTCATACTTATGGTAAGCCTTGTGCAATTATTATTAGGCATGTTTTGGAACACATTGATCATATTGACGCTTTTCTATCGGCAGTGCTTCTTATGATGAGCGAGCAAACGCTTTTGGTTATAGAAGTCCCTGATCTGATGTGGGCAATTCAAAAGGGCGACTTTACGAGTTTTACGGATCAGCACATCAGTTACTTTACCAAGAATTCTCTGACCGTTCTACTTGCTCGATTTGGGCTCCGCATAGATTCGATATCCATTGTTCCGAATAACTGGTCTGATGCATTGCTTTGTTTTTGCTATCGGGGTGAAATGAAGCTGCCATCACAACGTCCCCTATCTAGGGAAAGCGCGAAGAGCTTTGTCGAGAGCATGAGAGAGACTGCTCATGGCCTCGAAAGGCTCAAGAGTAGAGGAAAGATGGTCGGATTTGGGGGGTTCTGTCGAACTGTAAACCTGATCAACTATTTACACCTGAACACGCAAGGTGTCTTTGAGTTCATCGTCGATGATGATCCTCAAAAGTACCACAAGTACTTGCCGGGTTCGAATCTGGTTGTGCTTTCTCCCGATGAGATGAAGAGGAAATCTATTCCTTTTTGCATCATTTGTACCGTCAACTACGAAGCTCAAATTATAGCCGCTCATAAAGACTATGCACTTGCTCGTGGTCAGTTCGTTACACTATTCCCTTTCCGAGAGCAGTCGGATTCAAGTACTACAATGGTTGATTGCTAGGAGGGATATGAAATGTATACTGAGGCTGCTGTTCTTTATCAAACCAATGAAGCTTTACACAAGGTTTCCTTGCTTGGCGGCGTAACAACCAGGATTAGTTCAGCCCTCCATGCAGCTCCTGTTTGAGCTGGCGATTCATCTCTACTATAAGACCTGTAATTTAACGGTGTTGCCGTTACAGATAAATGAGTTGGGTAAATATAAGTTCTATGTACGATGCAAGATGGAAGGCCCATTTGACGTTAATCTGTTTTGCAAAAGGAACTGAAAGTATGGCTGAAGAACAGAAGATACTCAGTGGATCTCTTCCCGACTCGTTTAGGGATAGACTCAAGAGATTGTGGAACAGATTTTTCCGGTTCAGCGTTTTGAAGCACCTTCTTACTCTTCTGTGTTTCCCAGGGGCAATGTTGCTGTATTTATTCAGAATAAGAATATTAATAAATTGCAAAACATCTGGTATAGGCCATCTTGCCATGGAGCCAGCTTGGTTTATAGCTAGAAAAACTCTTTATAAAAAGCGTTTTAAAAAGAAATTTTTTGTGTTGTTGATTAATGAAAGTGAGGTGGCCAATCGGTGTCTTGCCGAAATGTTCAAAAGTAATTTCTGTCAGTTTTACAGCAAAACAATAAATTGGATGCTTGAACAAGTTGCAAGATATGAGTTCATTTCTGTGGATATTGGTGTGGCACCACCTATAGGTACTCCGCTTGATAGAAACTTCACTATTCAACGCAACCAAAGACACGCTGTAATGATGAAAGATACTCAGGCTTACAGAAACCGTTATTCAAAAAGCTTTGTGCAACTTCCTGATAAAATATTGAAGAAAGGGCGGGATAATCTCGAAATCCTGGGTATTGGAAAAAATGACTGGTTTGTGTGTTTGCATGCGGGTGAGGTCACAACAGACAGTATATGGAACTATGAACTCTTCAGAAGAAACCAAGTCGGTGACTATTTTGATCTAATTGAATATATTACAGGAATTGGTGGCAAGGTTGTGCGAATGGGGCATCAAAAGGTGCCAGCAGTTACACAAAAGGTCCCTATCATCGATTATCCGAGGTCTTCTGTATGGTCGGATTGGATGGACATCTATTTGATCCATGAATGTAAATATTTTATCGGATGCCAATCCGGGCTGCAATTAGTGGCGGTAATACTCGGTAAACCGCTCTTATTGACAAATATTATCCCGTGGCCAATGGTCAACGGCTATGATGGAGACATATATCTGCCAAAACTGATTCGATTAAAGGAGACAGGAGACTATATTTCAATCCGTGAATATTTGGACAATGAATTGCACCTTGCGCAGTTCACCATGCCGGATCGTTTTGAGGTTGTTCCAAATAGTGGTGAGGATCTAATCAATGCAGCAAAAGAGATGGAAGAGTATTTGAAAAATGGGCTACCTGAGGAGGATGATTTACAGAGACTTTGGAAAAGCTTTTTCCCCTCGGGCTCCCAGTGTCAGTGTTCCGATGTAAGGGTTTCGGCTTCGTTCTTAAGAAAGTATGAGGATGTATTATTTAGAGTATAACTCAGATAATTTTCCCTCATGTACAAACCCATCCAGAGACCTTTATATTATGTGAGAAGACAGCATGAGAGTTGATACTTCATCTCAATGCTGAAAGATGGAGGGATCCTGTCTTAATGGTCAAAACCAGGGCAAAAGAGCTAAAAGATTTTTACAAGTTGATCTTTCTGAAAGACCTTCCTTTAGATGACAATAACGCATACTTTAACAACTGGATAACCGGTATAACGCGTGATTGCCATGGCAATATATATCTATCGGATCAGTACAATTCAAAAATATATAAGTATGATTCAAACCTGTGTCTTCAAAAGGTATGGGGAAGCAAGGGGAGCAAGAATGGGCAGTTCATGATGCCTCTGGAAGTAATTTATTTTAATGAGTCTCTGTACATAACTGATGTAGGCGGTGGTAGAATTCAAATTTTTGATTTGAATGGTAATTACAAGGGTAAGATTGATGTTAGTAATGCAAATATTGATCTAAATGGCGCCTTTTTTGTTACTACAGATAAAAGAGAATATCTGTATATTTTTGTGAGAGATTCTTCAATGCTATATGTATTGGACAAGTCGAACAAGATTATAGGTAAAAATAACTGCAATATCAATAAGTACGGATTTATTAACAGGGTTTGGTGTAATCCGGAAAATAGGATTCTGTATGCTGGTTCCAGAGACGGGGTTATATATGACATCACAAGCCCTGATCATCCGGTGAGATGCTTTTGTGCGAAACAGTATGTCCCTATAGAAGCGATGGTTGATTTTAAATTAATTAACGATGCGTGGTGGTTTCTTGTTGATCATGGAGCAAATTCATTAATAAAAGTTGAAGAGGATGGGAAGCACTTTATTTGGAAAAATAGGAGAGGATGGCTATTAAGATTGTTGCATGTCAAGAGATTATATGTGACGATCGGGGCATACGGAGATCTAGGTAGGATCATGGTGGTTGAGGTATAATGATAATATGTCCGAGTTTACTATGAAAGGAGACGACAAACAAATAGTATGTATACTATGTGTTAGGCGCAGCGGCTCGACACTACTTAAGGCTCTATTGGGTGTTGCTGAAGATGTTTCTCATATTCCCGAGGTATTCTTGTGTGAGCTTGATTGGAGCAGCAAGGAGCGTGAGACTACTATTGGGTATTTAGAGAATTTGGCACCCGAAAGGATTGTGGTTATTAAAAACGTTATTTGGCCTGAGTATCCGCTCGATTTAAAGAATATTTTGTGCTTAAAGCCACGAGTGATTTTCCTCAGACGAGATGTTGTTCGTTCAGCGATGTCATTGGTCAAGGTGGGCGAAGACAACCACTCCACAATAAAGTTTGAGAGTTGGGATGAGGCAAAAGACCATTGGATGGGAGGCAATGAGATTATACTTAGATTTATTGAGGAATCGGGTATTTTGCATTTCAATGTTAAATATGAAGATATTGTGATGGATTCAATAAATACTACAAGGGAAGTGTTTGAATTTATAGGGTCACGAAGGAAGGATGGAACAAGTATATATTGTAATAATTATGGGTGGAAATGGGGGACGGATGATGGAGGAGAGTTAATTAAGACTTTAAAAGTACAAAAGAATAAAAAGCCAATAACCATTCCAATGGAAGTATTAGAAAAATGGGAAAAGAATCGTGAATTGATGGAATTAAGAAAGAAGTTAGGATACCGCACGTCGTTTCTACAATTAGTTCGATAGGAATATTAAAAGATTCATAAGCGAGGACGTGTTATAGAAATGGCTGAAAAGGCAGCTTTTATTCTTGTGGTGGCCCCAACAGTATGGATGGTCAACACGAATTACTGGATTCCATCCCGATTTTCCATAAGGTGGCTTCAATTGCCGCCTCTTTTGAAAGAGCGAATTCTAATATGGCCATTTTCGAAATTACCTTTACATACCTAATTTAGCTGCCGAGAAGATTTTTGTCAATTCACCTCATTTTGTCGGAGTCTTTGTCAATTCCCTATCTGTCAGTGACGGATTGAATATTGCGAGGGAGATCAAGTGGCGTAATCATAGGTGCTGTATTATAATGGAAGGACTGCGTGCCAATTTATTCTCAGATCGGACTCTGGAAGAAGTATATGATGACTTGTAGTTACAGGCGAGGAGAACATGTTCTTCTATTCCTCCTTTAATCTCTTTTAAAGCTTTATAGAATGGTTGTTTCAATAATTATTCCTACATACAACAGGTCATACTTACTATCTAGTCTAATTGACTCATTAGTTCGGATGGAGTCACCCACTGATGATTATGAGATTTTAGTGATAGATAACAATTCTTCCGATGAAACAAAAAAAGTCATTGAAGAAAAAATTGATAAATATGCTTTTAATATCAGGTACTTTTTTGAAAGAAAACCTGGATTACATAATGCCAGACACCGAGGGGCAAAAGAAGCAAAGGGGAAAATATTATGTTACTTAGATGATGATGTGACTGTTGAAAAATATTGGCTTGTGGGAATTGTTGAAACATTTAAAAATACTGATGCGGTATTGGTAGGTGGCAGAGTATTGCCGAATTATGAAATCACTCCATCATCGTGGATTAATAAGTTTTGGACAACCATAGATGATAGTAGGTTCCTTGGAATTTTGAGTTTATTTGACGGGGGGAATGATATCAAAGAATTAGACCCCTCTTTTATATGTGGCTGCAACTTTTCTATTAAAAAAGAAGTACTTTTTGAGTGCAAAGGCTTTAATCCCGATAGTATGCCATGGGAATTAATCAAATATCGTGGTGATGGTGAGACAGGATTGTCTATTAAAATCAAAGAAAAAGGATATAAAAGTTATTACAATCCAAAAATCTGTGTTTATCATTTCATACCCAAAGAGAGATTAACCGTTGAATATTTTTGTCAGAGGATGTTCATGCAAGGTATATCTGATTCTTTTACGGAGATAAGAAGGTCCAAAGGCATTAAAGATCCGATCATGATAAGGGTAAGAGATGCCTATGAAAAAGGAAAAATATTCCATCATGAAGAAGTGCTCAATGATCCAGAACTCCTTGCAAGAGTCTTAAAAGATAATTTTATGAATGAATAAAAGATAAATTCTGATATGTTGCGATAATTTTTATCATCAATAAGATGAAAGAATTATAAATAAAGTGCTTTTGAGATATTAAAAACCCCTTTTCCTTAGAGTGAATGGAAATCGAGAATAGATATTTTTTAACCCTTGCGTAAATAGGAGGTAATCTTGCTGAAAGTAGGCTTAATTGACACAGGAGATAAGACGTTTTGTCGTATGCCGCATATTGGTCTTGCATACTTGGCTGCAACTCTTCATAAAGCAGGTCATAAAGTAGAAGTGATAGATCTTTACTTTTCAGATAATAAAGAGCAGGATGAATTTTTTAACAAGGATTTTGGGCTGATCGGTATAACCTGTACAAGCTTTTCTTTTGTTACCTGTCTACAAACAGCACAGGCTATTAAGCGTTTGAATCCAAACCAGATAATCGTGGTAGGAGGTCCTCATGCATCTGTGGCAAGGGAAGAAGTGCTTATAAATAAAGAAATAGATTTTGCTATTTATGGTGAGGGTGAAACTCCAATGCTATCTTTAGTAGAACTGCTGGATGATGATAAAAACCCTTCATTGGAAAAGCTAAGTCAGATAAATGGCCTTATTTTTCGAAATGCTAAAAATAGGGTTGTAAATCCACCTGCCCATCGAATTCGGGACATAGATTCGTTACCCTTCCCAATATATGATAGTTTTCCAATGAAAAACTATGAAATGTATCCTTTATCTTCAAGTAGGGGATGCCCATACGATTGTGCCTATTGTGCATCTTCCGCCATTATGGGAAGGAAATGGGTGGAGAGATCCCCTGAGAGCTTGTTGAAGGAAATAGAGGAAATAATAAAAAAGTGGGGGAAAAGACATTTCTATATAATTGATGATAGCTTCAACATAAATGAAGAGAGAGTAAAAAAATTTTGTAGGCAATTGCTTGCCATGAAGTTGGATATTACATGGGGGGCCTGTGGCTTTCGAGCAGATAAGAGTGACCCTGAAATGCTATATCTTATGAAAAAAGCAGGCTGTAAACATATAGAAGTGGGTGTAGAAAGTGCGAATCAGCGAGTATTAGATAATATAGGTAAGGGAGAGTCAATCGAGCAAATAAAGGGGGGGATCCGCAAGATTCATGAGGCTGGAATACAAATCTGCGGCATGTTTATGATCGGAAATCCCGGAGATACTCTGGATACTGTTAGAGAATCAATTGAGTTTGCAAAAGCTCAACCTTTTGACTCCATAAGATTTTATCTAGCCCTTCCTTATCCAAGAACAAGGCTTTGGGAATTTGTTAAGGAGCATGGAAGATTTTTGAGAAAGGATTATACTAATTTTCATGACTTTTCAGAAGTTCCTATATTTGAAACGGACAGTTTTACATGTGAAGAGAGAATGAAGGCATATGAAGAAGCAAAAAAACTAATGTTTCCTAAAGGTTTCCCAGAAGAACTTTCCTTTACTAAAGAAAAAAAATTGGTGGTAGAGTATGTTTCTAATAAGCACGAAAGGATAAAACCACGTTTTGCTCCCCAATAGGGCACGGATTAAGTCCTGGCACCTGTGTTAAGAGTGTTAGAAATTTTTCATAGGTTAATTTACAATGAAAAAAGAGCTAAAAAATATTTGTCGAAAAAATCCTTAAAGATAGACACCGATTTTGTCCTCCTTGTAATCAACGGAAACGCTATAAATTAAGCGATGAAAGGCGTTGTTATTCAAGATGTAAATACACCTTCCATGACTTTTCTGGAAGATGAATCAAATCATGGTAGATTAACAGGTATTCATTGGTTGTCTTTAATCAAGCTGCTTGAACTTGAATTATCTGTTCGTAAAACGTCCGAACAGATGAACTTAGTAAGTGACACCTATGAGAGGAAAGGCTAATTTTACCCTTATCGTTGCTAACCGTGTGGATGATCTTTACGAAAAGTATCCCATCAACACGCACACCTGGATTCCACCCCAGTTTCCCATAGGGGCCGCTTCCATAGGCGCTTTTTTAGAATCCCAGGGATTCGATGTGACTATCTTTGACAACTACCTCCACAAAGAGCCACCCGAAGTGGTAGCAGAGAAAATTCTTGCGAATAGACCTTCTTGTGTCGGTATATCGGTCAATTCTCTGACTATCTTGGACGGGTTAAAACTGGCTAAAGAAATTAAGCGTTTGGAGCCAGGTTGTTGGATCGTCATGGGTGGACCACACGCCACTCTTTTCCCAGAGCGAACGCTAGCGGATGAAAATGTAGACTACGTGGTTGTGGGAGAAGGGGAGTACGCTTTGCGGGATTTGCTTCGTTCCCTTGATGGACCGGCCCGTCCTGGCGAGGGGAAGAAGATCATTCGGGCTCAACGCATTGACAATTTAGATGATTTGCCTATGCCCGCTCGTCATCTTACTGAATTTGAGCTTTATGATAGAAGTTTCGAAGTGGTCAAACAAATACAGCCTGCTGACATGCTGGCCTCCAGCCGAGGATGCCCTTTTTCCTGCTCCTTTTGCTCCAGCAGCCGCCTTTGGGGGCGACAGTACCGGACCCGTAGCGCCTTGAGGGTTTTAGAAGAGGTAAAAACTCTTTTATCAGTCTATGACTCTAAGGCCTTTTACTTTCGCGAAGACAACTTCACCTGTAACCGGCAGCACGTAGAGGATATCTGTAATGCCCTCATCGCCGAGGGAATCAATATACCATGGGAGTGCGAAAGCCGTGTTGACACCTTAGACTTAAAACTCATCCGTCTGATGAGAAAGGCTGGCTGTGCGAGCATATGGTTCGGCATTGAGTCTGGTTCACAGCGCATATTGAATAAGATTTCCAAAGGAATTACTACCGACCAAGCCAGACGAGTTTTCGCCTGGTGCAGAGAGGAGGGGATTAAAACTGGAGCCATGTTCATGATAGGTTTTCCTGATGAGACTTATGAAGAGATGATGATGACTCGCGATTTCGCTCTTGAATTGGCTCCCAATCTTGCCAGTGTATCTGTATACGTGGGCTACCCCCACAGCCCTCTTTACCAGTATTATCTGGAAAATGGGCTGGTGGAGACACGTAGTGGGGATATCCTTATTGTCGGAAATAACAATTTCTCTTTTGCTGAACTGGCGAAGATTGAGGCAGATATAAATAAGATTTTTTCTCAGGCCGGAATGTTATAAACCTGAATAATGCATGAACGACGTTTTTTATAGACAAAAATGCCTCCAAATATAGGCTCCTCATGAGAATCTGTGCTCAAAAAAGGGGGCTTAAAACTTGAAAGCATGAGCCAAATCCGTTAGTTAGGGTGTTTCCCAGAATACCCGAAACGGAGGTTGACTCATGCTTGTCGA
>QMMN01000005.1 GCA_003647275.1 Deltaproteobacteria bacterium
CCGCCTCCTTGAGCCCCTCCTTAAGGGTGAGCGCATATGTGGCATGATGCCCCATACGCATTATCATACGGGACAGCATGTCGCATATCATCTTGTCGTCATCAATGATCAGAATGTTGGCCACTTTCGTTCCTCGTTGCTCGTTAAACATCAATCTTATTTCCATTCGGCTTCAACATATTGAATTATCTATTAATCTTTTTTCCCAACTTATCATTTTCTTCCTTCAGTTCTTTATAAACATAATCACTTGATATATCCTGAGTCACGGATCAATGCCAAATAAAGCTCAGTTCATCGCATGATGCTTGTGCATAAATCAAAAATTTTACAAAACCATCCTTGTATTTTCTGCTTCCGTATCCCTTTCACCCGGTTAAATCATTTCATATCAACAAGGTATATTTTGTAAAGTTGATCGAGATCGGCACGTTCGGCGATTGAGTATCCGCGGTACCAAACGTTTCAAGGCCCCGGTTTCGGGCAACAATAAATCCAAAAGGCATAGGTCGATGCCTCCTTCGGCCAGGTGCTCCAACCCTGTCGAGGGTTTTTCGGCCCACGCCAGACCGAACCCACCACCTTTCACTTCGGCCAGCATCTCCTGTATCAGGCGGACATCTCCGGAATTGTCCTCAACCAGCAGAACTTTGATCGTTTTGTCGTTCACCTCTTTCAACCACTTGGCAGTTTCATAATGGTAAACCAAAACTCTTTTTGATCAACTTTAAACCTTGAAGAACTGCTCCAACTCAATCAACAAAATCTCGACTGGTCTACCGGTCGTGCGGGAAGATTTTTGATTTAAGTAAAAAATTATCATAAGAATATCAAAACCTCAACCTCCTTATCTTTCCTTTCCGGCGTTTGACTATTGTATCTTATGAAACCTGCCAGCTAAGATCAAAATCTCCGTCGAGTATTTGTTAGGTCAAGTCTCGCCCACGACACATAACCCCATCAGGCTTTTTCTTGACCATTTGGGCCCGTTGGTCTATTTTTTTGGTTTAAAAAAGTCCATTAAGAACATTTGGATATGAGTGAAACCAACTGGTATGTTCTCACGGGGGCACCCTCGTCAGGCAAAACCACCCTGTTGAAGGAGTTGGAAAAGTTTGGGTATCGGGTCATCCACGAGGTGGCAAGGGGTTATATTGAAATGCAAATGGCACAGGGGCGCACCCTGGATGAAATCAGGGCTGATAAAAGATCTTTTGAAAGCTGGATACTGGACGCTAAAATAGACATAGAAGCGGCATTGCCAAAAGATGAAACGATTATCCTTGACCGAGCCATTCCGGACAGCATTGCTTACTTTGAGGTGGCCGGCCTTGACGTTAAAAGGGCCATTGAGAAAAGCCCTCGCCATCGATATAAGAAAGTTTTTTTGCTGGATCAACTCCCCTATCAGGTTGATCATGTCAGAATCGAGGACAGAGAAACCGCCACTAGGCTGGATCGAAGCCTGGAGCAAGGCTACAAGATGCTCGGCTATGACGTGATAAGGATCCCTGCAATGTCTGTAAAGGAGAGGACAAAGATCATTTTGCAAGAGATAGAAGAAAACTGAGTAGTCGTTGCTCAGGTTTCGGGTTTGAACGAGGTGGTTGGCCATTCGAGGCGAGGAAGACCGCTTCAGACAAAAAAGGAGGTATTGTTATGGAAAAGAAAGTGGGGCGGGCGGTGCTTGAAGTCAGCCAGTGTGACATTACAGAGATGGACACAGATGCAATCGTTAATGCGGCGAACGCACAGCTCATCCTGGGTGCTGGGGTAGCCGGAGCCATCAAGGCCAAGGGCGGGCCTAAAATCCAGGAGGAATGCAATGCCATTGGCGGCACCTTTGTGGGTGGGGCCGTGATCACAACCGGCGGCAACCTCAAGGCCAAGCACGTGATTCATGCTGTGGGCCCGCGCATGGGAGAAGGAAATGAAGACGAGAAATTGAAAAACGCCACCCTAAACAGTCTTAAGGTGGCTGATGAGAACAAGCTGACCAGTATCACGTTTCCGGCGATCAGCACGGGCATCTTCGGGTTCCCTAAAAAGCGCTGCGCCGAGATAATGCTTCGTACGGTCATTGATTACTTAAAAGGGGACACAGGACTTAAGAGGGTAGTCTTTTGCCTGCATGGGGCATCGAGTCACGAGATTTTCTCAGATGCGCTGAACCGCCTTTCGGCCTAAAAAGGGCGGCTATCAGGGCCTGCGGTTCCACCACACATTACGATTTGTACGGCAAGCGTAGGGCCTGTCTATATTGCCTCAGAATAAGCTTGCGGGGGAAGTCAGGGTTTGATAGGTAGCCAAGGCTTATACTCAGAAAGCGATCCTTGAGTCCCTTGAAGACCTCGTCTTTTTCGGTTTCATCAATAAAGTTTCTCTCTTTCTTATACTGGTAGGTCGCCCTGTCGCCCACGGCGCTCTTTATCTCATTCAAACTAAAATCTTCGGTCCCTTGGTTTTCAAGGTACTCTGGCTTGACTGCGACATCTATGCGGGCAACAAAAGAGACCAGCCACCGGTCTCCAGCCACTGGTCTGGAAAGGTCATAAAGTTCAAGGGTAAGACCATTTTCAAGCCTTATCTTCTCGATCAATTTGTCTTCCATATCACCTCAAAGCTGAAAAAGGCTGAGTTGCGTGCGCCTTGTTTTAGGATCTGACTTTGGGGAAAAGGGCTTTTTGTGTTGTTTTAAATCTTTGTCAACGGCCTCAAGAAAAGGGGATATGTGCTGAACCGTCCTCTGCCCAAACCATTGTCGTCTCTTCACATGGGTCAGATAGATCTTTTCCTGCGCCCGTGTTAAAGCCACATAAAATAGTCTTCTCTCTTCAAGGAGATCTTCCTTTTCACTGTTTTTTCTCCTATAAGGGATCACACCGTCTTCACAACCAGCAATAAAGACCACAGGGAACTCCAGCCCTTTGGCAGCATGCATCGTCATCAGGGAAACCTTTTCTGCAGCAGGGTCGTAAAGATCCTGCGCCTGCTCAAGGGCAAGGTGAGCCAAGAAATCATCGGCCCGGTCCTCAAAGGATCTGGACAGACCTAAAAAGGCATTGAGGTCTTCTTTAAAGGCCTCATGACCAGACATGGCATCCATGATGCTGAATCGATCCAAAATATGGTGAATTTGTTCGTAGACACTTTTGCCATTGAGCGTCTCTTTGAGTTGGCTCAAATCCTTTGAAAATAGCCCGAGTTTGCTTCTCGGGCCTCGTTTGAGTCCGGAGATCTCGGCCGAGTGCTCGAGCGCACTGATAAGAGGATGCCCCGTGGTCTTAGTCCATTGTTTTAACGCATGAACCGTGCTGGGGCCAATACCCCTTGAAGGAAAATTAAGGACCCTCTCCACATCAAGATCACATGCAATGGACCACCCCAACTTCAGGTAGGAAATAAGCTCTGTGATTCCCTTCCGGTTTTGAAGCTTTTCAATGCCAACCATCTGGTACGGGATACCAGATCGTGCAAAGGCCTCATCCAGGGCCTTTCCCTGTTCCTTAACCCGGTAAAGCACGGCAAAATCCGAAAAACTTCGTTCCTTTTTCTCCTGAACCCGATCAATCCGCCGGCTGTCCATGGAAAAGTGGCTGATCCCGCCAACCGCCTGCTCAATGGTCTTGACGATGTATTCGGCCTCTGCCCTTTGGGTGGGAAGCTCAGCAACCGTCAGGACCTTTGCCCCGTAAATGCCAGACCAAATCCCTTTTTCTCCTCTCCCCGTATCATCGACACCAATAACCTGCCCGGAGGCCCGTAAAATCGTCTCTGTGGAGCGATAGTTCTGCTTAAGCAGAATCCTTTTCGCACCTGGAAAATCCTCACAAAATCTGTGAAAATATTGAACATCTGCCCCCCTGAATCCGTATATGGCCTGATCCGGGTCACCGATGACACAAATGTCATGGCCTTCAGGTGCAAGGAGGCGGATGAGGCGATATTGGGCATAATTGACGTCCTGATATTCGTCCACAGATATGAAACAAAACCTTTGTTGGTACTTTCTCAGGATCATCCGATGGGTTTCAAAAAGTCTGACTGTCTTATAAATGAGGTCGTCAAAATCAAGAAGATGGTTCTCATCAAGGATCTCCTGATAGGCCCCATATATGGAAGGGAACTGATCCAACAAGGGCTCTGGGACAAGTCCGGCCAAATCGTCGTCCGGGGAGAGCAAGCACTGTTTGACCTTAGAAATGGTATCTGAAATGCCCTCCAGGTCAAGCCTTGACACAAGGAAGTCGTCGTGCGTCCTCTGCATGGCCGCCTTCACAAACTGGGTGCGGTCGCTTTCATTCAATATAGATACCGTATTTCTTATTCCTAGGGCATTTGCCTCAAGAGAGATGATATCAAGACACAACCCGTGAAAAGTCTTAATGGTGACCCCCTTTAGGGCCTTTGAATCGTCAAGAATCTTGCTCAACCGTTCGGCCATCTCCTGGGCAGCTTTATTTGTAAAGGTCACAGCAAGGACCTGCTCGGGCCGGGCGACCCTTTCTGAGATCAGGTAAGCGATGCGGTGGGTCAGGGTGAGGGTCTTTCCGGTCCCGGGGCCTGCGACGATCAAGAGTGGCCCCCCGGTGTATTGGACCGCCTCACGCTGGGCCTCATTCAAACGATCCAATAAACCCTTTTTAGGAAAATGGTCCTCCCGGAGAAGGGGCGCTTGCTCCGGTGGAACAAAGGTTTTCTCTTTTACAGTTGAAGTAAGATGGGCGGTCTGTAATGGTTCATCGTGCGGGATAAGGGAAATCGTTTCTCTTCGGCCCCTTATCTTGGCTTTCGACAACCCCCCAAAGAGTCTCTTTTGTCCGAAAAGCTGGCTGCGTTCCTGCTCATCAAAGAGTGAGACAGTGCCAAATTCGCCGTCATATCCCGGAGCAATATAGACCTGGTTGTTTCGCATCCTGTTGATCGCCTCGGCAAGAAGGGCTGGCCCATGTCGGTCAAGGGCCTCTAAGGGGATCTTTCTGAGGATCTCAAATTCCGGGCCAAGCCTTTCAACAAGCATCCGGTAAGCATGGGTCACCTTCTTGCTCTTGGCGCCCACCTGAAAGACCTGTGATAAGACATCGGTCAGGGGAAGGAGGCTCGTATATGGATGAGCCCCTTTTGGCTTTACACCAGCTTTGCGGTCGCCCAGTTCTTCTACCCGGTACATCACCCCAATGGTCACTGGCCTGCCACAAATCGGGCAAAGCCCCTGGTGACGTCTGGTTTCCGCTGGTGAAAGTCTCGCGCCACATTTCCTGTGGCCATCAAAATGATATTTCCCCTCCTCGGCAAAGTATTCAAGGGTACCCAGAAAACGTTTTGGGTCACCGGTCTTCAGGGCATCCCTGATGGCAAAATAGGAAAGGTCCGTGTCAAAAAGGTTCGCCTCCCTTCCAAGGTTACTCGGGGAGTGAGCATCCGAATTGGAAACCAGAGTGAGCCCGTCCAAGGATGAGACCCGCCAGTTCATGGCAGGATCAGAGGAAAGACCGGTTTCCACAGCAAAGATGTGGGGCGTCAGGTCCTCAAAACATTCCTCAAGCGAGTCAAAACCGGACTTGGAACCCAGGACTGAAAACCAAGGGGTCCAGATATGGGCCGGGATCAGGAAGGCATCTTCAGAGGTTTCAAGGACAATTTCAAGGAGAGATCTGCACGCCAGCCCGAGGATCGGCCTCCCATCCGAGCCAATATTGCCGATCCGGCCAAGCCTTTGGTTGAATTTCTCTGTAAGCTCAAGATCGGGTAAAAAGACCACATTATGAACTTTGCGGGTCTTCCCATCTTTTTTGTAGATGCTGCTAATCTCGACGCTGAGCATAAAGCGTACAGGCCCTTTGCAGCGAGGCGGAACCATCTGGTCTGTTTGGGCTGCAAACTCTGGTCTTAACTTAAAGAGTCCGTTTTCTGCTGGCTCCAGTTTCTTGCTCAGTTCTGAAAACCACTGAGGATGGGTAAAATCTCCAGTCCCCACAACCGTGATCCCCTTTAGCTGGGCCCACAGATTCAGATGCTCGAGATTGAGATTTTTGGCTGTCGCCCGGGAAAGATAGGAATGAATATGAAGATCAGCAATGAATTCCATTTGGTCTTATTAATTTAATGGGCAAGGTTTTCGGGTTTTATTGTGATCCAATGCTGCGAATTAAAAGGGTTAGCAGATGCGTGGCAGTTGTTCTCCAACTAACATGTCAAGGATCCGGGTGCCTCCAATGCGAGTCTTCATAAAGACCCGCCCACGGTTTTCTGAGACCACCCTCCCGATGATCCCCGCTCCACGTCCATAGGGGTGGGCCTGCATACAGCTCAAAACCTTATCTGCATCCTCAGATGCAACAAATGCGATTAACTTTCCCTCGTTAGCCACATAAAGGGGATCGAGTCCAAGGAGTTCACAGGCCCCCTGCACGCCTTCGCTCACTGGAATCTGGTCTTCAAGGAGTTCGATTCCCACATTCGACTGAATGGCAATCTCGTTTAGGGTGGTAGCAAGCCCCCCACGCGTGGGATCCCGCATGGCGTGGATTCCATCACTCACCAACATCATTTCTGCCACCAACCCATTCAGGGGGGCAGAATCGGTCTGAATGACCGACTCAAAGGAAAGCCCTGCCCGTTGAGACAGAATGGCTATCCCATGATCTCCGATAGAGCCACTTACCAGTACGGCGTCTCCAGGCTGCGCATTTCTCCCCGAAATATGCGCATGACCCCTGATTAAACCGATCCCGGACGTGTTAATAAAAATCTTATCCACCCCCCCGCGATTCACGACCTTGGTGTCGCCGGTAATGATCTGCACCCCGGCAGTCTTTGCGGTCGCCTTCATGGAACCCAGAATTCGCTTCAGGTCGGCCATCGGAAAACCCTCCTCGATAATAAAACCGGCACTGAGATAGAGAGGGTCTGCCCCCTGCATGGCCAAGTCGTTCACCGTGCCATTCACGGCCAAGCAACCAATATCGCCACCCGGGAAAAAGATAGGATCTACCGTGTAGGAATCCGTGGAAAAGGCAAGCTTGTGATCTCCTATTTCGAATACGGTGCTGTCGTCCAGGCCTTCCAGGAGTGAGTTCTTGAACTGAGGCAGAAATACCTGTCTGAGCAGTTCATGGGAGGCCCGGCCTCCACTGCCGTGATCCAACAAAATGATATCTTCTTTTTTCATACCTAATCTTTTGCAGTGCAAAAATGGTCAATCAGACCAAGGAAAAGGGTTTTGAAATAGCTTCTAGTCGCTTATAACCAGAGACATGATTGAAGCTCCCTGCAGCAAGCTGCAGGGAGCTTCAATTTGCGTAATGCTTCAGCGCCTAGAACTTGACCTTCGGGACCTCCTGTCTCTCCTTGGGCACTTGAAAGAAGCTGGCCTTTTCAAATCCGAACATGCCCGCGATCAAATTGGTCGGAAAGCTTCGAAGCTTCGTATTGTAAGCCCTCACCGCTTCGTTAAAACGCCGGCGCTCCACTGCAATCCTGTTCTCAGTCCCTGCCAATTCATCCTGAAGGCGGATAAAATTGGTGTTGGCCTTAAGTTCTGGATACCGTTCCACCACCACCAGCAGTCGCGCCAGGGCGGATGAAAGAGCGTTGTTGGCTGCAATCTTTTCACTGATGGTGCCGGCACCTGCCACCCTGGAACGCGCCTCAGTGACCTTCAGAAGGACTTCCTTTTCATGTTTTGCGTATCCCTTTACAGTCTCTACATAGTTGGGGATCAAGTCATAGCGACGTTGAAGTTGATTTTCCACCTGTGCCCAAGCCGCCTTGACCGCCTCGTCCATGCCCACAAGGCGATTGTAAGTCGCCTTGAGCGATAGAAGGGGGATCAAGACAACAAGCAGCACAACCCCAACAACGATGATCGCGGTCTTTTGTCCCTGTGTCATTTAACTTCCTCCTTGTCCAGCCTGTCTACCAGTTTCCAGAGTTTTTGCATCTCCCTTATATAGGCCTGAAACAGCTTGGCAACTTCAGAGCTGGTCGGCTTGATCTTTTTTTCTGTGATGTCAACGAGCTTTTCAAAAAGCCCTCTGTCCAGCTCAAAGGCCTCACAGCCCCGCCTGATTACCTCCCGCCTGTGACGGGAAAGCGCTTTTCCTTTCAGGTAAAGGAGCCCGTTAAAGATAGCGACAAATGCACGAAGAGACTGTGCTATGACCTGCTGCAGGTACTTTCCCTTACCCTGACTGTCCAGAAAGGCCTCTCTCAAAAGGAGTAACTTCCCCTTGACCTCTCTTTCGCATTGCAGTCTCAAAAACGTTCGATCAAAGGTGAGGTCCTTCAGGATATCCTTCCCATAAACCAGTTTATAGCTGTTCTGAAAATTCAGATACTCAATCGGAAAGGCATCCAACGATGTCCTGACATACGCCTCGGTTAGAAACAGGGGGGTGGCCACGTTCCGCTTTTTCCATTTGGCAATGAGGTCAAAGGCCTGATCAAGAGAATCGATCCCCCTTTCGGAAAGCACAATCATAAAATTGATATCTGATTTTCCGGGAACGTAGTCAGCACTCACGGCACTCCCATAAAGTATAACGGAGACCAAGTCCTCGCCAAATAGGCCCTTGTAATCATCCACGATGCTGGGGAATATCTCGTCCGGTTCTTTTGGAATCCTGGACATAAGTCGTCCTCCTTAAAACGTGTTTCGCATTCCGCGTTGCGGATTACCGGTTGGAACCTTCTGGCAAATTAAATTCACCACGCCAACCCCCTCAATCGGCCTAGAAGCTGCCGCCAGCACCGCCACCGCCACTCAGCCCGCCGCCAAAGCCACCAAAGCCCCCGCCAAAGCTGCCAAAGCTGCCACCAAAGCCCCCCCGGCTGTAGACTCCTCCGTATCCTCCCCCTCTTCCCATGGCCAGAAGGAATAAGAGCGGCCAAAGCCCCCCTCGCCTCCCCATAGAAAAGAAGACCAACAAAAAGAGAAAGAGCACTGCCAGGGCCGATAGGCCGGAACGCCTCTTCACCGGCCGTTTCACCGGGACCTGTCCGGTCAGGCTGACACCCGCATCCTTGGCAATGATGCTGGCTATCGCAAGGGTGCCATTTAAAAGTCCTTTCCCAAACTGATTCTGCTTTAGGTAGGGAATGATATATTGGTCGCGTATCTCACCAGCCAGGCCATCAGGGATGAGACCTTCTATTCCGTAACCCGTTTCAATGCGCATCTTTCGTTCCTTGAGGGCCACAAAGATGAGCACACCCCGGTCCTCCCCCTTTTTTCCGATTCCCCAGGCCTCATACAGGCGGTTGGCATAATCAGTGTAGTCAGAGCCACCAATGTCTGGCATGGTGACCACAACTACGGGCACACCCGTTTTTGCAAGAAGCTCACTGGTTAGTTGTACCAGCTTCTGTTCGTACTGAGAGGAAATGACATTGGCAAAATCATTAATTAATCCCCGTGGCTTCGGAAACCCTTCTGCCGCATGATTTGCAACCGGACCTGCCAGTGTCAAAAACAGGAAGGTTAAAAGGGTAAGCGTGCCTTGCTCTCTTGAATATGGTCGCCTTGTTCTCATGTAAAATAAACCAGTCGTTACAACCTTCTAACAGGAATCATAAAAGAAGCCTATCAACCTACCTAGGCTTTCTATCAGGAAATCCAACACGATTCAAGGAAAGGTTGGGCCGCCCTGCTTACCTGGAAGCTCTCCCGCCCTGTAGGCGGGGAGCTTCACTGGGCCCCGCCTCGCTTTGCGTGGCGAAAAGCAGGCCGCTCATTAGGTTGATAAAAATTTTGATTCATGAAATAATGATTAAAAATCATGTAATGATGAACTGAAACATCTTCGCACTGCTGACAAACCCAAGGTAGGTTTAAACCATGAGGCTCGGCATTATCGGTCTTCCAGGATCAGGCAAATCAACCATCTTTAAGGCCCTCACCCGGAGCAGGTCTGAGGAAGGCGCCCACCAGGGGCATCGCATTGCCACCGTCCGCGTGCCAGACCCAAGGGTCGATAGGCTCACCATGGTGGTCAAACCCAAAAAGACCGTTTATGCCCAGCTTGAATACCTGCTTCCTTATGGCCAAAAGGGATACAGGCACGACACAAAGGTGGATGAAAGTTTCTGGAATGAGGTTCGGTCCTGTGATGCCCTCATCCATGTGGTACGAAATTTCCACCAGCCTGGTGGCGAGGCCCCACACCTACGAGACGATTTTCTAAAGCTTGAAACTGACATGATCTTTGCCGACCTTGTGGTGGTTGAAAAGCGGCTCGAACGGCTCGATCTTGACAAAAAGCGCGGTAAGGAAATAAGCGATGAAGAGCGCCGTCTCCTGGAAGCCTGCCATAAGATGCTTGAAGCCCAAAGACCACTGCGGGACGATCCTGAACTGGCGGCTGCTCACCTATTGAAGGGGTATGCCCTCCTTTCGGCCAAACCGGTCCTTGTCCTTTTCAACAACGACGATGAAGACGAAAGCCCACCACCATGGGAGGCCCCCCCTGAACTTTACAATCTGCTGGTGGTTCGGGGCAAACTGGAAATGGAACTTGCGGAGTTGCCTGCTGAAGAGGCCGCAGAGTTTCTGAGCGCATATCACATCGAGAGTTCGGCCATGGACCGGGTGATTCAACATTCTTGCAGGACACTTGGACTGATTGCATTTTTCACCATGGTTCACGATGAAATACGCTCATGGATGATCCCCGAGGGGACCACGGCCTTAGATGCGGCCGGGTTTATCCACTCGGATATGAAAAAGGGGTTTATCCGTGCCGAGGTCGTTGCCTATGACGATCTAATGGCCACAGGCACATACCAGCAAGCCAAAAAAGAGGCCAAGGTTCGCCTTGAGGGAAAAACCTACATCGTCCAAGACGGGGATATTATAAATTTTCATTTCAATGTTTGATTGCGTGTCGTGTTCGTGATCCGTTATCAACAAGTTGTCCCTACATTATCAGACACTTGGCTGAGGACTGACATGACCTGATTACTGACGAATGGGGATAAAATCCGGCGAGGTTTACGGATGAATGAGGTTAATGCTTAAACATCTTCTTGATCTTGGTGGATAGCTTGGCAGACTCCAGTTTAGCAAACTCTTTTAGGAGGGCTTCTTGTTTCTTGGTTAGACCCGTTGGCGTCTTTACCAGTACCTGTATGATCTGATCCCCCTTTCCATATCCCCTTAAAGAAGGGATCCCCTCGCCCTTGAACCGAAACACCTCACCCGGCTGGGTCCCCTTGGGGATATGGAGTTTCTTTTTTCCTGTCAGGGTTGGCACATCAATATCAGCGCCAAGCGCTGCCTGGACAAAGGAAATGGGAACCTGGCAGATGACGTCATTGTTGTTGCGCTTGAAAAACTCATGGGGCTCTACATTGATGAAGACATACAGGTCACCGGGTGGGCCACCCCGAGTACCGCTTTCCCCCTCACCGGTGAGTCGTAACCTTGAGCCTGTATCGACGCCAGCAGGGATTCTCACAGAAACTTTCTTTCTACGCTCCACTTGCCCCGTCCCACGGCACTCAGGGCAGGGATGGGGTATGGTGCGGCCCTCGCCACGACAATAAGGGCATGTGGTTCTGATGCTGAAAAAGCCATGGCTTCGGCTGATCTGCCCACCTCCGCCGCAATGGCGGCAGGTTTCTGGATGGGTTCCACGCTCACATCCTGTGCCCTCGCACGTAGAACAGCTTACGAGTTTTTCAATCTCAATATCGGTCTCAACGCCGAAAGCAGCATCCATAAAGCTGATCGTAAGGTCATATCTGAGATCCGCCCCCCGGGAGGCTGCCGTCCTGGAGCGTCTCCTACTCCCAAAGCCAAAGAATTCGTCAAAAATATCGCTGAAACTTGAGAATATATCATCAAAGCCCCTAAATCCGGAAAAACCGGTCCCTTGCAGGCCCTCGTGCCCATAGTGGTCATAGATATTCCTTTTCTGAGGGTCCCGGAGTACCTCGTAAGCCTCGGCAGCCTCCTTGAATCTCTCCTCGGCCTCTTTATTACCAGGGTTGCGGTCTGGGTGATATTTCAAGGCTAGCTTCCGGTAACTGGCCTTGAGTTCGTCTTCACTGGCGTTTCGGTCAACACCCAGGATCTCATAGTAGTCCCGTTTGGTTGTCATCATCTTGCTTACTTTTTCCCTTTTTCTTCCTCTGGCTTTGGAAGGTCCTTTACAAAGTCGTAAGAGAGCTCATACACCGCGTCGGCCCTTTCTGCCTTTGCATAGTAAGAAACCGTAGGCTCCGTTGTCATCCCGAAGTTTAACTCGACGATCGTCTCCTTCCTCTGATCCAAAAGTTTAATCATGCCATAGGGTTTGTCCAGGGCATAATATGAAATGGGATGACCCGGTTTTTCATATATTTTCTTGAACTTCAGGTCCTCCAGTCGCCAAACAAGGCTCTTGATTTTGCTCTCCGGGATCTTTTTACCGGCAGGCTCGACGAGAGCCCACCTGTTTTCTTTTTTTTCGGCCACAAAGGTCTTATTGTCAGCGCGCCACACGATCTTGAAAACATCGTCTTCCTTAAATCGAAGGATATGCTTGTCACGGAGATCATCAGGGGTCTTGTCCAAAACATCTTTGAAACGGGCATATACCAGGAGCACTCTTCCCTCCTGATCCACTCTGACATACCGCATGTTTCCCGTGGGGTTTTCTGCCCCGATCAAAACCTTACAAGGCTTAGCGATCCCTTTGCCAGAGAGTTCCACCTCTATCTCAGGATCGGCAAGACCAAAGTCACCCAGGTTATTTGTAAGTGGGGTGAATTCTCGTTCCCACGTGCTGTTTGTTAGTGTATTGATGATCTGCTCAACCGCCCAGGTATCAGCCAAGGCTTTGATGGGTTCGGCCAAAAACCACGACTTGTCCTTTTTTTCAAGCACCACCTCGCCTTTGGGATTCTTAACGCGTATGCCCTCGATGTCTTTGTCTTTGATCTTCAAAACCTTCCTGGATAAAGCGGCCTTTTCCTTTTGTTTTCCTGTATAAGAGACCTCATAAAAATAATAGAAACCCACCAGCAAAAACAAAATGATCGAAAGAAAGGCTATCTTTTTCCCATTCATTCGGCGATCCTTCTCCGGCGTAACACCACAATACCAATGATTAGCACTGCTGCAGGTAGCAGCACGACCGATGTCCAGAATATGACTCGGCCCTGGGTATATGAGAGGACGACAGGTTGGCTTTCTTGCTTTTTCGGACGAATGGCAATCAGGTCTTCTTCTTCGGCCAACCAGCTGATGGTATTCATGAAAAGATCACGGTTTCCAGAAAGATTGAGATAGGTATTACCAGCAAAGTCAGAATCTCCAAACACGACAATTCTGGCTGGCCGTAGGGTATCCTTTTTTCTATCAGGCGCTTCCGTCTTATTTTCAACCGTTTCTTTTGCCTCATCATTGTTTGCTTCCGTGGTTTCGTGTCTTATGGTCGAAACCACGGCCACCGGAATGGGTCCCATGGTATCCTTCTGATTGTCAAAAGAGGCCTTGCCTTTCTTGAGCATGACAAGATCGGTCTCAGCCCAGCTGCTTGGCCCGGTCTTGGCTAGTTCTATGTTTTGCACATGCTGGGGCACATCTTGTGCCACGCTAATAGACCTGGCAAGTGGAAAGAACGATGCTATCTTGAAATTCTCGGTGATGGGGTGGTAACCAGCATACTGGGAGACAATGGGGGTCAAATAATCGGCCCCAAAGAGCCTGCTCAGCTTATCCACAATGACGTCTTGGCCCACCTCAATGCCACACGATCTCAAAAACTCGCTCAGACCGGTATCGGTTTCCGGATCAATGAGGATCAACAGATGCCCTCCCTGATCAATGAAGCGTTTTAAGGTGAAGATCTCTTCAGGAAAAAGAGCTTTCTTGGGCCCTGCAATGATGAGTACCGAGGCGTCTGCCGGTACCTTCTCAGCTCGCATCAGAAGAAGGTCTCGCACCGCATAGTTTTGGTCCTCTATAGCCTTCTTTACACCACTGTAACCGTCCTTCCCGTAGTTCTCGGTCGATTTTTCATCATGTCCGGTCATAAAGTAGATGACCTTTTCTCCTTTTCGCGTCACTCGCAACAGGGCGTTGGTCAATTCTTGCTCAGTGGCCTGGGTGATCTTCTCCTCACGGGTGTCTGTCTCCAGTACTAAGGTGCCATAAGTGGTGATCTTGTAACGCCTGGCCTTTCCCGGGAACCGATCAGGATCTACAAAATCGAAAGAGAACTTCCGTGAGGCGTAAGCATACTGGTCAAGGAGGTCCCTGGCCTTTTCAGCCTGCGGTGATGCCTCCTGGTAGAAGGCTGTGACGCGGACCGGCTTTTCCAAGTTCTTTAATATTTTTAATGTCTGTTCTGAAAGGGTAAATCTCTTGCTGGCTGTCAGGTCGAATCGCGCACTGTGTCTGGCGGAAATCGCCTCCACAAAGACCAGGATGCCCAAAACAAGCAAAATCAGGATGAAAGCATTAACGCCATATCGAGCTGATCGCTTCTTAAAATAGTCTCGGATGGTGTTAAAACTGCCAACCACATAAGCAATAAGACACAAGAGACCAACGATCCATCCGACCCAGGTATACCTTTGCGCGGCAGGTATCATGCCATAGGTTATGGCCGTGGCCACGATGATAATGAACCCCGCATATCCCAAACCGGTGAAAAGTTTTGCTCGATCTATCCTCGCCATCTTTTCGACTCTAATGATCGCATGGTCATAAAGAGGAACAGAATGTTGAAGTTAATATAATAGATAATGTCACGGGTATCGATCACACCCTTTGAAAAGTTTTCAAAGTGTTCAAGCATCGAAAGGTGAGAAAGAACTTTTCCCAAAGCAGGCCCAGCAAGGGCCTCAGCCCAGCCAATAAGCCAGAACATCAAAATCGCCCCAAAGGAAATAGCCGCGGCTACAATCTGGTTTTCTGTAAGAGAAGATACCATAAGTCCCAGGGCGATAAAGGCCGCCCCCATCAAGAAAAGTCCGAGATAACCCGTGACAACAGGGCCGATATCAGGCTTAGCATACAGCCATAAGAGGACCGGATAGAGCCAGGTCAGGGCAAGCATGATCAAAAAGACCACCAGGCATGCAGCAAACTTTCCAAAGAGTAACTCGGTCTCACGGATCGGATAGCTCAGAAGCAATTCAAGCGTGCCTGTCTTCTTCTCTTCGGCAAAAAGGCGCATGGTCAAAAGGGGTATCATCAAGAGCATGATCACACTCATGTTTGCAAACATAGGGTCCAGGACCATATCCGTGACATTGATTCCGCTGGCCAAGGGCATCTGCATGGCCTGCATGCTGATCATGCTGAAATAGGCAAAGGCACTGTAAAAAAAGTAACCCGAAAGAAGCAGAAAAATAGTCACCACCACATAAGCAATGGGAGATGAAAAATAGACATACAATTCCCGCTTTAAAATGGCATAAAAGCTTCTCATGGTTCTGTGACCTTACCCCTTGCCTTGCTCGTCGGTGACAAGACGGATAAAAACATCTTCCAGGCTCAGCCGAAGCATGTGCATTTCAAGAAGCGACCATCCTGCACTCACGATCGATTGAACGATGGCATCTCGAACATCCTTGCCCTGCTCCATCTCTACCACGTAACGGCCTGCGTGGTCTGCAGGCTGGGCTTCAGCAGAAGCGGTCGCAACGCCCGGCACAGAACGAAGCCTTGCCAGGACTTCGGCCTCAGGCCCCTTTATCTCCAAAACAACCCTTCTCTCATCCTTGCCAGTCAGTCGTTCCGGGGTATCTTCGGCCACGATCCGTCCCTCATTGATGATCACAACCCTTTGACAGGTCATACTCACCTCGGGAAGGATGTGACTGCTCAGAATGACGGTCTTATATCCGGCAAAACTCTTTATCAACTCCCGGATCTCTATGATCTGTTTGGGGTCAAGGCCGATCGTGGGCTCATCCAGGATGAGCACATCAGGATCATTCAAAATGGCTTGGGCAATACCAACCCTTTGTTGAAATCCCTTAGATAGCCTACCCAGAAACTTTTTGCGTGCGGCTTGCAGCCCGCACTGCTCTATGACCCGATCCACCTCTCTTTGATGCTGACGCGCTGGCACGCCCTTAACCTCGGCCACGAATCTGAGATAGGCCTCGGTTCTCATCTCCTTGTACAGGGGAACGTTTTCGGGGAGGTATCCGAGTCGCTTCCGAACATCTAGGGAGCGGTCAAATACGTCCAGGCCGTTGATACGCGCATAGCCGGATGTGGGTGGGAAAAACCCATTAAGCATTCGAATCGTTGTCGTCTTGCCGGCACCATTGGGCCCGAGAAATCCGATGATTTCCCCTTTTTCTACCCGGAAGGAGACATCTACGACGGCTGGAACAGGGCCAAAATATTTGGTCAGGTGATCAACTTCGATCATAGGCTTCGTGCAAGGAAAAGATAAACTTTTTTAACATAATGCAGGACTCATCTTTGTCAAGAGATTCGTTCTTCCTGCTTCATGACGCAAAAACAGCTTGACGCTGAAACGATTTTTGTGGGAAGCTCTACATCTATCAAAGTATCGAATGAAAGTTGGCCAAGCAAAAGACTTGAAGCGGGAAGGAGGGGGGCATGGCAATCAACATCGTTGAAAAAATTGACGGGTTCGTCAAGGTCAGACATGTTATTGTCAGTGTATCTAACAAGCGTGGACTGGAAAGCTTTATACCATCACTCCTGGACATCAATCCAGAGATGCGGTTATTTTCAACAGGTGGAACATACAGCAGGATCAAGGAAATCCTCGGTAATCGAGCTTCTTCATGCCTGACGTCTGTGTCTGATTTCACCGGACAGCCAGAAACCCAGGGCGGGCTGGTCAAGACACTTGATTTTAAAATTTACCTTGGTCTGCTCACAGAGACTTACAATGATGCCCACCAGCAAGACCTCCAAAGGACCGGGGCGATTCCCATAGATATGGTTGTGGTTAACCTTTATCCCTTTAAGGAAACCATATCCAAAGAGGGTGTCACTGTAGAACAGGCCAGGGGGAATATCGACATTGGAGGCCCATGCATGATAAGGGCCTCGGCAAAGAATTTCATTCGGGTTGCAGCCGTTGTCGATCCTGCCGATTATACAAGAATCATCTCTGAGATGAAGGCAAACAGCGGCAAAATTTCCCTCGAACTTCGATACGAGCTGGCCAAAAAGGCCTTTGAACACACGGCCGTATATGACCGGTATATCGCAGATTTTCTCGCCAGCAGGCCTTTTGGCGATGTGAGCAGATGTTATCAGATCATGGAGGGCTAATACGATGGCTGAAGATCTCAAAAAGATGTACAGAACCGTTATGGATGACCACTTTCCTTCAAACATGGAAATAAGCTTTGTAGAAGGAACCAATCGACAAACGCTCTTCTATGAGAAGGTGGTCTGGGTCATTGATGACGTTGAAAAGGGTCTCAGATATGGGGAAAACCCTGGCCAGGAGGCCGCCCTTTACAGGTTAATCAATGGTAATCTGGTCCTAGGCGAAACACAAACCATTCAGCCGGGTCGGTACCTGGCTTCTGATATCGAACTGTTGCAGTCAGGAAAGCATCCGGGAAAGACTAACCTGACCGATGCAGACAACGCCTTAAATATCCTGAGATATTTTGTTGATAAACCAACCGTTGTTATTGTCAAACACAACAATCCGTGCGGGGTTGCACGGGCCGACTCCCTTGAGGAAGCATACACGAAAGCCAACATTGCCGATCGTGTGGCCGCCTTTGGCGGTTGTATCGCTCTTAACCGTTCGGTGGACAAGCCCACGGCAGAGGCGATTAGCAGACAATATGCGGAAGTGGTTGTGGCCCCGGATTTTGAAGGTGGGGTCATGGATATCTTTGCTAAAAAGAAAAATCTCAGGGTCATCAGAATTGCCAATATCAACCGCTTACAAACATTTGTGGGCGAGCGTTTTGTGGAGTTTAAGAGCTTGATTGACGGTGGCATCATAGCCCAATGGTCTTTTGTGCCACAAGCGCGGTCCAAGGAGGATCTTAAGCTGGCCGAATGTGAGTATAAAGGAAAAACGTATCGCATCAAGCGGGAACCGACCGACCAGGAATATGCTGACATGCTGTTTGGCTGGTTGGTGGAATCCGGGGTCACATCTAATTCGGTCATATATGTCAAGAACGAGGTCACCGTGGGCATTGGAACCGGTGAACAGGACCGTGTGGGCGTAGCGGAAATTGCCAGGGATAAGGCGTATCGCAAGCTGGCAGACCGCTATTGCTTTGAGCAGCTTGGTATCCCTTATAACGAGCTTACCGATGAGGAAAAGAAAAGGGAGATCGACGATAGAGTGGCCCAGGAAAAGGGTGGCCTGATCGGTGCAGCCATGGTCAGCGATGCCTTCTTCCCCTTCCGGGACGGCGTGGATGTGGGCATACGGGAAGGTATCTCAGCGGTCATCCAGCCTGGTGGCTCGCTCAACGACTACCAGTCTATTGAAGCATGCAACGAGGCCAACGTGACCATGGTATATACCGGTCAGAGAAGCTTCAAGCATTGATACTTCCGGGAAAACCCCATCTACGGCATTCTGCTTTATCCCTGCCCCGTTAGATAAAAGTGCCCAAATCGGGATATTGATGGTGATATCTAGGGCTTGTACAAAAGCGTCAGCATTGACCGTCCATGTAAAGATAACTATCACCAGATGTGACCATGATCTCCTCCATTGACAAGCATCTGTCTGCCCTTTATTGCCTCAGGCGCTTTGGAATCAAGCTCGGGCTGACCACAATTTCCCGTCTGTTGAGAGGCCTCGGAAATCCTCAAGATCGTTTTCCCGCCATCCACATTGCAGGCACCAACGGCAAGGGATCGATTGCTGCCTTCCTGTCTTCAGTCCTTGCACAAGGGGGATACAAGGTGGGCCTTTACACCTCCCCACACCTTGTTCGTTTCAACGAACGAATACAGATCAATGGATGCCCCATATCTGATAAAGATTTGGCACAAGTCGCAGAAGCGGTTCAGCGAATATATGCCCAGGCAGAGCCCCCGACTTTCTTCGAATGTGCCACTGCTATGGCTTTTTACTACTTTGCCTCAGAAGGGGTTGACTGGGCTGTCCTTGAAACAGGCATGGGCGGCCGCTATGATGCAACCAACATAGTCCATCCCAAGGCCAGCATCATTTCCAATATCAGTATGGAACACCAAGAATACCTTGGGAACACCTTGGCCAAAATCGCTCGTGAGAAGGCAGGCATTATCAAAAAAGGCGCTGGCGTTGTCACGGGAACTCGGCAGAAAGGCCCATTGCGGGTCATCGAGCAGGCCGCTGTAGAAAAAGGGGTGCCCTTGTACAGGCTCGGAAAGGAGATCAGGATTCGTAAAAACAAGGAGGGGTCCTTCACCTATCTGGGCATTCGTCGCCGATGGCCCCGGGTCAAGATTGGACTGCTCGGAGACCACCAGATCACCAATGCGGCACTGGCCCTGGGGACCGTTGAACTCTTGCAGGAGAAAGGGCTTCACCTGACGGACGAAGCAATTTACACTGGCCTCGCCTCTACCCGCTGGCCCGGTCGTCTTGAGGTCGCCTCAAAGGAGCCGTTTATCCTTTTGGATGGTGCACACAATCCGTCTGCGGTAAGGACGCTCAAGAAGTTTCTGGAAAACACCAGCGCCTTCCGTCGGTTGACCCTGGTGCTGGGTATTTTAAAGGACAAGGCATGGAAACCCATGCTACGAGAACTCGCCGATGTTGCAGACCGTATCATTCTCACCCGGCCCCGGTATGAGCGTGCTGCCGATCCCCACGAATTGGCATCATTTGTGCGTCCCATGAAACAGGACCTGGTCATCATACCCTATTTACCGGATGCCATATCGCTTGCCCTTGAAGAGGCCAGTCCCGCAGATGCTGTGTGCATCACCGGTTCTCTTTACATGGTAGGTGATGCCAAGGCCTATCTTGAGGGTTATCATGCTCCTTGCTGACACCTATCTAGACAGAATCGATTTTTTGAGATACCTCCCTCGAACCGATTGTGCAAAGTGCGGGGCTAAGGCCTGTGAGGAATTCGTGGAAGATTTAAAGGCCGGCCGGAAAAAGCCTGCAGATTGTCCTGATATTCCCGAAAGTCTTTATTATCCCTTTCAGGTTTCACTGGGTGCTGACAACCTCCTGCCAAAATTCCCTTGCCTGTCGGCGCCTCGCCCAGGCCCGACCGGATTGGTGGAAATGAATAACCCCGACGAAGATAGCCCCATCCTGATCTCAGGAAACAACATCCATACGCAGGATGTCCTGACATCGATTCTGAGCACAACAAAAAGCCCATTTTTTCTGCTTTTTGTGGATACGAAGGGAGACACAGTCGATATGGCCGTAATCTATGAAACTCTGTCCGGCGAGCAGATCAGGAAAGAAGTCCTGAAATCAGGTGTTCTTGAAAAAGTTTGTCACCAGGAGATCATCATCCCCGGACTGGCCGCAGCCCTTGGCCATGACCTGATCAGATCCACAGGCTGGAAGGTTATCGTAGGGCCGATCTGTGCTGCGGAATTGCCCCTGTTTTTTGGAGACAAATGGCTGACACCTGCCACCTGATCTGTGAGCGTTCAGGTGTGAAGCCTCCCCGTGCTTCCGCACGGGGGTTCTGCCATTAGGGATAGCCCTGAACCCTTGCGAAATCCGGGTTAAACGAGGCACGGAAATGCATATGCTGGTTAAAATCGTTTCAGCCGTCCTCTTCTTATACCTCGTTTATTGTGGTCTTCTTTTCCTGTTGCAACGGCAAATTCTGTTCCCTCGCCATCAGATTGAGGTCCCTCGCGAAACGGACAAAAATATTCCAGGCTTGGACAAAATTTGGCTAGACACGAATTACGGAAAGGTGGAGGCATGGTTTCTCCCCCCTGCCCCGAACCATAGTAAGGGGTTGGCACCAGCGGTTATCTTCGCTCACGGCAATGCAGAGTTAATTGACTTCTGGCCAGAAGAACTTAAGAAGTTCACATCTCTTGGAATCGGGGTATTGCTTGTCGAGTATCCGGGTTACGGGCGTTCGGAGGGGAGGCCGTCCCAAAGAAGCATTGCTGAAGCGTTCGTCACAGCTTATGATGCTCTCATTGCACGTAAGGAGATCGACCCCACCCGAATCGTTCTATTCGGACGTTCCCTTGGCGGTGGCGCAGTCTGCGCGCTCGCCGCGGAGCGACCTTCGGCAGCGCTGATTCTTCTATCGACATTTACCAGTGTCCAAGCATTGGCCTCGAATTTCCTTGTTCCTGGCTTTCTTGTCCGAGATCCATTCGATAATCTCACCGTCGTCCGTTCATACCCCGGACCAATTCTTGTAATCCATGGAAGGCATGACAGTCTAGTCCCCCATGAACACGGCGCCGATCTTTACCGCGCGGCACAGCGCGGCAAAATGCTTACCTACGACTGCCGACACAATGATTGTCCGCCAAGTTGGGATACATTCTGGCGAGACGTGGAATCGTTTCTTCTCGATGCTGGAATCATTAAGAATTCAGATTGAAGCCACTTATAAGGATGGAATGCTGTGCAGAGCTCAGTATCAGACATCTGGGGCCGCATGTCACCGGCAAAGTTAGAGCCTACTTGCTGAATTGAAGATCCCTGCAGCAAGCCCCGTTGAACTGCACAAGCGCTCGCTGTGCATTTTCAATACCAGCCTGTTACCCGCCTACAAGAACATATCAATCCTATTCGGTGATCTCTTGTTCTATGATCTTGCCTGGTGCTGGGATGAGAGTATCTCGTGCGGTCTCGGCCGCGGGCTTTTCTTTGGGATGAGGAATTTCGGCCTCAGATACCGCATGCCTTTTTACTGCCAAGTTAACTCGTTTTTCTAATCGTGAAATCTCCCCCTTGAGTGATTCTATCTTCTTCTCTAGTAGAGAGATGGTAGCCTGATAAGTTGCCCGTTCATTCTTAAGGAAACGATCGAATTCTTTTTTCTCTACTTTACGCTTTGACAGATCTTTAATAGCTGAGTTTCGTTCCTGACCATCGCTTCGTATAGATTCAACCGCCTGGATAAGCCCGGCCACCTCCTTTTTCAGTGTCTGGTCCAAATTTTCAACCGTCCGCTTCTGCTTGTTTAGCTCAGCTCGCAACGTCACCAACCCGTTAGCAACCTCAGCCGATTGTTTCTTTATGGCTTGTTCTAAGGTTTCCTGGTCAACTTTGGCTGTGGTCAGCTTTTTGATCTCCCGTTGATTTCTTTTTAGATCTTTTTGAATCGAGGCAGAGGATTTTTCAAAGGCAGATAGCCTGTCGGCCAATGATTTCTCAAGATCTCTGTACTGGTGTGACAGGGATTCTATTTTATCGACAACATCTTCATACAAAGCCCTCACCTCTTTTGACCCGATATTTTTTATGTTATCGAGTCTTTCCCTCATGTGCAAGTAGGCAAACAGCACGATTGTGATAAGCAGGGATGGAATAAGAATTGACCATAATGTGATTCGATGATTCAATTTTTCAATCTGTAATTCCAGCCGCAAATCGCGCGTTTCATCCTGGCAAGAAAAATCAGGAGGTTCTCCGTTTATCCGGATTTCTCTTTCAAAAGGGACTTCATCCTCTTGGTCTTCTTTGGTTGGAAACTTATTCACAATGCCTCCTAAACTTGTACAACAGCGGGCCCCATAACATGGGTATGTGACTCCCCTTTGCCACAAAGGGTGCTCAACACACAAAGCCTCTCCCGGTATCAGGAGCTATTCCGCAAACGCTGTCAAGTGAAGTCTCCCTGCCCTTTTGGACAGGGGTCTGCCTTACGGCAGCGCTTCGCGTCCGGGGAGCAGGCCGGTCAAAGCACCTTCCTTATGATCCCTCGCCCTCATCCACAAGATAATCCTTGAGTTTTTCAATAAGAGAATCGGGCCATACCTCCTCATACAGAAATGCGTCGGCTTCTTCTTTTGTGAGGGACTGCTTGATGTGGAGAGGCAGTCCCCTTAAGGCCTCCATCTTTACAGGATCTGGCTTTCGCCTTGGCGGTTTCTCTTTGCCCATGCCGGTTCCCCTTTCGGTCAATACGGTAAGTAAAATTGAAGCTTCGTGAAACATGAATAAGAAAGGATTTGGGTCCTGTTACTCGTAAAGCTTTATCCGCATTTAACTTGTCTGTTTAATCGTGATATCGCGTTTTGGATAAGGGATCTCGATCCCCTCTTTATCAAAAGCTTCTTTAATATGGTCCGTTATATAGGATATGGTGTCCATCCGCCTTCGGGCATCCTTGATCCAGACCCGCAGTTGAAGGTCCACCGAGGATTCTCCGAATTGCTTTACCACCACTTGGGGGGGTGGATCTTTCAAGACCCACTCAGCTGTCCCCGCCACCTCCAGTATGACTGACTTGGCCTTTTTGATATCGGTGTCATACGAGACACCGATGGGAATTCGAACGCGAATGTCCTTTGAAATGGTGGTATAATTGACAATATCACGTGTCATGATCTCGTTGTTCGGGATGATAATAACAACGTTGTCTGTGGTTCGGATTTTGGTGGCCCTGAGGCCGATATCCATCACATCCCCCCAGGTTGAAGAACCTTCCGGCGAGGACCACACTTCGATCCGGTCACCAATTTCAAAGGGCCGGTCAATAATAAGCAAAATGCCTGCTATGAGATTTGACAGGGTATCTTTGGCTGCAAAGCCTACAGCAATCCCGGCCACGCCGGCCCCAGCCACAAAAGGCATCACGTTGATTCCCAACACATCAAGGGCAAGTAAAATAGCAATGGCAAAAATGACGACGCCGGAAAACTTGTTTAGAATATCCAGAACAATATCATCTATCTTGCTCTGGGTCTTTTTGGTAAAATTGGCCTCAAGGTAGCTGAGTACAAGCAAGGTGAAATCCTTAACAGGTATGGCCAAAAGAACAATCAGGGCCGCATAAAAAACCCTTTCCAAGATCGGAATCCTGAAGAGATTCACCAGATAGACGCCACAGATAAAGACTAAGGCGTACAAAACAGCCCTCTGAATCAGCCCGAAGATCTGGTCGTGAATACGCACAAATTCATATTTCTGGATCCTTTTTCGAACCCGCTTCATCGCCTGTTTAAAAATCACCCAAACAACGAATGCCCCTGTCAAGACCAGGCATGCCTTGGCAAATAGAGGATAAAACCCCACCCATTTAGACACAATACCGGCTGATATCTGCTCGAAAAGATGCTTCAGGTAATCCAACATTTGATGAACCTCCACCTTCCATCACAACGATGTTTAATGCCAACAGGTATTTCAACCTTTGGCATGCGTTGATTCCTTGCCAGGGAATGATTCTAATACACAATTCTGGCTCATCATTTTACTAGAAGCGGTTTCAAAACTTTCCTCTCACTGGTTTGGCCGTTTTGAGAAGTTCTAAGCTCGCTTCGCTAAGAACTTCTTACAAAATGGTCAAAATTGGCTTGAAAAAAAGGTTTTGAGACCAGTTGTAAGGAGAGCATCAAATCGTTTACATCAAAACAGGTTGTTGCCAAAACAGCCATACATCAAAACTTGTTTGCATGATTTATTGCAAACAATATTATGCTCTCCTTAGTAATTCCAGCTGCTCAGGCTGAACACGGTCGTAAAAGAGATTCCCCTGGCTGATCCGTGCATATTTTGAGAGCTTATGAGGCTCGCTTTTCTTTATACTAATAATATGAATGACCACCATCTGGTTGGCCACCAGATAGTCGGACAACATCCATCGGTGGCACCTGAAAGGGAGCGTTTCTGCACACATGAGGCACGTATTTCCACTGTAGGCCAATTGCAATAGCGCATTAACGTTTTCCTTGAATGGTTTGGTCATCATGTGGTCAGCATAATTCCGGAAACCCTGGCTTTTCAGAACAATATGGGGGGAGTTTGCCCCCAGCCCGTTTTTCCTATACCCGCCCAGCCCCTTGAACCACTTGTATGCAATGTCTATCTGTGGCAATTTGGCCTCAAGGACTTCACGGTTGAAATGAGGATGCCTCTTCGACACAGGATATGAGCGGATATCGACAAGGGTTCGTATGTGATACGCCTTGAGCAGTTCAATCAGTTCATCAAGGCCCTTGGTGCCGTGTCCTATGGTATAAATTTTTCGCAATTCAAATCGTTGAAAAAGACAAATCAAAAACAATGATCATAGAAAAGAGTTATGGCTGTCTTTTCTTATTGTCCTGAAGCATCGACTCTTTGAGCCGGCGCCATCTTTCGAGTCTTTCTTTGATCGTCTTCTCATAACCCCTTTCTGTTGGGGTATAAAAAACCTGCCCCCTGAGTTCTTCCGGCAAATACACCTGTGGTATATAGGCCCCAGAAAAGTCATGGGCATACTTGTAGCCTTTACCGTAGCCAAGATCTTTCATCAATCTTGTCGGAGCGTTTCGTATGTGCATCGGCACCGGCAGTGAGCCCGTTTGACTAATGGTCTGTTTAACCTTGCTGTAGCCTGCATAAAGGGCATTGCTCTTTGGGGCTGTGGCAAGATAAATAGCGGCCTGAGCTAGGGCCAGATCCCCTTCTGGAAGACCCACAAACTGAAAAGCCTGCATGGCCGACACAGCCACAGACAATGCCCTGGGATCGGCATTTCCCACGTCCTCAGAAGCGAATCTGACCATCCGGCGAGCAACGTAAAGCGGGTCCTCACCTGCTGCGAGCATGCGACCTAACCAGTAAAGGGCAGCATCCGGGTCACTGCCCCGAAGGCTCTTATGAAACGCCGAAATAAGGTTATAGTGCGCCTCGCCGGCCTTGTCGTAGCGCAGGGCTTTCTTCTGGAGGGCGGCTTCGACCACGGTACGCGTAACCTTTCTTCCTCTAACGTCCTTTTTCTGAACAAGAGATGTAGCCGCTTCCAGATTGTTCAGGGCGGCCCGGGCATCTCCATCAGCTGCCCAGATGATGTGTGCAAGGGCATCCGGCTCAACTTCCAACGACAGTCTTCCCAAACCGTTTTCCTTATCCGTGATGGCTCGCTTTAAGATGACAGACAGCTCTTCATCGGAAAACGGATGGAGAACCATCACCCGGGCCCTGGAAAGGAGTGGCGCAATTACCTCAAAAGAGGGATTCTCCGTAGTGGCCCCAATCAGTGTGATCAAACCACTTTCCACATGTGGCAAAAAAGCATCCTGCTGTGCCTTGTTAAATCGATGGATCTCATCCACAAAAAGGACGGTCTTTTTTTGATGGTAGCGGCGGTAGGTTATGGCTTTTTCAATCACCTCCCGGATCTCCTTCACCCCGGAAAGCACGGCTGAAAAGGTCTCAAAGTGCGACTTTGTCTCATGGGCCATGATTCGGGCCAGGGTGGTCTTGCCTGAGCCAGGCGGCCCCCATAAAATCACCGAAAACAGGCGATCCTCCTCTATGGCACGACGGAGCAAACGCTTTTTTCCAAGAAGGTGAGCCTGTCCCACAAAGCCATCGAGGGTCCTGGGTCGCATCCTGTCTGCCAGGGGGCGAGCCGTTCTTTCTACCTCCTTCTCAGATTGATTAAATAGGTCCATATTCTGAATCTACATCCCGATGACCAATAGCCAATGACAAGGCCCTATCCCGCCTTCGGGACCCGGCATCGGGCATCATCTCTTTTCCCGTTTTCGAAAAATGAGCCTGAGGGGTGTCTTGTCCAGCCCCAGCGCTTCTCGAAGCTGATTGATCATGTACCGTTCATAAGACAAAGGAATACCTTCCGGATAGTTCACAAAACAAACAAATGTAGGTGGCGCCGAAAACACCTGCGTGGCATAGTAGAACTTAATCCGTCTCTCACGGTAGGAAGGGGGCTGATGTTGTTCAACAACAGTTTGAAATATTCTATTGAGTTGTCCTGTACTGATCCGTGTAGTATATTGCTCATATACGGTCTCCACCCAGTCAAAAATCTTGAACGTCCGCTGCCCGGTCAGGGCCGAAATGGTCAATATGGGAGCAAAACTCAAGAACTTGAGTCGATCTTTAACTGCATCCACGTACTGCCGGGCCATCTTGTCGTTCTTTTCAACCAAATCCCATTTGTTCAAAAGGATGATACAGGCTCGACCCCGTTCCAGGGCGTAACTGGCGATCTTAACATCCTGGGCTGTAACCCCTTCAAAGGCATCCATCATCACCAGCGCGATATCGCATCGATTAAGGCTCTTCAGGGCCTTGATAATGGAAAATTTTTCCACCTTCCTCTTAACGCGCCCCCTTTTTCGGATTCCGGCCGTGTCAATCAAAACATATTCCTTCTTGTTCACCTTACAAATCGTGTCAACTGCATCGCGGGTTGTGCCCGGGATGTCGCTCACCACAAGTCGATCATCTCCCAGGATACGATTGATTAAAGACGATTTGCCCACGTTTGGCCGTCCTATGACCGCCAGTCTGATCCGATCGGAGATGGGTTCATGCGTACTCTGAGGCAAAACAGCCGTCAAGGCATCCATGAGATCGCCCACACCATATCCTTGTTCAGCAGAGATGGAATAGAGAGGATCCACACCCAGGACGGAAAAATCAGCAAGGACCCATTCATGCCTTGGCCCGTCAATTTTGTTGACGCCATAAAAGACGGGCTTGCTCGATCGGCGCAGCATGTGAACCAGGTCTGTATCGATTGGGGTGGGCCCTTCCCTCCCGTCCAGAAGCATGAGAATCGCGTCCGCTTCTTCTATGGCCTGCATCACCTGGTATCGGACTAGGGAACCAAATCCTTCCGACTCAAAATCAGAAAATCCTCCGGTGTCCACCAGCGTGAAGGGGACCTCGTCCCATTGGGCATCTTCGTAAATTCGGTCTCGCGTCACACCAGGGAAATTATCCACCAAGGCCTTGCGTGACTTCGTAATTCGGTTAAAGAAGGTGGATTTGCCCACGTTGGGGCGCCCTACAATGGCGACAATCGGCTTCATATCCTAAAAATGAGTGGTTTTTACAACCTGTCGTCTACCCTCTGTTTGGTGGGGCGCTATTCGTTATAGCTATCGCCTTTCGTCAGCGCTATTTTAAAACCATTTGACGAAAATCGACCACCTTGACGGTTACTAAGGAGAGCATCAAATCGTTTACATCTAAACAGGCTGTTGCCCAAACAGCCACACATCAAAACATCTCTGCATTCTTCAAACAATATTATGTTTTTCTTAGTATGTAACCGCAAGCCCCTTGACGAAAACGTGTAAGCGAAAAAAGAAAATTTCCATGTTATAAAAATTATGATATCTGAATTCTGCCGGTAGGGCAAGACCCGCTGTGAAAGAAAGGAAAAAAGGCATAGATGTTGCATGAATAAACAGCAGATATACACACCTTCCACCACATCGTGGCCCCATCATAAGGATGAAAAGCATGGGCTTGAAACGAGTCAGTCACCAACTTGACCCTGGAAGCGAAAAGCCACCAAAAAGGAGGAGCCGATGACACGCCTGGAAACAAGGGGAATCATGGAATATTTTAAGGAAACCGTTGAAAAAGCTGCAAAACAGCTCCAGGTAGAGATTTCAGACTATACGGAATTTTATCTGGTGGATCTCCTGTTTCGCTATACGAAAATGAAGGCTCTCAGAAATACAGAATTTATCAGTAGAGAAAAAACCTTTGCAGAGCTTTTCCTGGAAAGCTACGAAGAGAGCAGTCATAGGCGTGCCCGCATTCTTAAGTACATTGGGGATACCACGCTTTTTCTTACAGGTTTTTTCTCTGACAGCTTCCAACGAAGCATAGTAGACATAGATTATTACGCCAACCTCGGCCGGACATCTTATCGGAATTTGCTTGACTTGCTAACAGCCCGAGTGGTGCGTTGGGGTCTTGAGGAAGTCTTTGACGAGTTGAGCGAGAAATTTCTCCAATTGACGGATGTGCTGGCTGAGGTCAGTGAGTCAGGAGGACGCCAACATGCAGGAGGCTTGCTTCGCATTTACGAACGCTGGCTTCGCACTCGAAGCAAGCGGGATGAAGCGCTTCTACGGCAAAAGGGGATCTGGCCCCTGGAAGCCTCTCCCCCAAGCGTTCTTCACTAAAAAAATGGTCACTCCTCTCGGGAGACAATTAAAGGAGATAGAAACAGAAAATCAGCCTCGGTCTGGTACCTGTTTTCGCCTTTTCGCTTTTTCTATAAGCTCAATCAAGGTGGCCATTTTATCCTTTTGGGGTCGATTGAAACAGCGATCCCATTCTGGCTGGGTGAGTCTTCCTCTAAGATAGGTCTCCACAGGAAAGTACGGCTGCCAGCAGGCAATAATACGCGGGCAGGGGAGATCGCCCCCCTCTTTCTGACAATAGGCAAAGGTAACCTCCCCGCCCAGCCTGGGACATCTAATCTCTAAGTGGTCATACATTTCAACTTATTGTCTTGGTCATGCTCATGATATCTAGTTACGGTTTTGGAAGCCCTGCTATGGAATTGAGCGACCCCTGGATCTCTTCATCTGGAAGTTCATACTTGGTAAGCTTACCCGAAAGATAGGCGTCATAGGCGGCAAGATCTACCAACCCATGGCCGCTCCAGTTGAAGAGGATGGTTTTCTCTTTTCCCTCCTCTTTTGCACGCTGGGCCTCTTGAACAACGGCTGCGATCGCGTGGTTGGTTTCCGGCGCCGGGATATAGCCTTCTGTCCGGGCCCATTTCACACCCGCATCAAAAGTCTCTAGCTGATTGTACGCCCTGGCTTCAACGATCTGTTCCTTGACCAGGTGGCTGATGATAGGCGCCATACCGTGATACCTGAGACCACCTGCGTGGATGGGGGCCGGCACAAAATCATGGCCTAGGGTATGCATGGGCAACAGAGGTGTTGTCATAGCCGTATCCCCAAAATCGTAAGCAAAAGGGCCACGCGTCATGGTCGGGCATGAGGTAGGCTCAGCCGCCACAATGGAGATATCCTTACCGTGGATCTTATCCCGCACAAACGGAAGGCATAGCCCGGCAAAGTTGCTGCCCCCGCCCGTGCAACCTATAACGACGTCAGGATATACGCCGAGTTTTTCGAGCTGCTTCTGGCATTCCAGGCCATTTATGGTCTGGTGCAACAAAACATGATTTAAAACGCTGCCCAGGGAATACCGTGCGTCTTCATCGCTCACAGCATCTTCAATGGCTTCGCTGATAGCTATGCCCAGGCTCCCCGGCGAATCTGGAATTTCAGCCAGGATCTTTCTCCCTGCCTCGGTCTTGTCGCTCGGGCTTGGAATACAATTGGCGCCCCAGGTCATCATCATCATCCGTCGGTATGGTTTTTGTTCATAGCTGACTTTCACCATGAACACCCGACATTCAAGGCCAAACATCTGACACGCCATGCTCAGGGCACTTCCCCACTGGCCCGCGCCGGTCTCCGTAGAAAGTCGCTTTACCCCAAAAACCTTGTTGTAATAGGCCTGGGCAACGGCCGTATTGGGCTTATGGGATCCAGGAGGACTCACCCCTTCATTCTTGTAGTAGATCTTCACAGGGGCGTCTAGCAACTTCTCAAAGTTTCTCGCCCGGCAAAGCGGTGTTGGTCTCCACAGGAGATATTTTTCCAGGACTTCCTCAGGGATGTCAATCCAGCGTTCTGTGCTCACCTCCTGTTCGATAAGATTCATGGGAAAAACCGGGGCCAGATCGTCAGGGCCAATTGGTTGCCCTGTTCCTGGATGGAGTGGTGGACTCATAGGAGTTGGCATGTCAGCCAAAATATTGTACCACTGCTTCGGGATTTCACGGTCATCTAAGAATACCTTCACCGGTTCCATAACACGTCCTCCTTATCAGGTTTTTCAAGAAAACTAACAGCTAAAGGTGAACTATTACCCAAAAAAAGCCATGGAGAAAACCCATGGCAGTTCTGCTTATGCTCAGAGCCGTGGGAAGATTTCTCTTGCCCACAACTCACCTTTTATTTTTTAGAATGGCGCGTCCGTGGGCAGGCTCATCTCACGGCCTGCCACCACCAATAGAAGGCTTTATGCCCTCCTCTAAGACTCATAAGTGCCACTTATCTTTACGTGTTCTTCGATTTTAAATAACAAAATGGCAAACATGTGTCAAGGCCGAAAATCACCATCTAGAAATCAAGACTTCGCCCCCTTAGGGGAACGCCACACTGCTACGCCAGCCTGCCGACTTTCTATACAATTTTATAAACAGTATCGTGTTCGCGGACCCTTTCTTTAACCTTAATCCCGATAAGATCTCCTGGCCTTGCCTCCTCAATAGGCTGGTTGTCCATTTGCATGCTCGTGACAGTCTCTTCAAAATCGCTGGTATGCCCCTTAAAATGGAGCTTGTCTCCAATCCTGAGCACACCTGAAGTGATTTCAACAGCTGCCACACTCGGTTTGGCAAAAAACTTTTGCACCTTGCCGACCTTTTCTTCTTCCATATCATTACCTCCTGCACGCAGGTTAAGGTTGATACTATTTATACACTTAACCCATTTACAAAGCAACCGCGTTTTGGTAAAATTTTCTTTTAATTTGAAAATCTGAGGAGTCCATAATGTTTTTCGTGGCCGATAAGTCAGGGCCCAACAAATTCAGGGTCTGGCAATACCTTCTTATAATGGGCCTTTTTGTCCTTTCGGCTTGTGCGCCGATCCGTGTGCCGACTAAGGTACCGCCATCACCTGAGGTCACCCGGGCCCTCAAGCAATTTGAAAAAGCCGAACGCTTCTTTCAAGAGCAGGCGTATGCAAAGGCTCTCGCCATCTATCAGGATTACCTCAAGCGATCTCCAAAGGGCCCTCTGGTCGACACAGCGCTGATGAAGGCAGGCTTAGCTTACATGGCTGTGGGGAACTATGCTAAAGCCGGACAAGCTTTTCAGCGTCTGGTATCTGAGTATCCGAAAAGTCCATTTGTGGAAGAGGCCAGAGTCAACGTCATACTTACGTATTATCATGAGGGAGATTACGCATCAGCTATTCAGTCCGCAAAATCCGCTCTAAGGTTTGCGATGACGCCTCGCCAAAAAGCTCGCATACACAATTTTATGGGCTACGCCTATAGCGCCACCAAGCAGTTCAAGGACGCAATCAAAAGTTATATGGACGCTTATAAACTAGCTCCAGAACAGGAGCGCCCGGAAATCTTGAGCAAGGTGAAGGAGGTTATAACCTACCTAAAAGAAGTAGAATTGAATTCCCTTCTTGAGGTGTTTAGGGACAGGATACCCGGCGGCTATTTACGCCTTCAACTGGCAAAGGAGTACGCATCAAAGGACCGCATTGAGCCCGCCTTGAAAGTCCTGTCGGATTTCATCGCCCTATTCCCGCACCATGACGAACTTGAAACTGCCATGGCCCTCATGGAGGAATTAAAGTCCAGATCACTCGTGAATCGTTTCTTGATCGGTTGTATCCTGCCGCTGAGTGGGCCCTACAGCACATTTGGGAATCGAGCCCTTACGGGGATTGAGCTTGCTCTTGCCCAATTCAACGCAAAAAGCGATGTGCACCCCGTTCAGTTGCTCATCAGGGACTCAAAAGGAGACCCCAGTGCGGCCGCCAGGGCTGTTGAGAGCCTAGCCCTGAAGGATGGTGTCATAGGTATTATCGGACCCATGATTACATCAGAGTCCGCTGCCATCAAGGCCCAGGCCCTCAAGGTTCCCATCATGACACTGACCCAGAAGTCGGATATAACCAAATTGGGAGACTACGTCTTTCGAAATTTTCTGACCCTATCCCTGCAGGTAAAAGCCATTGTAGCTTATACAGCCCAGGAGCTGGGAATCAAAAAATTCGCCATCCTGTACCCTCAGGAACCCTATGGTATTTCCTTTATGAACAAATTTTGGGACGAATTAATAGCCCACGGTGCTGAGGTCGTGGGCATTGAATCGTATGGCCCCGACCAAACCGACTTTGCCGATGCCATTAAGAAATTAGTCGGCCTCTATTATCCAAGACCTGAAGAACCCGAAGACGAAGAAAGCCCTGAAATCACAGACCCCCTCCTCGACTTCCTATCAGCCAGGCAGGAAGCTGAGGGCCCCTTCTTAGACGCTCAAGGAAATAAGATGCCTCAGTTAGGTCCGCAGGTACCCCTTTCACCACCAAATGAAACCGATCTCCCATCAGAAGAGGAGAAGGAGCCTGAACCGATCGTTGATTTCGAAGCCATCTTTATCCCGGACACTTTCGAGAAAGTGGGTCTGATTGCCCCCCAGTTCCTGTATTATGATGTGGCTAATGTCCTGCTGATAGGGACCAATCTATGGCATTCGGATAAACTCATTGAAATGGCCCGAGGCTATGTGCAAGGTGCTGTTGTGCCTGATGGTTTTTTCATAGATAGCCCATCTTCCAAGGTCCAAAATTTTGTCAAAGCCTTTCAAGACCTCTTTGGTAGCTCGCCAGGATTTCTGGAAGCTCAAGCCTACGACGCGGCCTGTATCCTTTTCCAACTGGTCAACCAGCCTCAGGTCCGGTCCAGACACACGTTGAAAATGGGCCTCATGCAAGTCAAAGACTTTCCCGGAGTAACTGGCCCTACCTCCTTTGATGAAACCGGGGATGTGGAAAAAGAGATTTACCTCCTCAAGATAAAAGGACGTCAGTTTGTACAAATAAGGCCATGAAGCTTGTATATGCAGCATATATTGGGCTGACCAGCGGCATGCTTGTCTCCTGCCTTCCCCCGTTCTGGATATATACGCGCCTGAGCGGACGTTATGGCAAGGGACTGGGAGAGCGCCTGGGGTTTATTCCCCGTACCCTCACTCAATGTCTTTCGGGGTCGCCCCGTATCTGGATCCACGCCGCATCCCTTGGTGAGGTTAAGGTGGCGGCTCCCCTGGTAAAGGCCCTCACAAGGATTATACCAGGCTGCTCAGTCATCCTTTCAACGACCACCGAGCATGGCCGCGACCTCGCAAGGAAAACATTCAAACAGGATATTCCCATAACGTATGCGCCCATCGATTTTATTGGTTCAGTACGCAAAGCACTCTCCCGTGTACGTCCAGATGTTCTGGTTTTTCTGGAGACTGAAATCTGGCCTACGTGGCTGGCCGAAGCCCGGCAGAAGGGAATCAAGACTGCGCTGATTAATGGCCGAATCTCTGTGAGATCAATCGGAGGTTACCTCAAATTCCGCCCCTTTTTTCGCAACATTTTAAAAAATGTCGATGCATTTAGCATGATTTTGGAAGAAGACGCAGCTCGCATCAGGGCGATGGGGGCCGATCCACACAAAATCGAGGTCAATGGCAATGCCAAATATGATCTCCTAGCCAGCATCGCAGACCCTGCCATGGAAGCAGAAATGCGACAGATCTTGAATCTTGAAGCCTCCCATCACGTCTTTGTTGCAGGGAGTACCCGTGAGGGGGAGGAGGCTATGGTCCTGGAAGCCTATGAAAAAATTCTCAGACAATTTCCAGACACGGTTCTGATCATTGCACCGCGGCATATTGAGCGAATACCCGTCATTGGATCCCTGGTTGAGAGACATGGCCTCAGGTATCAGCTCCGGAGCGATATCAACAGCGGTGCGGCAAAGCGCAAAGAGCCTGTCGTCATCATCAACACCTTTGGAGAACTTTTTAAGGTGTACAGTATTGGAACGATTGTATTTTGTGGCGCAAGCCTCGTGCCGCTGGGCGGACAGAACCCCCTGGAGGCGGCCGTTTGGGGAAAAGTTGTCTTTTATGGCCCTTCCATGGAAGATTTCCTGGACGCAAAGGCCCTGTTGGAGGAGGTGGGTGCGGGCGTGCCAATTGCCAGTTCTGAAATGCTGGCCGAAAAGGCGATCTGGTTTCTTGAGCATCCGGATGCCTTGAAAAGATATGGGGACCAGGCTCGGGAAGCTGTCATAAGAAACCAGGGCGCATCGGAAAAACATGCCCGGGTAATCGGTCGATTGGTGTTTAGTAACAAGAGGTGAATCGTCAGATGATGAATTTAGTTCGCCCTGTACATATCTTCGTGATTCGTTATTGGTAAAGACAGCCGAAATACCCTTTTTTGTCACATCATCCCGTTTCTACCACCCACAATCGCATACCGTCTAAAGGCATTGGGGCCCTAAGACTTGCCCGCAACGCTCTCGCTTGCGAAGCGGGCGGGGAAGTGGTCTTCCTTACCCCGAATGGTGAGCAATTACCTTTGAACCGTAATAGCGAGCGCATTCCCCGTAGCTTGCTACAGGGAGCTTCAATGGTTCTTAAGAAAATTATGCGGATTTTATAAGTTAGATCAAATAGTTAAATAGGATGCGAAACTTAAGTTGCCTATAAAACAACGGTGATCTCATCAGAACCAGGTGTCAACTTCTCGCCGCCCTGCTCTGTGACCAGGAAGGTATTCTCCACCCCCACAAGTCCGATCCCCTTGAGGCCCTTTTTGGGTTCCACGGCAATCACCATGTTTTCCTTAAGGGGAAAGTCGATCTTTCCGGCAATAGCCGGGAACTCATCTATGACTAAACCGATGCCATGACCAAGAAACGGGACCTGGTTGCTTCCGAATCCCATGAAGTGTTCCTCAAAGTTTCGTGAGAACACCTCAGTTTGGTACACCTCCTTAAATATTTGAGCCGGAATCATACCTGGTTTCAACCGAGACCGAACCGCCTCCTGGATGTCCAGGCAGACATTGTGGGCATCCACAGCTGCCTGAGGAGGACGACCCAGAGAAAAGATCCTGGTCTTGTCCGTGAAATATCCCTCATAGGCAAATCCTGTATCTGCGAAGATGATATCACCCTTCTTAAGCCTCCTCGCACCGCCAAGGAAGGGAAATGCTGGGGAAAGCCCCACGAAGCCATCTGGGCCTACTGAAGCGGTTGGGAAATTTCCCGATTCCCCAAAACTGATCACGCCGGCAAAAAACTCGCTGTTGAAAGTTGCAAGCCTCCCGATTCCTGTGTAGCCGAGCCGAAGCATGTTGGCATGGATCGCAGATCCGAGTTCCCATTCCGTGATACCCTCCTGGATCATGTCTGGTATCTGGTCATAAATGGCTCTGTGCCTTTTACCCGCCTCTCGAATCAGGCCGATTTCGTAGTCGGATTTCACAGACCGAATCATAGACAGGGTCAGGCTGATGTCTTCAAAAACGGTGTGGGGAAGGGCCTTCGAAAGTTTCTTAAAAATCGAAACCGGGATGGTGGTCTCGTCCAGGCCTAGCCTTGCCACCTGGTAACCGGAGCCCGCCAGTTTGGCAGGCAGTTCGCCAAAGCGCTTGAACTGAACAAGGACCTTAAGGGGGGTTTCTCGTTTTGCCCGTTCAAAGCTCCGACGGATGAAAAAGACAGGAACTCCATCAGTCGGGACAAACAGGGCGCCATCTTGGATGGTGCCAGTGTAATAAAACATGTTGACCCCATCGAGGATGATAGCGCCGTTTAGGGCGGTCTGTGCCAGTTCCTGCTGAAGCCTTGAAATCCGGCTGAGAATCTCTGTTGGAGGCACCAGATCGTAGCTCACCGGATAGGTCGCGTGTGTCGTCATTTGTCGCTGGTTACTCGTCAACAAGCTACTGCCCAAATCACAACCATTCAAGTTCCCCTCCTCTGTTTTGGTGTTTGTGAGGGGAACAAATGAAGAAAACTGAAGGATTAATAGAGAAACATCGGTTTTCCTACAATCAATCGGACCCTTGGCCGATATTCATCCATGTCATAGAGCTCTCGAACATCCACGCGTTTTTGCCCGGATGTAACCGTGCTTATCGGGACATCCGTGTATATCCCCCCAGACAATGCGACCATACGGCCTGCAACCCCCTTCTTTGCCAGGTTAACCGCCATATTGGCAAAATTGATAGCCACCATGAGGTCAAGCGAATCTGGTGCACCGCCCCTCATGAGATAGGAAAGCTGTTGGAAAATAATCCCTTGACCAGTCAATTTTTTTAATACATCTCCGGTTACAATGCCAATTCCACCAAGTTTTCTATGGCCGTATGCGTCCTTCTCGCCATACTCAATGACTTGTCCACCCACCATTTTAGCCCCTTCCGAGATTGTCAACATAGCATAGTTGCTCGGATTTGCCTTTTTATCTTCCATAATGAGTTTAGCCAATTTTTCGGGATCAAAGGGAACCTCGGAAATAATAGCCCGGTCAACCCCTGCAAGGTATGCAGATATCAGTGATGTCTCACCGCAATTCCTTCCAAATAACTCAATCACTGCAATCCGCTCATGGGAGCCAGAAGACGTACGCAGGGCATGAATAAAATTGACTGACCGGGTCACCGCAGTGGAAAAGCCTATACAGTAATCGGTTCCAAATACGTCATTATCCATTGTTTTCGGAATAGCGATGACCGGGAAGCCTTCGTCGTGCAGCCGCACGCCATAGCTCAAGGTATCATCGCCACCAATGGGGATCAGCAAATCAATACCAAGATGTTCCAAATTTTTTAGAATATGAGGGGTTACATCCGTCTTTTCCGCGGTCGGGTGGGCATCTAAGAAGGCCGGCATCTCGCTCTTCTTCACCGCGCTGGGATTGGTACGCGAGGTGTGCAAAATGGTACCGCCTGAGCGGTCAATCGTTCGCACCATTCCTTTATCCATAAAAACCACGTTATCGTGCGTACGTTCATCTTCGATGTGATATTCTACAAGTCCTGCCCATCCTCTTCTTATGCCAAGGACACGCATCCCTTCGTCAACCGCGCGGTAAACAACAGCCTTTAGGCACGGATTCAGGCCTGGAACGTCACCGCCTCCTGTAAGGATCCCGATTGTTTTGACCTTATCTTTCCCTGTCATCACGCACCTCCTGTACGCGTGCCCAAGCGTCTTTGGACCGGCTTGCCTGCCCTGTTGCGGTAGCTATACGGGTAGGCGGGGTTAAGGGAAGCTATTAAAGAATAGACATCTTCTTTACCAGGTGCGTAAGCCCGCGAAGCGGGCCTCGGCCCTGTGGGTGGAGGGCTTCATCATTTTCTAAAACGCCCCCAAAAGGACCTTTAGACGATAAAAATATATTGAGAAAAGGCCCGAGAGTCAAGAAAAACGATGTTAGATGATAAGGTGCAGTGGCCCGGGAAGCTGTCATATCGTTTCACTATTCATGGGACAGCTCATGTGGGACATTAGCTGACGTTTCAGTTTTTCAAAGAGGGCTGGCCCGTGGTCTCCAGCACGCTCAACCACTTACCGCCAAAGAGGTGTACCTGTTTTCGCTTTCCAGCCGTTGCCTCCATGGGAATATGAACAAGCTGATTATTACACAGTCCCACAAGCATTTTTGTCTTTCCAGCCATGCCGGCATGAACTGCACTATGGGCCAGGAAACCGCACAAGACATGGTCATTTGCATTGGCGGGAACACTGCGGATCGTGTAACTCGGGTCAATATATTTCAGGTTGATCGGCATCTTCTGTTCCCGGAAATACCCAGAAATGGCCTCTTTCAGAAAGAGGCCGATGTCATTCAAACGGATGTTTCCAGAGGCATCACGCTCCTTGGGTTTGTTATCAAAGAACTTTTGGCCTGCCCCTTCGGCCACGACAATCACGGCATGTTTTCTGTGGATTAATCGCTCTTTCAAGGCTTCAAGGAGTCCCTTTGGACCTTCCAGATCAAAGTCCGACTCCGGGATGAGGCAAAAGTTAACATCCGGCATGGCCAGCGTGGCTGCTGCTGCGATAAATCCTGAATGGCGGCCCATAAGCTTTACCAGTCCTATCCCGTTCGGGGCACTGATGGCCTCGTTGTGGGCAGAGCGAATCACATTAACCGCTACGTCCACAGCCGTGTCAAAGCCAAAAGAACGGTCTATTAGATAGATATCATTGTCAATGGTCTTTGGTATGCCTATGACACCGATCTTTAATTGTCTCTTGCTGATTTCATCGGCAATCTCTACAGAGGCCGCCATGGTGCCGTCTCCGCCAATGGTAAAAAGGAGACCCACATTCATTCGCTCCAGGGCATCTACAATGCTTTCAATATCCTGAGGGCCCCTCGAAGAGCCGAGAACAGTGCCACCTCTCTCGTGGATATTGAGTACGGAGTCTGGTGTCAGGGTGATGAGCTCATGGCCATATGAGGATATAAAGCCCTCAAGCCCGTATCGGACCCCATAAATATTGCGTACGCCATAGTTATGGTGGAGTGCCAGAACGATGCCACGAACAACGTCGTTTATCCCCGGACAGAGTCCGCCGCAACTCACCACGGCACAGCGAAGTTTGCTCGGATCAAAATAGATTTTACAGCGAGGCCCTGCTCGTTCAAAGGATAAAAGCTTCTTGCCATTCTTAACAGCTTTCATCACATCACTTTCAAAAATGTTTACCAGAATACGCTCCTTGTCCGATACAAAACACCTAGTCCCGCCCCCCTCTGCCCCAATGGGGGAGGTAATCTTTGCCGGGCCAAGGCTCATGATGGAGGTGTCAATATGTTCCTTGTTCTTCATGTTATATCACCCTTTCCACGTGAACGATTCGATTCGTCGGTCATTTGCTGTCGCGCCTTTTACTGGATGCTGAATAGATGAAATAGTTATCAACACCTCATCCAGAATCAAGCATCAAATATCCGTCTATAGATCTGTCCCCGCACCTTGAACCCTTACTAGAAGTGACAACACAAAAATCCTTTTCCGTAACGCTCTATATCAGGTCATATTTCTTGCAAATAGCCTCAACCGTCCGATTCTGAGTCCTGTCAGTACGCGGTGTGCTTGAGGCAGTGTGGGCATTTGGAAGCACCCCTGCAACATGGAGCATGCGTTTTAGGACGGCCGCAGAATTTTTTGAATAAAGATCATAAAATTCCTGAACCATGGCACCGGTTTCCCATATCTGGCTCACGTGGTCAGCATACTGCCACTGAACATCGTATCGGTTTAGGCAAGACCATGTAATCTCATGCCAAGCCTCGGGAAGCAAGTTTGCCCCGCCAGCCACCACGCCATTTGAGCTTGGCTGTTTTATAAAGGCGGCCTCATCCCCATCGTAAAACATGAAGTCCCGTCGATGCCGAACCGCTTTATGGTAGTTGATCGACCGATTTAACGAACCGCTAAAGATCAAACCTTGTATGTGGTCGATTCCCGAGAGTTTTCTTAGGACATTGGTTCGAATATTCTTGTGTTTAATATACCCCTTGCGCCTTTCGGCCAGCCCGGGATGGTTGCCTAATATAAGAGGAATCCCTGTATCGCGAGCTATGGCCTCATAGAATTGGGGAAGCCCCCGGTTACTGTGGTAATAGATAGGGTAATCCACCCAGAAGACACTTCCTGAATAACCTGAACGTTCAATAAAGGACTCGACTTTGGCCAGAAGTTCACGTGTGGCCTGGGATGTGTCAGAGGTAATCGTAATAAACACGGGCCATTTCCCCTGGACAATCTCCAGTGCAGTGCTTGCCAGCTCTATCCTTGTGTCGGGACTCAGAACGAGGCCTTCACCCCAGAAAACATCCCCTAGAAGTAAGGCATCTGCCCCAATCCCTGCGTGGCCGATGAGCCTGTCAAGGGCAGCCACATCCAGCACGTCCCCGGTCTTCAACGGAGTAACCAACGGACAAATCAATCCCTTTGGGAGTTTGTTCGTATCAGACGCCATTGAACTTAAAAGCACCCTTCCCCAGGATATCATGAAGGTGCAGGATCCCCCGAATCTTTCGGACTGGGTTAACGATGGGCAAAATTGTGATCTCGTGCTTTTCCATAATGTTCAAGGCCCGTGAGGCTAGGCTGTCAGGACCGAGTGTTTTCGGGTCCTTTGTCATCACTTCTTCCACAGGCCGGTCATAGATGCGCTCCTGTGTCATGAGAAACCGTCGGATGTCCCCATCGGTTATAATCCCAACAAGGCGGTTGTCTCTTTCCACAACCAGTGTGGCCCCCAGTTGCATACGATTGATCTCCTGTATGGCGTGGCGCATGGTCTGCCCCTTGGAAACCACAGGGATCTTCTTGCCAGTCAGCATGATTTCTTGAACCTTAACCGAAAGACACTGCCCCAGAGTCCCACCCGGATGAAATCTTCTGAAGTCGATTGAGTTAAAGTTCCGCTTACGGATAAGCGTAACCGCCAATGCATCGCCCATAGCCAAAAGAGCCGTGGTGCTGGCCGTTGGTGCAAGCCCTAAGGGGCAGGCCTCCCGCTCAACACCCACATCGATCACAATATCGCTCTTCCTACCTAAGGTAGAATCCACCTGACCGGCAAACGCAATGAGCGGGCACCCAATTCTCTTGATACTGGGTATCAGCATGTTCAGTTCATCTGTCTCCCCGCTGTTGGAAAGTGCAATCACGACATCGTCCGCACTGACCATGCCTAGATCACCATGCATCGCCTCCACAGGATGGAGGAAAAGCGAGGGGGTTCCCGTACTGTTCAGGGTTGCCACGATCTTCCGTGCGACAATCCCGGATTTTCCAATACCTGTCAGAATGACCCGTCCCTTGCAGGCATAAATCAGGTCCACCATCTTCACAAAGTTGTTGTCCAGGCGATCCACAACACCTAAAATACCTTCGGCCTCGATCTGAAGTACCTCTTTGGCTTGTTTTAATATCATGGTAAACGCCCTTCCTTCCACCTCGGTCCCGTTCTCAGCCAGTCAGCATTGGATTGTATATACACGTACCGTTTAAGATCAAGAACTATTTGTAAGGGATGTGGATGTAAAGCCCAGCATGGGCGGCCTTATCACTGTTTTCAGGTTGCAATCTCATAGGATATCTATTAAATAAAAAGGTTATCATATTTAGTGTCCGCTTACAATGAACACCAAAGGAATGGCACATATCAAACCTTAGGAACCGAGGATTCAACACCTGCTGGCCAAACGGGGTGGCTGGTGCTGAATGACCAATGACAAACAGGTTAATCTTTGGGAATTGCCATGAATATTCTGCTTACCAATGATGACGGTATCCACGCCCAGGGCCTGTGGGCCATGGAAAGGGTTTTGGCCTGCGAACACAAGGTTTCTGTGGTTGCCCCGGACAAGGAACGAAGTGCAGTGGGGCACAGCATCACATTGGTCAACCCTTTGAGGGTCAATAGGATTCAGACAAACGGCGGCTGGGGCTATGCAGTCAACGGGACCCCGGCCGATTGTGTTAAACTGGCCGTACTCGAGCTCCTGGAAACCCGACCCGACATGGTCATTTCAGGGATCAACCCGGGGGCAAACGTAGGTATCAATCTCAACTACTCGGGCACGGTGTCAGCAGCCAAGGAAGCAGCCCTCATGGGCATACCCGCCATTGCCGTTTCACAAGACCAGTCCCCTTATCATGAATATGGGGCTGCAGCGCACTTCATTGGCAGCTTGATCACCAAGGTTATGGAAAAAGGTCTTCCATCGGGTACCTTTCTGAACGTAAACATCCCAGCCTGCCCTCCAGAGAAGATTCGCGGCGTTTGCATAACCAGACAAGGGATATCGCCTCTCAGGGAAAACCTGCATAAGAGAATTGACCCAAGGAATCAGATCTATTACTGGCAAGGAATCGAAACCCAGGTCTTTGACCAGGAGCCAGACACCGACGGGGCAGCCCTTTGTCAAAACTGCATCTCTATTACACCCGTGCAATGCGATATGACCGACTATCGAACGATGGAGCAACTCAAGCACTGGGATATTGGGCAAAGCTGATTGAAGCTCCCTGCAGCCCGCGAAGCACTGCCGTCAGGCAGAACCTGCGGGGAATACGCTCACTGGGCATTTTCACTGGCTGCCCCCAAGGTTTCATGGATCGGAGAAAAGCGTTGAAAAAAGCCTTTGTCAATACAATCAAGGCGGGCCAAGCAGTAGACGACCTCTTTGTCGCCCGCGACAAGCAACTAGCTTATAAAAAAGACGGAGCCCCTTATCTCACCCTAAGCCTTGTGGACCGCAGTGGCAATATGAAGGCAGTGGCATGGGATAATGTTCAGGCTATCAGCAAGGCCTTTTCAGCCGGAGACTATGTGAAAGTCAGGGGGAATGCTGTTGAATACAGGGACACGTTACAACTTGTCGTGCGACACCTTGAACGGTCTGATCCCGCTGAGGTAGATGTGCGGGATTTCCTGCCAGCCACTGAGCGCGATGTGGACCAGATGCTCGAGCGATTGATCCAGATCAGCCAAACAGTGGAAAATGAACACCTGTCAAGACTCCTGGCCGCCTTCTTTGAAGATAAGGCCTTTGTGGAGCTCTTTAAGACTGCCCCTGCAGCAAAAAAGATGCATCATGCCTACCTTGGTGGTTTGCTGGAACATACGCTTTCCATCGCACTGCTCATCCAGGCAATTGCAGGTCATTACAAAGGCATTGACAAAGATCTATTGCTAACAGGTGGCATCCTCCACGACATCGGCAAGGTTCACGAGTTTTCCTATGAAACTCACATTGACTATTCTGATGCAGGCCGGCTACTGAATCATATCGTGATTGGCGTAGAAATGCTCGAAAAAAGGATTGCCACCCTCAATGACTTTCCAAAAGATTTGGCTCTTGTCTTAAAACACATGATTGTAAGCCACCATGGCACCCGTGATTTCGGATCACCTGAACCGCCCAAGACCCTTGAGGCCATGATCCTGAACTACTTGGACGAGCTGGATGCCAAGGTCACTGGCGTCCGCGCTTTCATGGATACCGAGGACCCAGAGGCCACATGGACATCCTTCCACAGGGTTTTGGATCGGTTTTTCTATAAAGGTCCCCGGCCGGGAGGGATGTCTGGCCCCGAAGACAAGATAGCCAACTCAAGTCCTACAGAGGATTAAGGAAAAACTGACATGTTCATTACCTTTGAGGGAATCGAGGGTTCCGGCAAAACCACCCAGATACAGCTTCTCATCCCCGTGCTGCGAGCAAAGGGCTATGAGTGCATATCCACTCGTGAACCGGGTGCGACCAAGATCGGGGAGAAAATTCGGGCCATCCTTTTGAACGCTAATCACAGCAACATGCTTCCCATAACTGAGCTGCTTCTTTACGAGGCTGACCGGGCACAACATGTCCGTGAGATCATCGAGCCTGCCCTGGCAGCCAATAAGACGGTCGTGTCAGATCGATTTTTTGACGCCACCACAGTATATCAGGGCTATGCCAGGGGCTTTGACCTGAAACTCATTGAGCAAATGCATCGCATTGTGCTCGGCTGTCTGAAACCCGATCTCACCATTATTCTGGATCTCCCGGTTGAGATAGGGTTGAAGCGGGCATGGCAGCGTATCAATAGCCAGTCCGGGGACCTGCCTGAAGATCGTTTTGAAAAGGAGTCATTTGCCTTTCACGAAAAGGTCCGCCAGGGCTATCTGACCTTGGCCGAGCTGGAGCCAGGGCGCTTTCGAATCATTGACGCCTCAAAAGACTCAAAAACAATCCATAAAGACATCACAGAAATCGTCTTGCGTCTTAGTCATAAAGGAGAATGACGGAGGCCCTCAAAGGGTATTTTGAACACTTAAAAAAGGCTATCCGAATTTCCCAAAAGCGTTGAACGTCAGAAATTACCGTGCCAGACCAGAAGATGTTCTCCACTCACACCTTCTGAATTGAAGCTCCCTGCAGCAAGCTGGAGGAAATGCGCTCACTGGGCATTTTCAGCACTGTATTGTAAGCATTCAATCCAATGGTGGGTCCGTTTTGTCATTTGCCTTCTCTGTAAACAAACCGCATAAAGGTTGCTATTTGGCCATAAAATCATTTTGAGAAGGGAATCGGCTTGAAAACCATTGCAAATAACAAAAATTTGAATGACCTCGGCGAAGCTGACATCATCCAATTCATCCAGGAGAAAGGACCTTCCAGACTTCCGTCTCACTTAAAGAAGGGGATTGGCGATGACTGCGCAGTCCTGAAAACAGACGGCGATAGGCCCCTCCTTGTGACCACAGATACCCTCGTCGAAGGGATTCATTTTACGAACCAAACCCTTTCCCCGAAAGCCCTTGGCTGGAAGGCCCTTGCGGTGAATGTCAGCGACATTTCCGCCATGGGTGGTACCCCCCACACGGCATTTCTCTCCCTCGGGATAAAGCCTGAAACAAACGTCAGCTTCATCGAATCATTCATGGCGGGATTCCAGGCCATTTCGGACAAAACCGGTATTGTCCTGGCCGGAGGAGACACAGTGGAAAGCCCATCTTTTCTCGTGATCACTGTAACCCTCCTGGGAGACTGCCTGCCAGAACACGTCGTGTACCGGTGTGGCGCCAGGGAGGGCGACGACCTGTGGGTGACCGGTACGTTGGGTAATGCAGCTGCGGGGCTATTTCTGCTCCAAAACAAGCAGGTAGCTCAATCTTCTGAATTCAAATCCCAGATCCGGGCCCACCAAAAACCAATGCCCCCCCTTGAGGTGGGAAAAGCCCTGGGAGAAAGTGGCCTTGTGCATGCTATGATCGATATTTCAGATGGCATCGCCAAAGACCTTGCCCATATCTGCGAGCAAAGCGGTGTGGGCGCGGTGCTCCAGGCGGCTGAAATACCCATATCGCCGAGGGTGATGAAACTGGCCGCTGAGATGGGAAAAAACCCTCTGGACTGGGCCCTTCATGGCGGTGAGGACTATGAACTCTTGTTTGCGGCCTCACCGGCTGATAGACAAAAGATCATTTCTCTGACCGCCAAGGTCTCAAATATCCCTGCCACAAGGATAGGCAAGGCCATCCGGCAACAGGGCATCTGGCTTGAGACGGCAAAAGGCAGGGATCGTCTTGGACCGGGCGGTTACTTTCACTTTTCCAGATCGCCTGCTGAGACACGATAGCGCCTTTGAGTAATAGCATCCCCAGGTCGATCTTCATGCCTACAAGCTGTTTGAAGCTCCCTGCAGCCCGCGAAGCAAGCCGGTCAAAGAACCAACAGAGCCAGGAATTTTTCTTGACTGGGTTTTGTTGCTTTTTTAATATGTAGAAATAGTTATCGTTGTTTTCTCGAAAAGATTCTTATTTAACAAGGAGGTCATAGCTGATGGATTGCATCTTTTGTAAGATCGTTAGCGGTGAAATTCCCTCGGTGAAGCTTTATGAGGATGATAGGGTACTCGCCTTTATGGATATTAATCCGCTGAATGATGGCCATCTTCTGATTATCCCTAAGGCCCATGCTGCCACCATCCATGAAATTACTGAAGCGGACTTCTTGGCGGTTATGTCTGCCACACGCAAACTGGCGGCCGCTGTCAAAAAGGCCCTGAATCCTGAGGGAATCAACTTACTGCAACTCAATGGTAAAGCTGCCAATCAAGTGGTCCCACATCTCCACGTCCACATTGTTCCCAGGTGGTCTGGCGACGGGGTAACCGTCTCCCAGTGGGAGTTGGTTCCAGGAGATATGGAAAAGATCAAGGGGATAGCGGATCAGATTCGAAAGGACCTGAAGTAAGAAAATCGTGGATCGAAATACAAAATCGTAAATAATGCACTCAATTTTAAATACCATCGGCCAGACACCCCTCGTTGAAATCAAGCGGCTCAACCCAAACCCTAAGGTCACGCTGCTGGCCAAGCTGGAGTATTTCAACCCTGGGGGCTCCATAAAAGACCGCATTGCCAAGGCCATGATCGAAGCGGGTGAGGCCTCAGGGGCCCTGACGCCAGACAAAATTGTGCTGGAGGCCACCAGTGGCAATACGGGAATTGGCTTAGCCATGGTCTGTGCAGTCAAGGGATATCGGCTTCTGTTGACCATGTCTGAATCGGCCAGCATAGAGCGACGCAAGATCCTCCGGGCGATGGGGGCTGAAATCCGGCTAACACCCGATTTTCTTGGAACCGATGGCGCCATAGAGGAGGCCTACCGCTTGGCCCGCGAACATCCTGAAACCTACTTTATAACGGATCAGTTTAACAACGAAGCGAACTGGCGTGCCCATTATGACGGTACCGGCCCGGAAATCTGGGAACAAACAGCAGGGGAAATCACCATGCTGGTAGCAACCATGGGGACCACCGGAACACTCATGGGTATCTCAAGGCGATTAAAGGAATACAATCCCAAAATTCAGATCGTGGGCGTAGAGCCCTATCTCGGTCATAAAATTCAAGGTCTCAAGAACATGAAGGAATCTTATCGGCCTGAGATCTATGAAAAAGGGCGCTTAGACAAAAAGGTCAACATTGATGATGAGGTCGCATTTGAGATGACCCGGCGTCTGGCCCGGGAGGAAGGCATTTTTGCAGGCATGAGTGCGGGAGCCGCTGTAGCTATTGCCCGAGAAGAAGTCAAATCAATGCCTGGGGGTGTGGTGGTGGTCATTTTACCAGATGGCGGAGAACGCTATCTGAGTACCCCGCTTTTTGCCATACGGGAGGAAACCAACCTTAAATTTTATAATACCCTCACACGCGCCAAAGAATCCTTCATACCCCTCCAGCCTGGCAAGGTATCTATCTATTCTTGTGGCCCCACGGTCCACGATCGGATGCACATTGGAGAATGTCGCCGTTTTGTCTTGGCTGACCTCGTTCGACGGTACCTGGAATATAAGAAATATGAAGTTACACATATCGTGAACATCTCCGATCTGAACGACAAGACCATCCAAGGGGCTGAAAAGGCCGGCATGCCGCTAAAACCCTTTACAGATCAGTATCTCCAGGCCTTTATGGAGGATATGGAGATACTGCGGGTCAAACCAGCCACACAGTATCCCAGGGCAAGTGAACATGTGGAAGATATGGTGGCACTGACCGGACGACTTATGGAAAAGGGGTTTGCTTATGAAAAACTTCGGTCGGTCTATTTTGATATTTCCAGATTTCCGGACTACGGCAAGTTGTCAGGGATCAATCTTGATAAGATCAGGCTGGGCTCTACTGTTGATCTGGACGAGTATGAAAAAGACAATCCAAGGGATTTTACACTTCTCAAGCGAGCCAAGCTTTCTGAACTCAAGCGGGGGATCTATACGAAAACCGAATGGGGTCAGGTAAGGCCAAGCTGGCACATCGAGTCTGCCGCAATGGCCATGAAATACCTTGGGGAGACATTTGACATTTACACCAGCAGCCGGGACCTGATCTTTCCTCACCACGAAAATGAGATGGCCGTCAGCGGCGCTCTGACCGGAAAGCCGTTAGCACGCTATTGGATAAACAGCGAATTGGTGCTGTCGGGAGGGAAAAAGGCAGGCCGGGATGCTGCCATCCCTTATATCCGGGACCTATTAAAACAGGGGTACAGCGGCAGGGTGATTCGATACTGGCTTCTTTCTAATCATTACCGGAAACCCTTGAATTTGTCCTATGAAGCACTGGACCAGGCTGGTCGTGCCATCCGTCGACTTGACGAATGCGTCCACCCCTTAAGTACCGTGCAGAGCGGACGTCCCTATCCTGATCTGGACCAACTCCTGTATGATATGAAAACCGGCTTTTCAGATGCCATGGATGATGACTTGAATGTATCATCTGCCATGGCGACGATCTTCCGGATCGTCAGAAAAATCAATCGCCTGATCATGAACAAGGAGTTAGATCAGGCCGGGGCCAAACGAATCATTGATGCCTTCAAAAGAGTCGATGCGGTGTTAAACATCTTTGATTTTGAAAAACAGCCCTATGATGCCCAAGTTAAAAAGCTGATACTTGAACGTGAAGAGGCGAGGCGCAGGAAGGACTGGAAGCTGGCAGACGAGATTAGAGACCGCCTCAAGGCCATGGGGATAGAGGTTAGAGACAGGAAGATTTCATAGGATTTTGGATTGCAGATTGCGGAGACAAAATCCGAAATCCACCAAGTCAGCACCAAAAAGGAGTCACGAGAATACAAAAGGACAAGATAATAGTATGTTTTCTAAATCCGAAATCGTATCTCCGGTCTATTTTCCCTTTACTTTCATATCCCCTTCGCTGGTGGAGACCATGTCGCTTTTTTTTCACCGGATGTGCCTCTACCAGCCTGTCTGCTCCAAGCCCCAAACAGCCCTTCGGCCCTGGATGGATAAGGGATTCCTGAATATTCGTGTCCCTTTCGAAAACCTTATCAACAAGAAGTCCATAGAGGCAATGCTCCGGAATTACAAAAACTGGGGCCTTTTACACCAGCACGCCGACCTGGCCTACCTGAAGACGGTTGGGGACCAAATTGCACCTGATGGGCCAGTGACAGCCAGAATCATTTCTGAAATTAGGGGCTTGACCGGAAAGACCTCAAAGGAATCTGAAAACAGGGATCTTGCACTTCAGATATTTCTACACCTGGCACAAGATTTTGACCAGCAATCCTTGGAGTTAAGGCAGCAATTGAATCAATTGAATGACCAGTATCAGGCCCTGCAAAGTTTCTTTCGCCAGAACGAAACCGAGCAAGGGCATCACGTGATCCCGAGTGAGCTGTTCCCTTTTATAGAAGACGACCCGGGGAATTTTTTGATTGAAAAGCGGATGGCCGCCTGGAATCACCTGTTCCAAAAAGATCCTGCCGAATCAACGATTCTTTTTACAGACTCTCCTGCAGCACTTGCCTGGCTTCTTGATACAGTAAAAGAAAAAGTCGAGGTGTTGAAATTTGACATCGCCTATGCACAAGCCCCAACAGACCAGCCGCCAAGGACAGACCATCTCGAAAAACTATTTGACGGGTTGCTTAGGACGCCATGGGGCGAACAACTACAAGAATCGATTAAACAGACAAGCCGTCACACAAAAGCGATGCTTGATCAGTGGAAAAAATCAACCCCAGGGCCTTATGAGAAAATCGCCTCTTTCCGCTGGTATTTGGTGCCGAATCAGGGGGCTTGCAGGTTTCTAAATCGAAGGTGTGCCGGGAACAACGGCGGTGAAGAAAAAGGGGATGTTAAGAATACCGTGGTTGGCCTTGTCACCCATGGGCCCCAATCATGGAGTCATGGTCCGAAGGGTAAGAACAGCTGCTGAACGACGCCCCCCAGCCATTTCCACTGACAATAACTGCACATATCGCCTAAAGGCATGGGAAGCCGCAGAAAAGCGGTTTCCTTTCCCCGGAATTGTATTACCTAATGGGAGCACATCGAAAACCCCGCCTATACCTTCACAAAAAATTGCTAACAAGCGACTAAGAAGACTTGACGGTTTTGGATAATTGGTGTATTAGGACATATCTCAAAACCCGGGAAACAGGGCAAATGCATCGGCCTAGATGTTGAAGTTATTGAAATAATATGAGAAAGGAGGAGTCACCTTATGTTCACACCGACTGTGGATAAGGACAAGTGCACCGGTTGTGGTGAATGTGTTGAAGTCTGTCCGGTGGAAGTTTTCGAACTCGAAGATGAAAAATCCGAGCCTGTCAACGCGGAAGAATGTTTAGGGTGTGAAAGCTGCGTTGAGGTCTGTGAGGCCGGGGCAATTACTGTGGAAGAAACGTAATGTAATCCTAATTGCTGGCATCTGGTCCTTGATCCCGGTTAACTTGGGGATCAAGGGCCAGCTTCCGATATCCTCGCCTCAAATATTTGATAGATTCTTTGCCTTACCCCTTTCTTCAGTCACATCACGGTGCTTTCCCAGTGGAGGCATGAAAATGGACGAAAAACCGATTGCCCATTGCGAGGCCAATGGGGTTGATGCGTATGAGTATCCCTTTTACGTAAAACCCGCACAGGGCATGGAACCAGCCTATATCTTTCTGGAAGATCACGTTTATAATTTCAATAGCGAGGAGATGGAAGAAATAATGGATCGCCTTATTCGCATCAAGCAGGAAAAAGATCTGCACGATCTAGGATACAAGAAAAATGAAGAAGGAATCTTTATCCTGTCAAAACCCGAGGAGCCCTGGTTGCACGGAGGCGAGTCATGATCAATAAGATAGGTGTTATTGGTGCCGGCCAGATGGGCGCAGGGATTGCCCAGGTCGCAGCCATGAACGGATTTTCTGTGATCCTAAATGACCTAAAAGACGCCTTTCTGCATCGTGGCATGGAGCGTATTGAAAAGGGCCTTTCGAGCTTTTTGAAAAAAGAACGCATCACTGAAGAGGAAAAAGGAGCAGCCCTCGGGCGAATTCAAACCTCACTCGAACTCAAGACATTCGAAGCTGCAGACTTTGTGGTGGAGGCTGTGATTGAAGATCAAGCGTTGAAACTGGATGTCTTCAGACAGCTGGACGAAATTTGCAGGCCTGGGGTCATCCTGGCAAGTAATACATCTTCCATCCCCATCACGCGGATTGCCGCCGCCACCAAGCGGTCATCTGAGGTCATTGGTATGCATTTCATGAATCCTGTCCCCCTCATGAAATTGGTTGAGGTGATCCGGGGGCTTGCCACATCTGACCACACCTTTGAAATCACCCAAGAGCTGGCTGTCATGCTAAAAAAGACCCCGGTTGCAGCCAATGACTTTCCAGGCTTTATATCCAATCGCATCCTGCTTCCCATGATCAACGAAGCCATCTTTGCTTTGTATGAGGGTGTGGGAACAGCCGAAGCAATCGACTCGGTCATGAAGCTAGGCATGAACCATCCCATGGGGCCCCTGGAATTGGCAGATTTGATCGGTCTGGATACCTGTCTATCGATCCTGGAAGTCCTCCATGAAGGTTTTGGAGATTCCAAATATCGCCCCTGTCCTTTGCTCAAAAAGTATGTGGATGCCGGATATCTCGGCCGTAAAACCGGCCGCGGATTCTATGTCTATTGACCTATGCTCTTCCCTGAAATGGCCCTGGTACGGCAGAAGCTCCACGCCGAAAAAATCGAAGATGTCCCGGCGGCAGTAGGTAAAGCCCTTCAAAGCCTCCACCTTGCCTCGCTGGCAAAATCAGGCGAGTCTGTAGCCGTGGGGGTCGGAAGCCGGGGTATCAGCCATATTTCTCTTATTGTTTCTGAATGCGTGAAATTCCTGAAAGACCAGGGTTTAAAGCCCTTTATCGTTCCGGCTATGGGGAGTCACGGAGGAAACACACCAGAGGGTGAACTCTCGGTCTTATCCAGGCTTGGCATTCATGAATCCTTCGCGGGTGTGCCCATACTTGCCGCTGAGGATGTGGTCGAAATCGGGACATTGGACATTGGCATCCCCATCCTCATGGACAGACGCGCAGCCGAGGCCGACCAAATTGTAGTGATCAACCGGGTGAAGCCTCATACAAAATTCCACGGCTTCATTGAAAGCGGTCTGACCAAAATGCTCACTGTGGGGCTCGGCAAAGGGCAAGGGGCAGCTCTGTACCATCAGGCTGCCGTCCAGCACACCTTTGGCATCCTGCAAGACGCTGCCCGTCATATCATAGAAAGTCGCTCTGTCCTCTTTGGTCTTGCCATACTTGAAGACGGGTACAAGAATGTCTCTCGAATCTGTGCTGTAAGGCCCGAAAACTGGTTTGAAGCAGAACACACCTTGCTCGAAGAGGCACGCTTTATGATGCCCCGCATCCCATTTGACCCGATCGATATTTTAATCGTAGATGAAATCGGCAAGGACATCAGCGGGATTGGTATGGATTCAAATGTAACAGGAAGACACCGGGATATCGTGGGCGACTTTTACACAACCCCGCACGTGAAACGGATATTTGTAAGAGATTTGAGCCCTGAATCGGACGGAAACGGCAATGGCATCGGCTTGGCGGACGTGACCACCCGGCGCCTCGTGAATGCCCTCGATCTTGAAAAAACCTACACGAATGCCCTGACTGCTATCTCACCTGAAAAGGCAGCTATTCCCATGTATTTTGACACAGATCGTAAATGCATAGAAGCCTGCTTAAACACCATCGGCATGGTGAAGCCTCAGGCAGCGCGAATCATTCGTATCAAAAACACGGCCACGCTCGAAACGCTCATGGTCTCCCGGGCCCTTGAAGGCGATGTCATGTCCAATCCGGACGTGCAGATCTTAAGGCCATGGGAACCAATGACCTTTGACCATAGCGGCAACCTCAAAGATCTATGATCGCCTACCACACATGTGCCACGACATTTGGATACGCAGCCATCCTGTTTCAAGCTGAGCCATTCCTTTTGAAGCGAATCTTCTTGCCCCATTCACACAAAACGAGTTTAAAAAAGCAGATACAAAAGGCCGGTCCGGCTAAACCTGGACACACACCAGCAGTTCTTAACCTATGCAAAGATATCCGGGCCTATTTCACGGGGACCCCAATTAAGGTCCCGTGGGAATTCCTGGATCTAAGTCGGATGACGCCCCTGCAACGCTCGGTGCTGGAAGCTGTCGCAACCGTTCCTCACGGAGAGGTCCGAACTTACGGCCAAATAGCTGCACAAATCGGACATCCTCGGGCCTGTCGTTTTGTGGGTACCACCCTTGCCCGGAATCCTTTCCCCATCCTGATCCCATGCCATCGCATTATCCGGGCCGATGGTTCCATAGGTAGGTTTTTTGGGGGAACCGATCTCAAGAACCGCATGCTTTTGCTGGAAAAACGGAAAGTCGTGCCCCCCTAACGGGCTGTTGTTCAAAAATGATGAAGGATTATTTGCAGACACCGCAGGCCTTGCACTGGCCCACGACACAGGGAGGAGAGCTTTCTGCGCGAAGGGCCTTGTGGTACTCCTCAACCAGGAATGCCTTATTGATGCCATGGTCTATGAAGTCCCATGGAAGGATTTCATCCAGAGGGCGCTCCCTATAAACGTAAAAATCCGGATTTATAATAGAGGCCTTGAGGGTCTTGGCCCAGTTTCCATTATTTTCGTGTGCGGCCGCCAGCAGCTGGGCTGTACGGCGATCCCCACGTGAAAGCAAGGCCTGAATGTATGCCCATCTGGGCACATCGGCATGCACCCGGACATTGGCCACCCGCCTCAGCGAGTCCCTCACATGTTTGATCTTTGCCTTAAGGCTCTTAACATCCTCAAGAGGAACCCACTGAAACGGCGTGAAAGGCTTAGGGATAAAGGAATTGAGACTCACGATTATTTGTCCAATCCTTTCTGTTGTCCGGCTGGCCTTTAGAAATCGATGTTTGACCTGCTTGCAAAGCACCACGATCGCTTCCACATCAGACATGGTCTCGGTAGGAAGGCCTACCATGCAATAGAGCTTTAAGTTGGGTATGCCTGCATCCACCAAAAGGCCAGCGGCCCGTATCACATCCTGGTCAGTGATCCCTTTGTTGATGACACGCCGCATACGTTCTGAGCCCGCATCCGGAGCAATTGCAGCTGTCTTAAAACCACTTTGTTTGAGAATATCCAGGATCTCCGGCGTAAGGCGATCCGCTCTTAAAGAGCTGAAAGAGAGTTGAACACCGCGATCTAGGGCCTCTCGACAAAGCGCTTCGATATCTGGCACATCTAAAACTGCAGCAGCCATCAGGCCTATCCTTTTGGAGCGCGCGGCTCCCTCCTCTATGCAATTCTGTAGTACGGTCTTTGGCCTAAACCGTGGCGGCCGATAAACAAACCCGGCTGCACAAAAGCGGCATCCGTAGGGGCACCCACGCGCTACCTCGACCAAGTAGGTATCTTGAAAGGTCGTGTGTGGCGTCAAGATAGCGGTGCAGGTATCCCCGTAAGAAAGGGCTTCCACGCCTACTCGCTGAACCTTTTCGGGGGCCCCTCTCTTTGGCCGAAACTCGGCAATAGTGCCGTCCAAATGATAAGCAACATCATATAGCGCAGGCACGTAGATGCCAGGCACATGTGCGGCTAAGGCTTCAAGAAGCGCCTGTTTGTCAGAATATCTTTTATAGACATCAAGAAAAACTGCCAGAATTGACTCAGCCTCTCCGATTAGGAAGCAATCCACAAAAGGTGCGATAGGTTCAGGGTTTAAGAAGGTCGTCACTCCCCCGGCGATGATCAGAGGATGGGGGGGATTTCGCTCTGATGACCACCGGGGGATACGTGACGCTGCCAGGAGTGTGAGGAGGTTGGGATAATCGTTTTCAAAGGAAATGGAGAACGCAATGATATCAAAATCGGCCAAGGGTCTCTGGGATTCCATAGAGCGAAGACCGCCCTGGACTGTACCCTTGTCCTCCGGTAGAAAGACCCTTTCGCAAACAACATCCTCAAAATTGTTCAGGAGGCGGTATATTGCATGAAAACCGAGGTTTGACATCCCAACATGGTAATAGTTGGGATAGGCCAAGGCGATCCGTATCTTGCCTCCCCAATCTTTTCTGACGGTTCCCCTCTCTGCCTCCAGGAGCTCTTCTCTCGTTCCCATGACCTTGTGCAACATAGGTCTTTGTTATTCGCTGTTCGTTATTCGAACACGAAGTATGGGTTTTTCGTCGAGCCTCCGGCCTGGAAAGGGCAACCTTGCGCTAAGTCGTCATGCGTTTTACGATGACATGGTGATACGATCACGATCACCGTTTCAATCCGCCTTTCGTCTCATGAAGGTGGGAATATCCAGATCGTCATGATCCAGGATAATCCCGCGGTAGCCCCTGTAATGTGCCCCGCTCGATTCGCCCACTGCTTTTTCTTGTCGGATAAAGGTCGGCTCATCAAGGTTTACAGCCCGTGCAAAGTCGGCCTCTGTGATATCACGGACCTTGCCTGAAACTCGGCCCTTATCCTTTTCATCTTTGGAACCGATCCCGGTGGCGATGACCGTGACCCTGAGTTCGTCCCCTATGCTGTCATCCAGGACTGCACCCCAGATAATATCCGCCGTATCACCAGCCTCGTTGTAGATACGATCTGAGGCCTCTGTCATTTCCGCCATGGTCAGGTCCGTCCCACTGGTAATGTTCATCAACAAGCCCCGTGCTCCGGCAATGGAGACATCCTCTAGAAGCGGATGGGATATGGCGTTTTCGGCCGCCTCCAACGCCCGGTTCTCTCCGCGGGCAATGCCAGTTCCCATGAGGGCCACCCCTGCCTTGGACATGGTGGTTCTGACATCAGCAAAATCAAGATTCACCAATCCAGGCATCATGATCAGATCAGTGATTCCTTTCACAGAGTGGACAAGGACTTCATCTGCTTTTTTGAACATCTCGAGCATCGTGGCGTTCCTGGATGCTAATCCCCGAAGCCTGTCGTTGGGAATGGTGATCACCGTGTCCGCGACATTCTTCAGAGCTTCCAGTCCGGCTTCAGCCTGATTCATTCGCTTCTTACCCTCAAAACCAAAGGGTTTTGTCACCACTGCCACGGTGAGGGCACCGATCTCTTTGCTGATCTCCGCAATTACAGGTGCTGCACCTGTGCCCGTGCCCCCACCTAAGCCGGCAGTAATAAAGACCATGTGGCTGTCTTCCACTGCGCTTCGGATGGCATCTATGCTTTCCATGGCAGCCTGTCGCCCGATTTCTGGATTTGCTCCAGCGCCAAGACCCTCGGTCAGCTTTTCCCCTATCTGGAGCTTCACCGGCGCATTTGACACTTCAAGAGCCTGGAGATCCGTGTTGGCCGATATGAATTTCACCCCCTGAAGCTTTGATGCAATCATGTTGTTGACAGCATTCCCACCGGCTCCACCTACCCCGATCACCTTGATCCTGGCCGATTTTTCGTTCTCCACAAAATTGAACTTCATTACCCACCTCCTGTTGGTTTTCGTAATAAGCTGAGGTTTATCGTCTCTCGGTTGCGCTGCTTGTTACGTTTATCGTCTCTCGGTTGCGTTTCTCTTTCTGAGATACGCGCAACGAATAACGAAACGAGCCGCGCCACCGACAACCCTCTGACGAATACCGATAAAACAAAAGAAGACTCAAATAATATCCTTAAACCACTTCTTCATGCGCACCATGACACGATCAAAGATGTTGCTGTCTCGAATCCTGAATTTCCTTTTCGGCTGAGTTCTGGCGCCATAGAGTACCAACCCTACAGCCGTGGCATACATGGGATTGTTCACCACATCCACCAATCCGCTAATTCCCAAGGGTTTCCCAATCCGTGTCGGAAGGTTGAAGATTGACTCGGCAATATCCACAACGCCTTCCAGCAGGCAAGACCCCCCAGTAACCACCACCCCCGAATTTATCAAATCCTCCATGCCGGCCCGATAAACTTCCCGGTTGATCAGGGTAAAGATCTCTTCCACTCTCGGTTCAAGGATCTCACCCAGTATCTGTCTGGACAGCGTCCTTGGCTTACGTCCGCCTACACCCGCAACCTCAATGGTCTCGTCTTGGCCAATGGCACTGCTAAGGCAGCTGCCATACTTTATCTTGATCTTTTCTGCCTCAGCCATGGGTGTCCTCAGACCAACAGAGATGTCATGGGTGAGATTGTTTCCACCTAGGGCCAGCACGGACGTGTGTTTGATGCTATTGCCTTTGAGAATCGCCAGATCTGTGGTCCCACCTCCAAAGTCAATCAGGGCCGAACCCAGCATCTTTTCCTCTTCGCTAAGCACAGCTTCACTCGATGCAAGGGATTGAAGCACAATATCGCAGACATCAAGCCCTGCACGGTTGGCACACTTGATAATGTTTTGCGCTGAGGTGACGGCTCCGGTCACAATGTGGACCTTGGCCTCTAAGCGAACCCCTGACATACCACGGGGATCCTGAATCCCATCCTGCTCATCCACGATATACTCCTGGGGCAGCACATGAATGACCTCGCGGTCCATGGGAATGGCCACTGCGCTTGCTGCATCAATCACGCGTTCAACGTCCTTCTGGGCTATCTCGTTTCCCTTGATGGCAACAATTCCGTGGCTGTTGAAACCCTTTATATGGCCTCCAGCAATCCCGGCATACACCGATGTGATCTCGCAACCTGCCATCAGCTCGGCTTCTTCGACGGCTTTTTTAATAGAGTCTACGGTCGATTCGATATTGACAACCACACCTTTCCGAAGCCCAACAGACGGGTGGGTTCCGATTCCCACAATGTCGGTCCCATCACGGGTCACCTCCCCCACTACGGCACAAATCTTGGTCGTCCCAATGTCCAGACCTACAATAAGTCCCCCATCACCCTGCACCATTACACCTCCTTTCGCCTGCCCGGCCAAGGGTCTATATAGCGGCTTCCAGCCCCCCCGATCAAAGAGGGCCTGACCACCACGCGATCCAAATCGTTCAGATCGATGCACTGAAGATTCAAAAACGTCCTTTCTTTTTTTAAGTAAAAAATCATATCTTGAAGTCGTTTATATTTTGACTCGTAGTCCCCAAAACCAACCTTAATTGCCACCAAACTTTGGCCAATCGACCTCCCGTCTGTGCTGCTGGAAAAGGCAGGCGTACCGTCAGGCGTGGCAGTCATATTGCATTCAGGCAGAAAGGCATAAAGGGTCAATCCCATCTCCCTGTCGATGTGAATACGGCGCAGCGCATGGGATGGGATCACATTTTGGTAAAGCCGGCTCAAACGAAGTACCTCCATAACAGCCCCAATCAGCCGAGGACTTGACGAATCGCTGGAATCAATATCTGACAGCGCAAGACCAGTCACCACGGGTAACATCACGTTATCTGGAGACTCCACCGATCTGAACATTTTACCCTCTTCGTCCAGGTAAAAATGTGGGTCCAGGTCCACGATGGCGACAGGTATCCGTTCCCTTACCCGAATATGAATCGCATCAGGCAACTCCCGATCGATCTCTGCAGCGGCAACCATTGGAAGGGCCATAAGCCTATAGCGAACTGCCGCCAGATTGACAGAAAGAATGTTCTCGCGGAGTTTCAGCCCGGCCTGTTTTAGAATTGTCTCTTTAGAAAGCCATTGGTTTCCCTCAACCGTGATCGTCCGGGCCTCAAAGTACGGACTCTGGGTCACTGCATCATAGGCCAGTATTAGAAAGAGGCTTGTTCCGCCTATGCCGGCCATCAGCAACATGATTTTAAGGCTCAGGAGACAGCACCTTATGACTCGCTGTCTTCTTTGTGCCCGACTGTTTTTATAATAGTTTTTACGAACCCGCTTCTTCACCAAGAATCGTAACCTCTGGTTCTAAGTGAATGCCAAACCGCTCGAACACGGTCTCCTGTATCTGTCTTATCAGGTCAAGCACGTCGGAAGCCTTAGCATGCCCTTTGTTCACGATGAAATTGGCGTGTTTCGTTGAAACCTCAGCTTCGCCAACCCGACGCCCTTTCAAGCCTGCCTGGTCAATAAGCTCTCCAGCGGCCTTTTGTCCAGGTGGATTTCGAAACACGGACCCGGCACTGGGAAAGAATAGCGGTTGACTCGACCTTCGTCTCTTTTGCATGTGAACGGCCTCTTTTCGGAGGGCCTCACGATCTACATATTGTAGCTTGAACTGGCCACTCAAGATAATCGTACCTTTTTCCAGGTCCAGTCCCCTGTAAGAAAATCGAAGTTGCCCCCGACTCATGCTCACAACATCCCCATATCGGCCGAGCACTCTAATTGAGCTGGTCCTGTCGGCCATGCATGCTCCCCAAGCTCCTGCGTTCATTCGCAGGGCTCCACCTACAGTTCCCGGGATACCAAGCGTGAAGTTAAGCCCCCCCAGTCCCCGGTCAAGGGCATATTTACCGAGTCGACGAACCAAGACCGCTGCTCCTGCTGTTATCATGGCGCTGTTGTCATTAGCCTGGGGTACCAGGTGAATAGCCTCGAAGTCATCGGCCAACTTGAGCACGAGGCCTCTCATGCCCTCATCCCTGACCAACAGATTACTCCCCGCCCCTATGATTGTGATGGGGTATCCTCTGTCCCGAGCCCATATGACTACATCCCTTATTTCCTGCTCGGTTTTTACGGTAATAAGGGCGTCCACAGGCCCCCCGATTCTGAAAGTCGTATGACGCCACATCGGCTCGTCAAACAAGACGTGCGGGCCAAAATGCGCTATGAGCCAATTTTCATCTGCTTCATTCATCGCAATATTTGTAAACGTTCAGCTATTGGCTGTGGGCTTTCAAAAGAAATGAAGGATAAAATGCAACACCTCCTAATGGCCAAAGCAACGCCTTCTTGCCTACACCGTAAGCTTTGACCACTCATCAAGAAACTGTTCCCCCACCTGCCAGACATTCCCCGCCCCCAGGGTCAACAGTATATCCCCTTGCCTCAAGGTCTTCTTCAGATAGGATACGGCCGCATCCTGCCCATCATGAAAAACGACATCTTTGTGGCCATGCTGACGGATCTCCTCACAGAGGCTCTGGCTGTCCACGTTTTCTATCGGGGCCTCGCTTGCCGGGTAGATGGGCAGCACGACAAGGCTGTCCGCCTGGTAAAAGGCCCGCGTAAAATCGTTGAATAGCGCAGCAGTCCGCGAGTATCGATGAGGCTGAAACACCACGACAATCCGGCAATCTGGCCAGCACTGCCGTACCGCCTGGAGCGTCAGCCTAATCTCCGTTGGATGGTGTCCATAGTCATCCACAACGGTTACCCCTCGTGAAGTTCCCTTTACCTGGAGCCTGCGCTGGACCCCCTCAAGATCCTTAAGTGCATCCAGGATTGTATCAAAGGGAATCCCGAGTTCTATACCAATGGCAATGCTCGCCATAGAGTTATACACATTGTGAATGCCGGGAAGGTTCAGATCCACTGTGCCCAGGACCTCACCGCGGTGGGCTATACGGTACCGAGTTGTCAAACCTTCAAAGGTCACATCCTTGGCCTGATAATCTGCCTGGGACGTCATGCCATACGTGGTGAACCGTTTTTCAATCTTCGGGATCAAATCCTGAATCCCCTCGTTGTCCAAACACAGCACCGCCATGCCGTAAAAGGGGATCTTGTTAATAAAATCAAGAAATACCTGTTTGATTTTTTCCAGATCCCCGTAAAAGTCCAGGTGTTCGGCATCAATGTTCGTTACCACGCCAATGGTCGGAGAAAGCTTCAGAAAAGAGCCATCACTTTCGTCAGCCTCAGCAACGATAAATGCCCCTTGCCCAAGGCGGGCATTGCTTCCCAGGCTATCGAGTTTCCCGCCGATGACGACTGTCGGGTCAAATCCCCCCTGGTCAAGAACCGAAGCAATCATCCAGGTGGTTGTGGTTTTGCCATGGGCACCAGCCACGGCGATACTGTACTTGAGCCTCATTAGTTCTGCCAGCATCTCAGCCCTTGGGATAACCGGAACAATGGCCTCTTTGGCAGCCACGACCTCCGGGTTATCTGCCTCCACTGCTGAAGAAACCACTACGACATCCGCGCCTTGAATGTGCTCCGGCCGGTGTCCTTGAAATATCGTCCCGCCAAGTTGGGCCAGGCGCGTTGTGATGTCAGTCAATCGCAGGTCAGAGCCGCTTACCTTATACCCCAGGTTCAAGAGGAGTTCCGCGATTCCGCTCATCCCAATTCCACCGATCCCAACAAAATGGATATGATATGATTTCTGATACATATAAAGTGCCTAAAGTTAAAGTTTTATGGGCAAAGAGCAAATAACCAATGACTAATAACTCATCACCACCAACCTTCGGCACTGGTCTACAATAACGTCTGCAGCATCAGGACGCGCAAGAGCCGATGTCCGCACTGCCATATCATGCAGGGCTTCAGGGTGCGATGCATAATGATCGAGTCTGTCGGCCAACAGAGCACCATTCAAATCCTTTTCCAGGATAACCTCTGCCCCGCCAGCATCAGCCACATAACGGGCATTCATCTCCTGATGATTATTGGCTGCAAATGGGAACGGAATGAAAATAGCAGGCTTGCCCTGTGCCATCAACTCCGACACAGTCGTGGCCCCGGCCCTGGATATGACCAGATCAGCCGAGCTGTAAGCCCTGCCCATGTCCGAAAAGAATGGCTCCACAGTAGCCTTTATCCCCCGCGTTTCATAAGCCTGTGCGACCCATGCTGCATCCTTGGTCCCGGTCTGATGGACAAAGGCCATCTTCTCCGGATTCTTTAAGCAATCAAGGGCCCCAACCACCGCACAGTTTACAGCATGAGCCCCCTGGCTGCCACCCAGCACCAAGACCGTAAATCGACCACTATCCCTATCGTCCGATTTGCGTGTAAGGAGTTCGCGACGCACAGGGTTGCCTGTAATCAGTGTCTTCAAAGGCTTGAACATGCCCAGGTTATCCGGGAAGGAGATGAATATCTGGTCAGCAAAACGCCCGACGATTCGGTTCGTCAAACCTGGCAAAAGATTCTGTTCATGGATAACGATCTTTTTCCGCATGAGTCTTGCCGCCAAGGCCACGGGTCCTGAGGCATACCCCCCAACGCCGATGATGATGTCAGGATTAAACCGCCAGATAATGCGCAAGCCCTGCCATACTCCCATGGGGATCTTGAACAACGATCGGACCTGTCGCCAGAATCCTCGTCCTTTAAAACCTTCGGCTACAATATCCACGTGATCAAATCCTTTCTTTGAAAGAGTAGAAACTTCCATGGGATTGCGAGTCCCCACAAACACAATTTCAACTCCAGGTTCCCTGTTTCTGAACGCCTCAGCAAGAGCGATTCCAGGGAAAAGATGCCCCCCTGTGCCGCCCCCAGCAATAAGAACCCTCATGATCACACTGCCTGTCGGGCTGATATATTCATCAATATCCCAACTGCTGCGGCATTCATGACAAGGGATGTGCCCCCATAGCTAACAAACGGGAGCGTCAACCCCTTCGTGGGCAACAAGCCCATGGTGACACCTACGTTGACACACACCTGGAGGCCGAGGGCGGAAATCAACCCAACAGCTAAATAAGTTGCAAAAAGATCTCGGGCTTTCATCGCCACAACAATCCCCCGCCAAAGTATCATGGCATAAAGCCCCATGACAAGGCACACCCCCACGAGACCTAATTCCTCTCCCAGCACTGAAAAGATAAAGTCAGTATGGGGCTCCGGCAGATAGAAAAGTTTCTGGTAACTATTTCCGATGCCTGTACCAAAAACCCCCCCTGATCCAAAAGCCATCAATGAATGCACGATCTGATATCCGGCATCGCTCTGGTATGTCCACGGGTCGAGAAAGCTTGTGAGTCGCCTCAGGCGGTATCCCGCATGAATTAGTATGTAGTAAGCAATAGGGAGCATTCCTGCCACTGCTGTCAAAAGATAACTCAGGCGCACCCCACCCACAAAGAGCATCGTCCATACAACGAAGACGAGCATCGCTGCCATCCCAAAGTCGGGCTGCATAACAATGAGGGCGCCAAAAGTTGCTAATACAACAACATGGGGAAGGAAGCCGACGGCAAATACCTTGATCTTTTCCTGTTTTTTGCTCATAGAGTAGGCCAAGTAGATGACTAGGGCCAGCCTCGCAAATTCTGATGGTTGAAAGGAAAGCCCAAAAACTTTCAACCAGCGTCTGGCACCCCCAACCGGATGCCCCACCCCAGGCAAGTAAAGGGCAACGAGCAGCAAAAAAGCAACGACAAGGATCGGGTATGCCATCTTCCTGTAAAAAAGGTATGGCACATGCCGACAGATAATGAGAACCAGGATTGCTGCGAGGGCATACACCACCTGCCTTTTGAAAAAGTAGGCACCGCTTCCAAATCGCTTCAGGGAAACAACTGAACTTGCACTGTAGACCATCACCACGCCGATCCCGAGCAGCAGTAGCATCCCCAGCAAGAGGAAACCGTCATAGCCACCACGATCTTTTGTTTGGTTGTTATCGGTCATTGGTCAGTAACGGAGTGCCTAAAGTGAACTAAAGTGCCTAAAGTTAAAGGAAGAAAACGAATCTCAAAAAGGGTTTCTTCAAGTCCTCAACTTTAGCTCACTTTAGGCATTTTAGGCACTTTAGCTCACTTCTCCACGGTCAATTCTCAATCGCCAATCATCAATCCTCAATCGTCAATCCTCTCACTGCCTCACAAAATGCCTTACCTCGTTCGGCATAATCAGTGAACATGTCAAAACTGGAGCACCCGGGCGACAGTAGCACGATGTCACCGGGAACTGCTGCCTGGTAGGCCAGATGAACCGCCTCACGGAGGGTCCTTGTCCCTTCACAGTGCGTTAGCCCTCCCACGGCGCTCAAGATCTTTTCGCGAGCCTCCCCAATGGCAATGAGTCTTTTGACCCGTTTCTTTATAGGCTCCTTGAGCAGTGCGTAACTGCCACTCTTATCTCTGCCCCCCATGATCAAGATCACCGGCAAGTCAAAACTCTCAAGGGCCCGTTTGACAGCATCGACATTGGTCGCCTTGGAGTCATTGTAGTACTGGATACCATTGACGTGCCCAATATATTCCAACCGGTGATGTAGGCCCTCATAGGTGTCCAGCGCCCTCTGGACCCCTGCACTGTCAGCACCTGCAACCAGCGCTGCCAGGCTTGCAGCCGCAGCATTCTCCAGATTGTGCTCTCCCTTAAGCCTAAACTTGGCCAGACTCAGAATGACAGGAGCCTTTCCGGGAAGGCTGCAGGTCATCTCCTTCCCTCGGATCACAATACCATCACGGGCCCCTGACACGAAGTGGTGTGTTTTGGCGCAGGCTTCACTTTGTGTCAAGCCGTCAGGCGAAACCTCTGCGCTATCGATGTTAAAATAAAGTCTTCGGCCAGGAATAACTGATTCAAGTTCGACAACTGCAGGGTCCCTCCCGTTTAAGATTGCCACATCTGTACTTTGTTGATTTTTGAACAGTCTTCCTTTTGAATGCATATAGTGACGGAAATCGGTGTAACGATCGAGATGGTCTTCAGTAATGTTCAAAAGAACGCCTACTTTGGGCCTGAAGCTCTCAATGGTATCAAGCTGAAAACTGCTGATCTCGGCTACAATCACATCAGCATGTATGCCGGCGTTAAGGTAGTCGATCAGCGGCGTGCCTATATTGCCTCCCACAAAGACCTCACAGCCAGAAGCCTTCAACATCTCTCCAATAAGACGTGTAGTCGTGGTCTTGCCATTGGTGCCGGTTATGGCGACAATCGGTTCCCTTATGTAGCGGGCAGCCAATTCCACCTCCCCAATCACTGATATCCCTGCCCTTCTTGCTGCTTCCAAGGGTGCTATGGTGTCTGACACACCGGGACTTACCACAATAAGGTCGGATTCCGTAAAATCTTCGACCTTGTGCGCCCCAAGCTTCAGGCAAATGCCCATGGTAAGGGCCTCCTGTGCATAGGGGCCAAGTTCATCCTTTTCCCTCAGGTCGGTTGCTGTAACTTGCGCCCCCTGGTCTTTCAAGAACCGTGCGACCGAGAGCCCTGTCCGGGCCAGACCAACCACTAAGATCTTCTTGTTTTCCAAATTTAACAACGTATTTTCTATCGCAATTTGAGCGTACTGATCGACAGCAAGCCCAAGATAATGGCAACAATCCAGAACCTCACAATCACCTTGGGCTCAGGCCATCCCTTTAACTCAAAGTGGTGATGGATAGGAGCCATCCTGAAAATGCGACGCCCATTGGTGACCTTGAAAAACCCCACCTGAAAGATAACGGATAGGGCCTCTACAACAAAAATACCACCCACAAGGGCCAGGAGAATTTCATGTTTCGTAATCACCGCAACCGTTCCCAAGGCTCCACCCAGAGGAAGCGATCCCACATCTCCCATGAATATCTGGGCTGGATAGGCGTTATACCAGAGAAATCCCATGCCAGCCCCCACTAAAGCTGCGCAAAATACAGCCAGTTCCCCGCTCCCCGCCACATATTGAATCTGAAGATAATTGGCGATTTTCACATGGCCTGCCACATATGACAGCACCACATAGGTGGCAGCAGCCACGGTCATAGGTCCGATGGCGAGACCATCCAGACCGTCTGTCAAATTCACCGCATTAGACGTTCCTACAATCACCATGGTGGCAAAAAGGATGTAGGCCCAGCCAAGATCAAGTTCTACTTTTTTCAAAAAAGGAACGCTCACCTGGGTATCGAAATCGGCACGTGCATAAAGAAGCCCACCTACGAGCAACCCGATGGCCACCTGGATCACAATCTTGGTTCGTCCTGGGAGCCCCTTGCTTTCCTTCCTAATCTGCATCAGGTAGTCATCTACGAACCCGATAGCGCCATAGCTAATCGTCACAAGGAGTACGATCCACACAAAGAAATTGGTCAGGTCGGCCCAAAGAAGTGTAGCTGTCACAATGGCAAAGAGGATCAACAGCCCACCCATGGTCGGCGTGCCAGTCTTGGTCTTGTGAGCTGGAGGACCGTCTGTTCTCACATATTGGCCTATCCGCCGAGCTGTAAGTTTTCTTATCACCCATGGCCCTAACAACCAACAGATCAAAAAGGCGGTGAGGCTGGCATAAATGCTCCGAAATGTAATGTAGCGAAATACATTAAATGCCGAAAAAGTTATATGGAGCGGATACAGTAAGTGATAAAGCATGTCGGGTTCGTTATTCCTTATTTGTTATTCGTCTGCCGCAGCTCGTCACGGTTGACGTCCCATGGTTGCCGAAACGAACGGCGTTTCACAATTCACGTTTTCCGATCTCCGAGCGCAGTCCTTGAACCACCTTTTCCATGGCCATAAGGCGGGATCCCTTCACCAAGATCCAGTCGCCGGGTCCCAGTCGACCCTTAAGGACTTCCACGATCTGTTCCTGTGTTCCGATAAAGATTTTTCGATGGTCCATACCTGCCCCTGCGGCACCTTCGGCCACTGTACTTGCAAACTCACCTGTGACATAAAGGCCTGCCATGCCGGTGCGGCTCGCCAAGATGCCAATCTCCTTGTGGGCGTCTCGGGCGTGGGGCCCAAGTTCTAGCATATCACCCATAATCAAGATACCTCTGCCGTTGCCCTTTAGGGAGCGCAGCGTCTCAATCGCTACGGCCACAGATCCCGGATTGGCATTATAGGTGTCATCGATCAGGTGAATGCCCCCAGGAAGTGTTGAGATCTCCATACGCCCTGGGAGCGGGACAGTGCTTTCCAGGCCTTTTTTTACCTCCTCTATTGAAAGGCCAAGTCGATACCCTACAGCTGATGCAGCGAGAGCATTATAAATGGCACCCTTGCCGGGAATCTTTAAGTACACACGTACCGACTCGTCATACCAGCAAAGATCAAAGGAAGAACCTGAACGGGTCTGTGATACCGGGGTTCCCCATACTTCAGCTGAACTGTAAATCCCAAAGGACACCACGCGTCCGTCAAACTGCTCCGCCAGCCTGCAAACCCTCTGGTCATCAATATTTAACACTGCTGTGCCCTGTTCCCCCAGCCCCTCAAGGAGTTCACCTTTGGCCTTGATGACCCCATCGATATCTTTCACACCCTCCAGATGACCAGCTTCTATATTGGTAATCACACCCAGGTCAGGATGAGCGATTTCAGAAAGTCGGCGGATTTCACCTGCCCGATTCATGGCAAGTTCAAGCACAGCCCATTCATGGCTGTCGTTCAAGCCCAACAGGGTGAGGGGTAATCCAACCAGGTTGTTGAAGTTGCCTGGCGTCTTTAACACCTCAAAGGCTTGGCCCAGCACTGAAGCTGTCATCTCCTTGGTCGTGGTTTTACCATTGGTACCGGTTATGGCGACCACCGAAACCTGGCTCTGTCGGCGATGAAAGGCAGCCAAGTCCCCAAGAGCCCTTAGGGTATCTGGCACAGCAATCCAGAGTTCCTCACCCCTGGGCACGGGGGATGCCATGCTGAAATAGTCCTCAGCCACCAGCACACCCAAGGCCCCCTTGGCAAGGGCCTCCCCCAAAAAGTTGTGTCCATCATGCTTTTGTCCTGCAATGGCTACGAAAAGATCGCCTGCATTGATAGTCCGGGAATCAATGGAAATACCCTGAAATCGAATCTCCTCGTCCCCATATACCAAGCGCCCACCTGTCGCCTGCAAGACATCTGAAGCGTTCCAGGTCCTTGAGTCATTAGTCATTGGTCATTAGTCATCAGTAAAAGTGAACTAAAGTGAGCTAAAGTTAAAGCCCTTAATTCCCAACTTACTCAATTCCAAAATCGAAAATTACTGCCTACTGCCTACTGCTTACTGCCAACTTCTCCAGCACCCGCCTCGCCTCTACCCTGTCATCAAAGGGGACGGTCTTTTCACCTATGACCTGATAGGTCTCATGTCCCTTGCCAGCGATAAGGACTGTGTCCCCAGCTGTGGCCGCACCAAGCCCCAATGCAATAGCCTTCCTGCGATCTGGCTCCACAGCATAGCCTCGAGGGCCAAATCCCTTTCCCAATTCATGGAGTTCATATTGGTGACTTTGCACAGCAGCGATCCCTTCGACAATACCAGCCAGTATGACCTCGGGTGCCTCGGTACGCGGGTTATCAGAAGTCACCACGACAAGATCACTGAGCCTGCCTGCAATCGTGCCCATCATGGGGCGTTTATCTTGATCCCGATCTCCTCCACAACCGAATACAGTGATCACACGGCCAGATGTGAGTCCTCGCAGAACAGTCAACACATTTTCTAGGGCGCCCGGCGTATGGGCATAGTCGACAAAGACCGAAAGCCCCAGGCCATTGGCCACGCACTCAAGCCGGCCAGGCACCCCCTGAAGATCCCTGATCCCTTTTTGAATGATCTGTGTGGGTATCCCAAGTGCCATTGCCACACCCGTGGCAGACAGGATGTTGTTTACATTGTGGTTCCCTACCAGAGAAGAGGTGAATTCAAAATCACCCTTGGGGGTTCGCACCCTACCTGAAGTACCCGCTACGGTGAAGTTGATATTTTGAGCCCGGATTTCGCACTCGTCTGAAAGTCCCACACGCAAGCATGGAACCGAGATCTCGGTGAACAACTCCCTGCCCCTGGGGTCATCCCAATTAATAACAGCAGTGGCCCGTCCCTGCTTTGACCCTACCCCCAGGTGCTCCACACAAAGCCGCCTTTTGCACTGCCAATAGGTTTCCATGTCCCCGTGATAGTCGAGGTGGTCCCTCGAAAAATTGGTAAAAATCCCCACATCGAACTCGCAGAAGGCCACACGGTGAAGATCAAGGGCATGGGATGACACTTCAAGAACCACGTGGGTTGTGCCGCTGTCGGCCATCCTGCGCAGCATCCGCATAAGATCAAGGGACTCGGGTGTGGTCACTTGACTGGTAAAAGTTTCCCTTCCAAATCGGTAGTTGATGGTGCCAATAACGCCAACTTTAAAGCCCGCAGCATTCAATATGGACTCTATCAAATATGCCGTTGTGGTCTTGCCGTTGGTACCCGTAATGCCGATCATACAAAGCTCGCGGGACGGATCTCCGTAAAATGCTGACGAAATGGCGGCCAGTGCCCGCCGGACGTCTTCAACCTGAGCCATACTGATCCATGGCGGCCCAGACCATAGCTTTTCTGTGACAATAGCAACGGCTCCCTTTTCGATTGCCTCTTCAATGTAGGTGTATCCATCGTAGCGCTGGCCCTGAATCGCCACAAAGAGCCCTCCGGGAGTCACAGTTCGCGAATCATAGTGGATGGAATCGATGATCTGGTCTTCAAATCCAACCAAACGCCTAACCGCCACAGCCTCCAAAAGAACACCTAGCTTCACCCCATCGTCGCAGCCTCCCGGGAGGCACTGAAAGACCCCCCTGCCCGCTGAGGGGCCTCCTGTTTGGAATTATCTCGGCCAAACTCTGTGGAGTCAGGGATGACCAGTTCAGGAGGAATCTTCAAATACCGAAGCGTTTCTTTGGCGATACGCCTGAACACCGGAGCGGCCACCACACCACCGTAATAGTCTTTCCGAGGTTCATCAATGACCACTAGAACGACAATCTCCGGATTTTCAGCAGGCACAAATCCTACAAATGAAGCGATATATTTGTCCTCTGCATAACCACATCCTGTGGGATCGGCCTTTTGGGCCGTACCAGTCTTTCCAGCAACCCTGTAATCCCTCAGGGCTGCCCGAACACCTGTACCCCCCTTTTCCACTGTTCTTTCCAGCATATGGGTTAAGCAACGGGCATTTTGAGGTGAAATGACCTGTCGTAGCGCAGTGGGCCCAAAGCGCTGTACGATGCGGCCCTGCGCATCTGTCATGCACTGCACTAAATACGGCTTCATCAGGAGCCCGTCATTGGCTATGGCGCAAACCGCGGCCCCAAACTGCAGGGCCGACACGGAAACGCCCTGTCCAAAACAGATTGCCCCAGCATCGATCTCAGACCAGCCTCCGACGGGGAGTAAGCTGCCTCGAGTCTCGCTGGGAAAGTCAATGCCAAACCTATGTCCAAAACCGAATTCCTTGAGTTTGTGGTAGAGGTATGCTGGTCCAATCTTTTCGCCCACCTTGGCAGCGCCAATGTTGCTAGAGTATTTCACAATATCCTGAAGCGAAAGCCTCTCATGGGGAGAAACGTCATGCACGACATTCTTACCAATCCGATAGGCACCCCCCTCGCAGTCAAATTCTGAACTGGGCTCGCAGAGTCCCGACTCCAGAGCTGCCGCGGCTAAGAATATCTTGAAGGTAGAGCCCGGTTCAAAGGCGTCTACGATCGCACGGTTTCGCCACAACCAGGGTTCGTATTGGGCAAAGATATTCGGATTAAATCGTGGGACGTGGGCCATGGCCAGGATTGCGCCGGTTCTGGGAACCATGACCAGCGCTATGCCTGACTTGGCAGAAAACGCCTTTACCCCTTCAGCTAGGGCCTGCTCAGCAATATATTGAACATTTTTATCAATGTTCAAAATCAGGTTATGCCCTGCCTCGCCCTCAGGAGAGGTCTCTTCTGACATAAAACCCCGGCCAAGGGCATCGCTTAGGACTGTCCGGCTTCTTTTACAGCCTTTTAAAAAGGCGTCATAGTAGAATTCCAGACCCTCCAAACCCCTGCCGTCCATCCCACAAAACCCTATGACCTGTGAAGCCAGGCCTTTCAAAGGATAGAATCGGCGGCTTTCTCTGACAAAGTCAACGCCATCAAGCTTTAATGCTCTAACTGCCGAGACCTCTGTTGGGTCTGCATGCCGCTTGATCCAGACAAATCTCTTGTCAGACGTTAACTGCTGCAAGAGATGCTCTTGCTCCAGGTTTAAGACTCGCGCCAGGCTCGAGGCCGTGTTTTCTGGAGAGCAAATCTGTCTCGGATAGGCGCAGACGGAAGCGACGTCGATGCTTACCGCTAGTTCCGCGTAGTTTCGGTCATAGATGGTGCCCCGTTTTGGCCTGTTGTAAGAGATCTTTTCGTACTGACCTGCAGCCTTGGTGTGAAGCTGCTTGCCGTCAAGGACTTGCAACTGAAAAGCCCGACCTACCACGAGGCCGAAGCAAACGCCCAAAACAGTCCCCACCACCATGATCCGGAACCGAATCCACTTGAAGGAATTCGATCTCTTTGTGCTTCGGGTCATCACGGGATCACCTTGACCTGTCTTGGGTCGGGCATGACTAAACCTCGTTTCTGGGCTATGCGGATGATACGCTCAGGGGATCTCAAACGAGCCTCCTCTATCTGTAGCTTCCTGTGAACTTCCATCAAGCGCTGGTGCTCTTTGACAACTTCATTAATTTCATACCCGGTTCGCACGTACTGCACCCGACACCAGGTATACACGAGAAGTTCTGCTATAAAGATCACCATAAGTGGAATCCATAAGGCTATCATAGGGTATCGCCCCTTGGAAGCTTTCCCCTTTTTCATTGTCCCTCCTCTCCAAGCCGTTCGACCGCCCGCAACTTAGCGCTTCGAGCCATAGGGTTTTCCTGAACCTCTGCTGGATTGGGTCGCACCGGCTTCTTCGTCAGGATACGCACTTGGGGTATCTTTCCGCACACACACTTCGGGAAGTCAGGTGGGCAGGTACACCCCCGAGCAAGAGCTCTGAAGCGCTCTTTGACAATACGGTCTTCCAATGAGTGGAATGACAGGATGCAAAGCCGCCCTCCCGGATTGAGGAGATTGGGTGCCACATCCAAAAATTTCTTCAAGCTGTCCAGTTCCTGGTTCACTGCGATCCTTATGGCTTGAAATGTCCGTGTGGCAGGATGGATTCGCCGGTGACGGTACCAAGCCGGAACCGCCTTCTTGACAATCTCGGCCAATCGCAAGCTTGACCGAATCGCGTGCTGGCGGCGGGCATGCACAATACATTTTGCAATGCGACCGGCCCAGGGCTCCTCTCCATACCGGGCTATAAGATCTGCAAGATCCTTTTCCGATAGCCTGTTTAGAAGTGCCTCGGCCGTGTCGCCCTGCTCTGAATTCATACGCATATCCAAGGACTCGTCCCGCATGAAGCTGAAACCCCGACCGCTTTCTTCCAGTTGATAGAGTGAAAGCCCCAAATCGAGCAAAATCCCATCCACCCCCGTCGTACGTAACCGTGAAAGGATTTGTGGGAGGTGGGTAAAGTTATCGTGAAAGATTTGGATATTGGGTTGAAGAAGGGATTTCCGGGTATAGGCAATCGCATCTGGATCTCGATCGATGCCGATGAGATGGCCATTTGGACCGATGGCTTGCAAAATAGCTTGGGCATGGCCACCCCCCCCTAAGGTACCATCCACATATGTCTTGCCAGGCGAGCAGTTTAGATAGTCAATGACCTCTTTGACCATGACGGGGACATGGCGATATCGCATGGCCCTCTCACATTAAAGTCCCAGTTCAGCGACCTCGTTCCTCACATCCTCGTTCTTGATATCATTCTGAAGTCTCGCATCCTCCTCCATCCAGCTTTCCTTTGCCCATATCTCAAAATGATCAAGCACCCCTACAAGCACGATCTCTTTGTTTAGACCAGCATACTGCCGAAGGCTTGGTGGAATCAGAATGCGAGCCTGCTTATCGAGGAAACACTCATGGGCACCACCTATGAAAATCCGCCGGAAACGCCGCATATTTTCACTCTTCACAGATAGGTTGAGGATACGCTCTTCAATCTTTCGCCATTGTTCAAAGGTATAACAAAACAGGGCCCCATCCATCTTTGAAACCATAACCCCGTCCACGCTACTCTGCTTCAACACATCCCGAAAACGGGCCGGAATAATTAATCGCCCTTTGGCATCAAGGTTATGAAATGAGCTGCCCCGAAACATCTCTTGACCACCTCTACATACATCCACTTTAACCCACTATCTGGCCTAATATCGACTTAAAAATACAATGTCAAGGAAAAAATGGAATTACAATGATTATTTTTATGAATAATTAATGGAATTTAAAATTTAAACAAATGAATGGCCTTTGGTGGTTTTTTGTGGAGCATCCTAAAACCCAACATATAGTGGTCTTGCCTATGAAGATATACGATATGAGCGGCATTCAGCGCTGTTTCATCCTCTAATTCATAATTACGGTGAGGTATTTCAGGTCGTATTGATTCACCATGAAGACACTAAGGTCACAGAGAGCTTTGTCTTTTTTCCCCATCGGAAAACGGCAATGGACAAAAACAACCTGCCCTCACAAGGAAAACATGGTCTTTGCTCCGCCTGCCCAGACTGATGCTTTTCCTTTGCCGCCGTCTCCCGGCAAACGAAAAAATGACACCTCCGCGTTCTCCGTGCCTCTGTAATGAACACATGTTCTGGCCGAAAATCTTTAAATTTTCTTCACTTTACTAAGCTGTTACTATATTTATGAAAACATGCACGGAGGATTAGAGGGTGGGAGCTGCAAACATGACAGACAAAAGCCGTTAAACTATGGGCGGCGATGTTGATATCGTCGTACCATCCGATTGTGCTCACGTAGGGTGCGGGAAAAGTGGTGGGAGCCGTCATTTCTGGATACAAAGTACAGATAGGGTTGATCAGATGGATAAAGGACCGCCTCAATGGAAGCTCGGCCAGGGTTAGCAATGGGGCCCGGCGGGAGTCCCATAATTTGGTAAGTATTATAAGGGGTCACGGTCTGGAGATCCTTGCGAGTCAAGTTCCCATCAAAGTCCTTAATGCCGTAGATGACTGTCGGATCGCTTTCAAGGCGCATCCTCCGTTTGAGCCGATTGAGAAACACAGCCGAAATAAGGGGTCGTTCTTCCGGTTTTGCTGTCTCCTTTTCAACGATAGAGGCCAGTGTCACTACCTGATGGGTGGTAAGACCTATGGCACGAGCCCGCTTGGTCCAAGCAGGCGTGAAGACAGAACGAAAGTGGGCTACCATCTTTCTTATGACCTGCTTTGGCGTAACGCCTTTTGGGAAATAATAGGTTTCCGGAAAGAGATAGCCTTCAAAGGTATTCCCCTCAAGGCCAAGCGCCTTCACCAAGCCCCGATCACAAGCCGCCCGCAAAAAGGCATCCCGAGATACCAACCCTGCTGTCTCAAGGATCCGGGCGATTTGCACCAGTGTGGCTCCCTCCGGGATCACCACTTTGTGCAGGAGGATTTCGCCACGGACCAGGGTATCCAGGATGGTCCACGGCGACATGGAGGTTTGAAGAACGTATTCTCCTGCCTGAATCCGCCTGTCGTCCCCCCTAAGCCGAACAAGCCATCGAAATTTTGTGGGGTGCCGTACCAGGCCAACCTTTTGAAGCTGAGTAACAGTCTCGGAAAAGCCCTGTCCGGGTTTTATCCACACAACAATGGTGGTATTGGTAGCACTTGTAGGGGTAACCGCGTACTGATAGAGCATAAACCCCGCACCTGCAGCTGCAAGGAAGACAAGAAGAGCCACAAAGAGTATGATGTTTGCCGGTTTCACAACCCTCCCTTTGTATCAACAACATATGCGAAATGTTTACCCCGAGTCAAGGCACAACAGCGCGTGGACGAGACGTTCGGCTGACCATACGTACGTACAGACCGTTGTCTGAACAAAATTGCCTTGAGCGATGATTGAAACAGCTTCTCAAGTTTCAGCCCTCTTTTGGGAGTTGCTCACCTCATGCCCTGTGCACGGCTATTTGGGCAACAGTCTGTTTACTTTTGAACCTTTAAGAGAAATATGATAAAAAAATACGCTTAATCGGCTCAATGGGCCTCGGGATTATCCATGAGAATCATACTGTTTGCCGGAAAAGGTGGCGTTGGCAAAACAAGCATTTCGGCTGCAAGTGGCGTGGCCTGTGCGAAAAAAGGCCTCAAGACCCTCATTATGTCTCTTGATGCTGCCCACAGTCTGGTTGACTCCTTTGACCTTGACAAGACCCTCATGGACAGAAATAGGGGAAAACCTCTCCGGGTGGCCAAGAATCTATCCATCCAGGAGGTAGATGTCCAGGAAGAGATTACTAAGAACTGGGGGGACGTACATAAGTACATCAGCACCCTTTTGAATATCTCGGGCATTGACGAGGTGCTGGCCGAGGAACTTGCCATCTTGCCTGGCATGGAAGAGGTAAGTTCACTCTTGTACATCAATCGCTACGTGGCGCAGAAGCGCTACGATGTTATCCTGCTTGACTGTGCGCCTACGGGGGAGTCGATTCGCTTTGTTAGCATCCCAACAAGCCTTGAATGGTACATGAAAAAACTCTTTAATGTTGAGCGCAGGATCGTCAAGGTGGCCCGGCCCATCACAAAGAGGCTCTATGAAGTGCCCCTTCCGGGAGATGAGTATTTCGCTAATATCCAGCGGCTCTTTGATCGACTGGAAGGCGTCGACAGTATCCTGTCAAATCCTAACATCACCACGGTGCGATTGATTACCAACCCTGAAAAAATCATCTTGAAAGAGACACAGCGAGCCTATATGTATTTTAGCCTCTACAAGATGTGCATAGATGCCATTGTTATTAATCGCATATTCCCTGATGCAGTTAACAATGGCTATTTTGCCCGCTGGAAAGAAACACAGGACCGCTACATCAAGGAGACCGAACAGCTCTTTAGCCCGATTCCTGTATTCAAGGTTCCCATGCTGAAGGATCAGGTGGTCGGCATGGGAGAACTTTCAAAACTCGCGATAGAAATCTACGGCGCCCGCAGCCCTGAAGAGATCCTGTATGCAGACACTCCTTACACTTTCAGAAAAGTAGGTAAGGATTACTTTCTGGACATCAAGATACCCTTCTTGACTAAAAAGGAGGTGGAGTTAAGCAAACGAAATGAGGAATTGATTGTTCGCATCGGTGGGTTTAAGCGGCACGTGTTGCTCCCGCGCAACATTGCTGCCAGGCAACCTTCGGGTGCAAAGATTGAACATGGCAAGGTTATCATCAAATTTGGAGGAAAACATGGCCCCTAAAAAAACAACCAAAAAAACAGCCAAACAAGAACAGGACTTTGTTTGTCCTTTGTGCCTGTTTGTTGGGTGCCTCAAGAACATGACCGAGAGAAAATCCGCCTTCTTCGAACACATGAATAACGCGCGTATTGAATTTCTTGAAGGCATCAAGTCCCTCATAGATGAACGGATTGAGGCTATTAAAAAGGGCACGGGGGACAAAAAGTCTAAGCTGACTAAAATCAAGGTCGAGGATTAACGCCCCAGTATTGCATTTTGAAGATTCCCAGCAGCAAGCCCTGTTGAATCATGTCTCTGGTGATAAGCGACTAATCTCAAATTCCTTAATCAGGTCGTATCATCATATTGATTCCAAGGTAACGATTCTACGGAGCAAGCTGCGGGGAATGCCATCTCTGGACATTTCCGATCTGATCTCGTGCCTTATATCGTTCGCCTTGAACAAAGGCATGATCAACTTCTCGGGGGGCGTGATGTATGCTCTTTTTGGTCTTGACATCTCACACGTTGTTAATTTATTATAATTTATGCTTAGACTGTTGCTAAGCAGTTGTCCGCTCACCCTTCAGAAAGCAAATTTAAAAGACCACCCACATCTACATTCCAACAATTTAGACAACAGCCTACTTACAATTAAGGGAGGTGACTAGTTTGAAAGGCACAAGAATGCATTTGTTTCTGATCTGTTTCCTTGTTTTTTTTGTTGCGGCCCTGGTAGGTCCGACCCCAAAAATCTCCATGGCCAAAGAGGCAAGTGCCAAAAACGAATGTGTTGGTTGCCATACCAACGTGAAAAAACTAATCCGTCTGAGCTGGGAGATCGAAAAGATCAGGCCAAAGCCGGACAAATCAGCAGAGACGGCCGGTGAAGGGTGAGGAGGCCCGCTGGCTCCGTTGGAGCCTTACGAAAAGATTTATGTCAACCCATCCTTCCTAAAGACCGACCATGGGGAAATAGCATGCGAGGCCTGTCATGGGGGGGACCCCAAAGATCCCAATTGGCAGACCGCCCATAAGGGAATCATAAGAGACATGACCTTCCCTGAGGCCGACAAGGTCTGCGGCGAATGCCACAAAGATATCGTGTCCACAGCCAAGAACAGCCTGCACTACACTCTGGCCCCCCTTGAAAAGGCTATTAAGGCCCGGGCTAACAAAAAGGACAAAGGAATCCTTAAGAAGGTTTGTCAAGCTAAGGAAAAGCACTGCAATGCCTGTCATGCAAGCTGCGGCCAGTGCCATGTCAGCCGTCCCGATTATGTCGAGGGCGGATTTCTGGCCGGGCACCTTTTTCAGAAAAAACCATCCATGGACACGACCTGTGCAAGCTGCCATGGCGGACGGGTCCACCGAGAATTTACCGGGGCAAATGATGAGTATCCCGCAGATGTTCATTACGACAAACAGGAGATGACATGCATGGACTGCCATACTGCAAAAGAAATGCATGCGGATGCCATGGATGTGGGCACCCGATTTGATCTCCCTGAGAGGCCGAGGTGCGAGAAGTGCCACCCGGACGTAATATCCGAAAAGCCCAAGACCAGTTCACACACGATTCACAGGAATAAGGTGGCCTGTCAGGTCTGTCATGCGGTGGCCAATAAGAACTGCTTCAATTGCCACGTGGGAACCGATAAAAAGGGGCTTCCTTATTTTAAGTCTGGGGAAACGAAGATGCTATTTAAAATAGGCCTCAATCCCCGCAAAACGAACGACAGACCTTATCACTATGTGGTCTTGCGGCACCCACCGGCTGATCCAGGACTGTTTGATTTTTACGTAAAGGACGGGTTGAGTGATTTCAATAAACTTCCCACATGGAAGTTAGATACACCGCACAACATTCAACGGATAACCCCGCAGAACAAGACCTGCAACAGCTGTCACGGCAATGCCTCACTTTTCCTCCAGAAAAAAGATGTGACTGGTTGGGAACAAAAAGCCAATGCCGGGGTCATCGTACCTGAGACTAAAATCCCCAGACCAATAAAGGATAGAGTCCAAAAATAACTTGACCATACAAGGATGGCCTGTTATGAGATTATGCCCAAAATGCTTATCTTTATTAACGCGGGGGTAAGCCAAGTACACATCAACAACGAAGGGGGGGATGAATGATATTGGTTTGGTGTTTTGGCCTTACGTCATTATTAGTCAATAGGAGGGGAAAAAATGAAACACATAGGTAAGACATTGTTACTATCACTGGCTCTGGTGTTTGTTTGTAGTGCTCTTGCGTTTGCGGGATATGCATATAAGGTAAACAAGCCTCACATTGGTGGTGATCTCACACCAATCCAGGCCCATGAGATGCTCATGAAAGACCCACAACACACCTTTCTGATAGATTGTAGAACCCGACCGGAATATCAAATGATTGGCCATCCCGAAGGGGCCTACAATATTCCCTTGAAATTCTGGACCGGTAAGATGGGTGATAAGAAATATGGGAAGGCGATGAATCCAAATTTCGGCAAGGACCTTCTGGCCCGGTTCAACCCCAAGACTGATACCCTGATATTTATATGTCGTAGTGGAAGCAGGAGTTGTATGGCATGCAATGAAGCCATCAAGGCGGGTTTTGCCGAAGACAAGGTGTTCAATGTAATGGGTGGTTTTGAAGGCGGCAAGATGAAATACAAACACAGCGCCTATTGCGGGAAGCGAACAGGGGGTAGTTGGCGCAACGAGGGTCTCCCCTGGACCTATCATATGGACAAAAAACTGGTCTACCAACCAGATCTCGCCAACTAAATTACCCGACAGCTATGTGAGGCAAGGGCCCATCTAGGCAACAGGATGGGCCTTTATCATAACGCGCCTATCTCTTGCAATTTCCACGGTTGACGCAGATGAAGAAGAGGTTGTGAAACACCTCACCTACCCCGTATAGCTACCGCAACAGGACGGGCAAGGCGGGGGGGGCTACCTTGGGGCAGCGCTTCGCATCCGGGGAACAGGCCGGTCAATATCATCCCTCCCCACGACCCCATGGTCTCGCCTTACAGCTTGCTTTTGGTTCCCTTTGCTTATCCCGATACTTTATCTTTCTTTTGATTCGAAGAGGTCATGTTTAGTAAGCGATTATAATAGAGTCAGTCTAGGGTTCAAAGAAAGTTTGAGGTCTTCATATAGATATGATATCTATGATAAAATCCCCTTTTTTTGAGAAGGGTGATCATACGGAAACAATCTCGAATTTTCCGTATTCGAAGAGGGCCTTGAAACCATAAGGGTCCTTATCTGAGGGGCACCATCGTAATCCAGCGCCAAGAAGGACATCTCTTTGGCTAACATGCGGGAAAATATGATTTTTTGGATCGGTACACTTCGCAAATATGAGCTTGTAGAAACGCTTATCTTAAGGGAGGTTTGAAAGCATGAAGATTCGCAGCATTGACGAGGTTGATCTCAAGGGAAAGCAGGTCCTGATCCGGGTGGATTTCAACGTCCCCTTAGATGAACAGGGGAATATCGCAGACGATACGCGTATTCGAAGTGTTTTATCGACCTTAAACCACGCTCTGGATGAAGGAGCAAAGGTGATTATTGCATCTCATCTCGGACGTCCCAAGGGACAGCGGGTTGAAAAATACTCTTTGGCGCCTTGCGCCCGGCGACTCAGTCGACTCCTCTCAAAAGAGGTACGTTTGGCCCCGGACTGCGTGGGCCCTGAGGTGGAAGAGATGGTCCAAAAGATGAAGCCCGGCGATGTCCTGTTATTGGAGAACCTTCGATTTCACAAGGCAGAGACCGACAACGACGCGGAGTTCGCCCGGGCCTTGGCCAGGCTGGCGGATGTGTACATCAACGATGGCTTTGCCGTGGCCCATCGGGTCAACGCCTCAGTCGTGGCCGTCACCAGTTTCGTCAAAGAGTGCTGCGCGGGTTTCCTGATGAAAAAGGAACTCCAGGCCTTCTCTCAGGTTTTGGAGAACCCCGGCCGGCCGCTGGTAGCCATCCTTGGCGGGGGCAAGGTTGCGGATAAAGTGGGAGCCGTATCTCATCTGGTCGACAAGGCTGACAAGGTCATTTTAGGCGGGGCCATTGCCTACACTTTTCTGAGGGCTCAGGGCATTGACACAGGGACCTCCTTGGTAGAGGGGGGGTTGATCCCTCAGGCGCAACAGATCCTGCAAAAAGCCCGCGAAAAACGTGTGAAGCTCTACCTCCCTGTGGACTGTGTGGTGGCCCAAGAAAAAAGTCCTAAGGCCCAAACCCTACTGCGACCCATTCAAGAGATCCCAGACGGGTGGATGGCCCTGGACATCGGTCCGGCTTCGGTTACGCTTTTCTCAGAGGTCTTGGAAAATGCGCGGACCATTGTGTGGAATGGTCCCATGGGGGTCTATGAGATGGACCCCTTCAGTCGGGGGACCTTTGGTCTGCTTCGAAAAGTGGCTAGCAGTTACGCCTTCACTGTGTTGGGGGGCGGGGATCTAGATGTGGCCGTGCATCGCACGGGTGAGGCATACAACATATCCTATATCTCCACGGGTGGCGGGGCCTTTGTGGCGCTTTTAGAGGGAAACACCCTCCCGGCTATCAAGGCATTGATGGCATGCGAAAAAGGGGAGGCTTAACCCCTGCGATGCCAATACTCGCAGGGAACCAAAAGTGGCCCATGACCCATTCCGAGGGCCCGGAAGGGATTTCCCATTGTGGCAGCCATAAGGATGGTCATTAATAATAAAAACTGGCTCAAAGCCAAGCAGACAATTTGCTCGTGAATTGCAGCCTTGTACGCTTGTAGATGTTCCTCTGTTCGTTGCCCTTTGGCATATATCAGCTCAGCTTTGCCAATTCACACCGCATTCTGGGCTGACGGTTTCAAGGAGTTGATTAAGGACAACCATGAGGTTTATTACGCCAACGATCTCGCCATTCCGGATGACCAGCTGCTGCCGAACACCTTCTTTAAACAGGACGAAGATGGCGTGGTTCATTTTATCATCTTCCTTCAATACCGGATGAACCGGGGACATGATGTCTTTTACTCTTTTGTGCGCCTCTTGCTTGACCAAGTCGAAAAAGCTGTTATGAAGCCACTGGTAGTGTTCTTGGAATTCACCTACCTGGTCGGCGACTTCCAGTACGCGTGAAGAGAGAACACGAGCGATGTGAAGCTCTGATTTTTTAGCACTTTCGGGCACCAGTCCCCTGATGAGGTCATACATGGACAACTTGCCTATAATCTTCCTGGATGCATCTGTCACAAAAAGCGTCTTGTGATAATTACTAATGGCACCCGCCTTAAGTTTCTCGTGATTTTTTTTCAAGATAGCCAAAGCATCACTTAACCGGGCCTCAACATCGATTTTATCGTACTCCTCGATAGGATTCATCATGTCCTTGACCAATTTTCCCATATTCTTATCCTCCTTTAATGAAAATTTCTGAGAATGATGACTTGAAAATGCACCGCGAGCGCTAACTCCGCAGCTTGCCCCGTAGAATTGTTACTTTGAGATCAAGATGATAATACAACCTGATTAAGGAACTTGAGATGAGTCGCTTATAACCAAAGACATGATTGAAGAACCCTGCTGCTGCAGCAAGCTGCAGGGAATCTTCGACCGTTTCGACCGTGAGGAAATTTACCATTTTTTGATTGTTTGCATCCCCTTGCTCCGCACGGACATGCAAACTTAAACAATGGCACTGCGTGCTTCTTTGTTTTGCGGCTTGCAGCCGCTCAACAAAGCCACCTGCTCAGCAGGTGGTTATTTAGGCGCTCGCTAACCCCCGAAGCCCACCGAAGCACTACCGTCAGGCAGAACCTACGTGGAATGCGCTCGCTATTGCGGTTCAACGGGGCTCGCTATAGGAAGCTTTAAGACCAACGGCTAAAATCGCCATACCGAGACTTCCATGTACATCATTTCACATTCCACCCAGGATTTCAAGGTATTTTTTTGCGGGGAGATGGAGGGTTAATAAATTTTGGTAAAATTCGAGATAGGCCTTCTTCGTACATTGGGGTTAAAAATGAATCCCAAGGGTCAAAAAATTGAAATGATGACCCAGGTCAAAAAACCAAAACCCCCCCTTCTGTGTTATAAAGCGTTTTTTTGTCACTCGTTTCAAGATTCTCATTAGGAGGTGGTTTCAAAACCCTTTTTCTCGTTTGTTTGCCCATTTTTGACCGGCTCGCTAAAGGGTTTTGAAACCGGCCACATCTGAAACTTTAAACATTTTTCCCAGCTTTAGTCTCTGTGAAGTATCTGGATCTGTGTTCGTCATTTCGATAGAAATACTTTTATAGCATTGGCCGAAAACGAGATTCAATGAGGATTAGTGACCTTTGGGACTAATGCCAGGCTCTAAGGGCGTAAAACCGCTCTCCCTGTCCCTGACGCGAGCCGCCTTTGCATCCAGGATTTCATAAAGGATGACTTCGCCCACCAGCCAGGTTTTAACGCCTGGCCTTAAACACCCGCTCATGGTTTGTCCCGACCGTCCGAGAGCAGCGTGGATGTGCAAGATCGGCTGGCCGTCTTCCCCAGGAGCGAGGACTCCAACCCCGATCACCTCATGGGCGCCATCAACAGGTAGCAGCATCGGATCCGGTGGTCTTTCATTTGAACGTCGTGGGCCAACCACGACCTGCCCCCCTCCGACGCCACCTACCAGGACAACGTGGCCCACGGACACACCATTCTCTTGCGCAAAACGCTCAATGCATTCGGGAACCACATCGCCATCCTCAAGCCGTATTACGAAAATCCGGCCGATATGTCCTTCACTTGACTTCATATCCAACCTCCTCGCTTTTTGTCGATTAGCGTCACAGTGTTTTATCCACCCCAAAGCAGTATACACCAGGCAAAACTCTCACGACAATCGTCGCACTCGTGAGAGATGCCTACATGGACAGGGAGCTTCAAAAGCCCCTTCCGGCGAAAGCCCTGCTCAGTCGCGACCTGCGGCGGGCGACCAGAGATAGTAGAAACCGGTGCGCAGAGAGGTCATGGCGTGTGGCAGGCCTAAATCAATGAGGGGTAATCTTCTTCCGCTGTACTGAGTCGTGGCGGTGTTGTAGAGGTTGTCGTCCGGGTATTCGGTACGGCGGTAGACCACGACTTTCGAGTCTTCCGGCAGTTCAGCTAGCTTCTTGGCCTGCAAGACCGCATCGTTTAAGTATCCGATTTTATCCACAAGCCCCAGTTGCAGGGCTTCCTTTGCGAGGTAGATGCGGGCAGTGGAGATGTCGGCCAAAGTCTTTTGATCGAGTTTGCGGTGCTTGGCTACGAGGTTTATGAATCTCCTGCCCAAGTCGTCGGTCAAGGCCTGGAGAATCTTTTGTTCCTCTTGGGTGGTTTGCCGGAAGGGAGAGCCCATGTCTTTGTTTTTACCGGACTTGTTTACTTTGATATCCAAGCCGATTTTTCCCATAAGGCTGGTCACTTTAGGCCGCATGAAGATGACACCTATGGAGCCTGTGACCGTGGTGGGGTGGGCCAGGATGAAATCGGCCGGAAGGGAGATATAATAGCCGCCTGAAGCGGCCACATCCATCATGGCAACGACCACCTTGGCCCCCGTCCTCTCCTTGAAGGCCATGATTTCGTGATAGAGAACGTCGCTTGCGGTGGTGGAGCCGCCGGGTGAGTCGATTTTCAAGAGAACCGCCCTGACTTCCTCGTCTTTTTCAGCCAGCCTAAGCTGGGAGACGATCTCCTGGACCATGCTCGGCCTGGTGCGCAGGAACCGCTCCCTCGGAGCGTCCGAGATGATCCCTCTTATGGGGATGACCAGCACCTTGCCCTTTTCCGTACCTTGGAGTGTGAACTCCTGAAGCGGTTCCGTGGCGTCGGGAAAGAGTTTTACCTTAGGAGCCGCGCAACCGTTCCCAAGAAGCGCAGCGACCGCGAGAATGATAAAAAGATACGTCCGCATCATCATACATCTCCAGAAATTCTTCATAGATAGTCCAAAAATCTTCCATTTTCATTCTTTTTTCCATTGCATTGATTTTACCTGGATTATCTCAAAAAAAGAGAAGTTGAGAGATCTACCATTAACAATGCTGGTGGAATTAGATTTCCTGGCGTTAAAAACCGTTACAAAGAAAGCAGGCGAAGACTGCTGCAAAAAACTTTTTCACGCCTTTGAATTCACCTTGATGTGCCAGGGCTCAAAGCGCACTCCAAGCAGGTTGTCCTGGGGATAGCGGAGGGCGATGTAGCCGAGGTCCACAAGCTTCCTGTATACCTCCGTGGTGGTAAAGCGCTCCGTGAAGTTAGCGGCCCCGAAGCCTGCCTGCCCCACATCAAAATCGCCGACGCCATGGAAGGAATAGCCGGGTGGGGCGAGTGAGCGGGAGGCCATGGAGAGATTGCCCTTGCTTTTGTAAGCCTTATTCAAAAACAGCAGAAACTGCTTGATGACACTGCGCACCCCGGAAGTCAGGATGACCTGATCGCCCATGTCCTGCTTGATTTTCTTGTAGGTCTCAAGGGGCAGGCCCTTATAGAGGTAGTTGCCGGTGTAAGGGACCTTGACCACTTTCCGTCTCTGAATCCGGTCGGTGAGATTTTTCAGGGGCTTTTCGCCGAAAAAACCGTAGAGGGCGGCACCTTCATAGAAGATCATCTCCAGAAAATCCAGTTCCGCCTTGGGGAACTGGCCTACCTGGGAGTAGTTACGGGCAATTTTGAGCGCATCGTCAAAGTCTAACAGGTAGAAATTGCCATGCCCTACGGTCCGCTGGAGGCGCTTGAGCCGCTTTACAGAGGATTCTAAAAGCCGGTATCTTTTCCGGTCAAGGTAGAAGTCCCCCTCGTGATGTTCGTCGAAGTGCTGCATCTTGTGGAGGTAGTCCTTGATATGATCATCGTAGTCTCTCGGCGGGGTAGCAGGGGGAATTTTTACGATCTCCGCAAACACCTCTGGAGCGAGCCCCGCTACGATGACGCCTGCGATTATAGCCTTCAGAAAGTGTCTTCTTTTCATCTTCTTTCAACCGAATGGTGGTTTTGGCTTCAAGAAGTGCTTAAGTATCTTTCTTATGACCTACTGATCTTCAATGAATCTGAATCTATCATCTGCCAGATTAAATCCCGATCATCACACTTAATCACACTGGTCATTCGCTAAAACCAACAAATTATCTCCCGGCCTGGTCAACACGCTCCCTGATACACGCGACCAGCGTCTCAAGCTCACTTTTCTCTAACTGCAGCAGGAAACTTAGATCAACTTCAGTCTTTAAAATCCCCTGAATGATTGCACTCAACTTCTCTCTAGTCATAATATTTCCAAATAATACAAATCCATTCTAATGTCAATCAATTCAATAAGGTAACTTGGGTTACAACCTTGAAAAGAAATCCGAAAGGCGCACCTCATGAGCATGATGGAATATTTGCAGGCCCCCCAATGGTCGAGGCCTTGGACAAGATCAAAGACTTGTCGAGACTGCGTGGTTTTTGATGACGCCCGCCTGAAAAGTGTACGCAATTTTTGGACAGCGGGATGCCAAAAAGTTGACAGACAACCCGATTTTCAATAGGGCCCGAACCCTCCCCTTGGAGCTTACGTAGAGAATGTCACTCATAGCCCTACTATAAATATCATTGGATTTACATGGATATTAGGGGGCCTATCCATGATATTTTATTTTGGCATTAATCTTGCTATAAAATCTTTAAAAAAAACCGTAAGATAGCCAAAAACAAAGACTTAGGATAAGCTGATAAGCTGAGAGGGGGAATGCATGAAAGAATATGCCGTGACCAACCAACAAGTGGAAAGAAGAGTTGAACATAGAAAACAGGTAGATCACTATTACAGCGTAGAGTTTTCAATCAATGGACTCGAAGCCCCTTATCAATTCAAGATCCGGAACATCGCTTCAACGTCCATGTGTGTTTTGGTCAAGGAAGGTTCAGATATTTTGCCTCGGTTAAAGGTGGGGGACACATTGAATGTAAAATACTATTCGGCTGATTCACTCCATCCGCCTGAGTATCTGGAGACAGCGATTCGACATATCACCAAAAATGATCAAGGACGATTTAAAGGTCATTATTTGGTGGGCTTGGAGATTTTAGAAAGCCAAAACTAAAAAAAGCTTTGTTTTCATACGCAGCGAGCTTTGCATCCTCCGCGGTAAGTAAAAATAAACACACAAAACCCCAAAAATATAAAGGTGTACAGAGAAAGGTAGTCACATGCTGACAATCATAGCAAAGGTTTGGAGGCTTATCACCCCTGTAATCTTAGGGTTGTGTTTAATGGGTCAGACAAGCTGGGCCGCAAAGGCCTATGTGACGGATACGTTTAGAATCAGCCTGCGTAGGGGGCCCAGTATTGAAAACAAAATCCTCAAATTTCTTCCTTCAGGTCTGCCTGTAAAGGTTCTGGAATCTCAAGGCGGTTGGAGTCGTGTTCACGTCTTGGAAAATGAGCAGGGCATCTTGGAGGGGTGGGTCCTGAGTCGCTATCTGATTACACGTCTGCCATGGGAGGAACAGGCCAAATCTTTAAAGCAGGAAAATGCTCAACTCAAAGAAAAGATAGTCCGCATTGAAAAATGGGGGGAAGCTGTCCGTCAGGAACTTGGACTCACAAGAGAACTGAAAGAAAATTATGAAGTAACACTGAAAGCTATTCAAACATTGACCAAGGAAAATGAGCGCTTGAGGTCTTCCCGAAGGAGCAAATGGTTTGCTATGGGTGCCTTGGTTCTATTCTTTGGCTTGATGATCGGCCTGGTGTTGGGAAAACCACAAAGAAGGCTCAAATCATCATATTATCTATAGATCCTCTCACCTTACTAACTGAACCGAATGTTATTTAGATGCGACTCGATGATACTTACATAAGCCATCTGTTTAGCATCTAATCGGGTGTCTTTTAGGGTTTGAACGTAGGGTAAAACCAGTTCCTTCACATTTGACAGAACCTTTTCTTCAAGCTCGGTCTTGTCTTCC